>JBJXFK010000086.1:0-3617 GCA_046155505.1 Phycisphaerae bacterium
CGCTCGACCCGCATCTGGCGTACCTGCGGTCGCTTCGCAAGGAGATCCGCTTCGCCGGGCCGATCATGGAGGCTGACGGTGAGACGGCGCGCGGCAGCCTCACCTTGATCGATCTGCCGGATCGCGCAGCCGCCCAGATCTACATCGACAATGAACCCTACAACCTGAACGGCGCCTTTGATCGCATCGAGATCACGCGTTGGTCATCGTCGATGCAGTCCCGTCAGCTCGAATACAAACGAACGCCGGGTTGGCAGCAATTCCTGATCATCGCGATGGATCACGACGATGGTCCGGCGCGCCGCGCCGCGGTCAATGATGCGCACCACAACTTCCAGGCGACCGTGATGGACCGCTATGTCGCACGCGGCCCGTTGCAATCGGACGACGGTACGCGGATCATCGGCTCACTCCTGATCGTGGAGCTCCCGGATCGGGTGGCCTGCGATGCGTACTGGGCGGCCGAGCCGCTCAGCTCGGGTGGCGTGTTCAAGAGCGTGAGTATTGAACGCTGGCGGTATGGAGCGGCGATCGGGTGACTGGCTCGAACTCGCTCAGCAAATGCCGCGCTAGCGGTGATGCTCAGCCGCGCTTAGGATCATGGTAGTTCACATAGATATTTCATACGATGAATGGGCGAAACGCACCTTGCATATCTCCGGAAGGGACAAGGGGGCCGAGCCCTTTCGTAAGTCTCCTCCGCAGCGGAGTTTCGTTGCTGATCGCGAAAAAATATCGTGCCGGACATCCCGCCCAGGAAGAACCGCACCGATGGGCGCGACTTCGACCGCACGCCGTGCAAGGGCCACAATCTGATCGAGTGCCTGTTTGGACGACTCAGGGAATTTCACCGCATGGCGACCCGCTACCAGATTCTCAATTGTCATTTGCCGCCATGATCATGATGGTGGGCGCCCGCGTTCGACTCACATGGATGTGAACGCTACTCAGTCGCCTCTTCGCGTTCCAACAAGTTCTCGCTTTCCCGCGATTCCCACCTTTTCTTTCCTCGATTTAGCTTCCCTTCGCGGCCCAGCCGCCGACCAGATACGCCGAGTCGTTGGAGACGGTTCCGTGTCGCGTGAGTGAAAATACGACGGCGGTCTCCTGTGCGCGTGGGCCGTATAGGGCGCCGCGCAAACTCCCCATGTAGGAACCCGCGCCAACGCCGGGCGCACTCATGTTCCCGGTCAGCTGGCCGGATGAATCCCATGTAGCGGAGCCCAGGCAATTCAAATCCGCTCGACCGACGGTGAATCCGTTCGGGAGGAAAATCGTCGTACCATTGGTCGCGAGGGTGAGTTGCCGCGTCGCAAAGTTCGCGCTGATCACCACGTTCGCCTCGAATTGCGCGAAGTTTCCAGTCACAAAGGCATCGAAGAAAAATCCCCGAATGGTTCCCGTGAAAACGCTGACACCGCTCGCTGGGATGCCCGACGAAGGGGTCGGCTGTCCAAAGGCGAAGAATCCCCCGATGCCACTCGTTGTCGGCGCGGGTGAATCCTTGAGCCAAATACCGTATGACGCGTAAGCAAGACTCGCTTCCGGCCCCCACGCGATAAACTCCGCCCCGGGCGTTACGCCCGCATCCTCAAGGAATGCATCCGGCTGCAAGGTCGCGGGGTCGACCGGGAGCACCTTGAATTCGTTGGCCTGCCAGACCCGATTGAATTGGGGCATGGCCAACTGCAAGCTCGAATACTCGCTCGAGTTTCCGGTGGTCAAGACGACCCGACTTGCTGTCGATTGTGGCTGCGGAGCGCCGATCGTGACGTTCGCATTCATCGTCTCGCCAATTTTCGGTGGCGCATAGTTGAATGATGCGTAGGTCGCCTCGTAGGTCGAGGCCGTATTCGGGGCGGGCTGCGCCAGGGTTGGACTCGACGTAGGCGAACTCGACTGCTGCTGTGTCGTGCCGCCGCCATCTCCGCCCCCACCCCCACCTCCGCAACCGGCCGCAAGTACTACGATGCAGATCCAGATCAGCGAAACAAGGTGCATCTGTGAGCGATGCAGCATAGTGATCAGTCCAATTTCCGCGGATAAGCGCCGGGTCTATCGACGCCGATCGGGGACCATGCGCCCGCGCATTGTCAACTTAAGTGAAGCAGGAGAATCAGGGTAGAGTAGCCAGGAATGAGCGAGGAGTCGATATGCCTACGACCAAAGATCTACCCGTCGAAGTGCGCCACATCAATGACATGCCCTGGGAAACGCTCCGCTTTCCCGGCCAGCACAGCAAGATGCTGTTTCATCCGCGGCCCGATCGCCCGACCGAGCCGAATGCCGGATTCGTGCGGTATGAGCCTGGTGCGAATCATCCATTGCATCGCCACGATTTCGCGCAGATCTGGTACGTCCTCGAAGGCACGTTCAAGATCGGCGAGCGTGTCGTCGGCCCGGGTTCCATGCTTCACTATCCCGACCCGCATTTCGAAGAGGCGCTGTCGACCGAGACCGGCGGGATGATGCTCTTCGTGCAGTATCAAGGGCCGACCACAGGCAAGGGTCCGATCTATGACGGCCGGTTCAATGTCGCGGAACGCAAGCCGCTGTCGGAGGAGCGGTTAGACGTTTGATCGTCGGCAATGCATCCGCGTACATCCGTTCGGCTCGATCAATGGCCTACCCAACAGGACTAGCTCGTCATGTAGATGCGCATTGCGCTGCCGTCGTCCAACATTCGCATGAGCGTTTGTGCTCGCGGATCAAGGGACGACGCGATGAAAGCCCTTCTCGACGGACTCGCAGTCTTGATGACGCTGCTCAGCATCGCCGTACTCCTCTACGGCGCATGGCTTGTGATTCGCTGTCGATTTCGACGGCTTAGCTTGCGTCGCCGACCGGCATCGCCCGGACACGCTGTCGCGCCCAAGCAGGATCAACCGGCTACTCCGGCTCGATTCCGGCCGTTTTGAGCACCTTGGCGATGGCGGGCCGTTCGATTTTTGCCAACTCGTGGATCCGCTCGGGTGTGCTGTGCGCTGTCGCAACACCAAGGCTCATGTAGCGCTCCTGCACCTCCGGTAGCTTGACGACGCGGCCAAGCTCGGCATTCAAGCGATTCACGATTTCGGGTGGTGTGCCTTTGGGCACGACAACCGCCCACCAGGTATCCGCCGTGAACCCCGCCGCACCGGCTTCGGCCATCGTTGGAAGATCGGGTAACACGGCTGATCGCGTGGCGCTGGTCACTGCCAACGCGCGCAGCCGGCCGCTCTTGATATGCGGCATGGCCGGTACCATGTCCGAGAAGATCACATGCAACTGCCCGGCCACCAGATCGGCGATCGCTTGACCCGTTCCCTTATAGGGGACGTGAGTGAGATCGGTGCCGGTTACAGTTTTGAACATTTCGGCGCTGATATGCGAAATGATGCCGCGCCCGCCCGACCCGTAGTTGATTTGCCCGGGCTTCGATTTGGCGAGCGCAACGAGCTCTTGCACGCTGTTCACCGGCACCGAAGGATGCACGACCAGCACCTGCGTTGCAGTGGCCACCAATGAGATCGGCTGGAAGTCCCGGTCCGGATCGTAGGGCAGCTTCTTGAAAAGATACGGGTTGATCGCGTAGATGCCGTTGTTGCTCATGATGATCGTGTAGCCGTCGGCGGGCG
>JBJXFK010000096.1:0-19629 GCA_046155505.1 Phycisphaerae bacterium
GCGCGTCTTTGTCTTCCCCTCCGTGCCTCCGTGCCTCCGTGCCTTCGTGCCTCTCTTCCGCCTTTCCACGGCGGCTCCTCCTCGCCGCCCCGCTCACCTACGACCTGCCTGACGACGTGCGGCTGGCACAACTCGACGCGCTGTCGCGCGAACTGGGCATTCCGCTGATCGCGACCAACCATGTGCATTACCACATCCCCGAGCGGCGGCAGTTGCAGGATGTGCTGACCTGCATTCGCGAGAAGTGCACACTCGCCGAGGCCGGGTCGCGGCTGCACGCCAACGCCGAGCGGCACCTGCGGCCGTTGGATGAGATCGAGCGGCGATATCACGGATACGAACAGTTGCTCGACCGCACGATCGAAATCGCCGAGCAATGCATGTTTTCGCTGGACGAGCTGCGATACGAGTACCCGAGCGAGTTGGTGCCGCCGCGCCGTACGGCGATGGATTATTTGGAGGAGTTGACGTGGAGGGGGGCGGAAGAAAGGCACGAAGGCACAGAGGTACGAAGACACGAAGGGCGAGAGGGGAGCGCGTCTTTGTCTTCGCCTCCGTGCCTCCGTGCCTTCGTGCCTTCGTGCCTTGATTCCCCTTCGTGCCTTGATTCAGCAAAGGAGACAATCGATGGCGATTCAGACGTTCCGCGACTTGATTGCGTGGCAAAAAGCCAAAGACCTGGCGAAGCAAATCTATGCGGCGTCTGCAACGATGCCGGACACCGAGAGATTCGGCCTCATCGCTCAAATGCGGCGAGCGGCGGTCTCGGTCGCTGCGAACATTGCGGAAGGCTATGGCCGCCAGAGCTTGCCGGACTACATCCGCTTCCTGCGAATATCGAGGGGTTCGCTCATGGAGTTGCAGACCCACATGATCATCGCAGAGGAACTCAGACTGCTTCGCATTCCGGTCGCGCTCAGCAAGCTCAGTGCGGAGACAGATCGGGTATTGCAAGCACTGATTCGCAGCTTGGAGAAGCACAACAAATAGAAAGGCACGAAGGCACGAAGGCACGAAGGCACGAAGGGGAGGAAGAAAGGCACGAAGGCACGAAGGCACAAAGGCACGAAGGGGCAGAGAGGAGCGCGTCTTTGTCTTCGCCTCCGTGCCTTTGTGCCTTCGTGCCTCCGTGCCTTGATTCCCCTTCGTGCCTTGACTCACCGCTGCACACGCAATCGATCCCAAAGAAAACGCGCGACCTCCTACAAGCCGAGCTCACCCTCATCCGCGAACTGCGTTTCGAGCACTATTTCCTGACCGTCTGGGATATCGTGCGATTCGCCCGTTCGCGCGGCATTCTCTGTCAGGGCCGCGGGTCGGCGGCGAATTCGGCCGTGTGCTACTACCTCGGCATCACCGCGGTCGATCCGACCAAGCACGACCTGCTCTTCGAACGCTTCATCAGCAAGGAACGCAACGAGCCGCCGGATATTGATGTCGACTTTGAGCACGAACGCCGCGAAGAGGTGTTTCAGTACATCTACAACAAGTATGGTCGCGAGCGAGCGGCGATCACCGCCGAAGTGATCAGCTATCGCCCGCGCTCGGCGATCCGCGACGTGGGCAAGGCGCTCGGCTTTTCGCTCGATCGCATCGATGTGCTGGCCAAGAGTGTGGACTGGTATGACAAGTGGCGGGGGGAGGAAGAAAGGCACGAAGGCACGGAGGCACGAAGGCACGAAGGGGGAGAAAAGAGGCACGAAGGCACGAAGGCGCTAAGGCACGAAGGGGGAGAGGGGCATGTGTCTTTGTCTTCCCCTACGTGCCTTCGTGCCTTCGTGCCTCCGTGCCTCTCTTCGCCTGCTCAAACAAGGTCGCTGCGCACAAGCGGCTTCGATCCGCAGGAGCAGAAAGTCGCCGACCTCGTGCGGCTCGTGCGGCAACTGCTCGGCTTTCCGCGACATCTGTCGCAGCACGTCGGCGGGTTTGTTATCACCGAGACGCCGCTGTGCGAGATTGTGCCGCTCGAAAACGGCGCGATGCCCGATCGCACGTTTATCGAGTGGGACAAAGACGACATCGACGCACTCGGCATTTTGAAGGTGGACTGCCTCGCGCTGGGCATGCTGACGGCGATTAGTAAGTGTCTCAAATTGCTGAACGGTAGGCACGGAGGCACGGAGGCACGGAGGCACGAAGCGAAAGCGGGGGGCGCGTATTTGTCTTCGCCTTCGTGCCTTCGTGCCTGCGTGCCTTCGTGCCTTGATTCCATCGTGCCTTCGTCGCTGCGAGAAATCCCTGCCGACGATGAAGCCGTCTACGACATGATCTGCCGCGCCGACACCATCGGCGTGTTCCAGATCGAGAGCCGGGCGCAAATGTCCATGCTCCCACGCCTCCGTCCGCGCACGTTTTATGACCTGGTGATCGAGGTCGCCATCGTCCGCCCCGGGCCGATTCAGGGCGGCATGGTGCATCCCTATCTGCGCCGCCGCAGCGGACGCGAAAAGGTCACCTATCCCAGCGACGCCGTTCGCCGCGTGCTCGAAAAGACGATGGGCGTGCCGATTTTTCAGGAGCAGGCGATGCGGCTCGCGGTCGTCGCGGCGGGCTTCACGCCCGGCGAGGCCGATCAGTTGCGCCGCGCGATGGCGGCCTGGCGGCGTGGCGGGCAGATCGAAAAGTTCCAGCGCAAACTGATCGACGGCATGCTCGCCAACGGCTACTCACACGAATTCGCCGAGCAGCTTTATCGCCAGATTCAGGGTTTTGGCGAATACGGCTTCCCCGAAAGCCACGCCGCCAGTTTCGCACTCCTCGTCTGGGCGTCGTGCTGGCTGAAGCATCACCACCCCGCCGCCTTCTGCGCCGCGATGCTCAATTCACAGCCGCTGGGGTTCTATACGCCGGGCCAACTCATCCGCGACGCGATCGCGCATGGCGTGGAGATTCGCCCGATTGATGTGATGCACAGTGATTGGGATTGCACGTTGGACGAGAGGCACGAAGGCACGGAGGCACGGAGGCACCAAGGCGAAGAAGAAAGGCACGAAGGCACGGAGGCACAAAGGCACGGAGGAGAAGAGAAAGGGCAAGAAGGGGAACGCTGCGATGAAATGCTGTCGGCACACACCTCACCGGCGGTTCGATTGGGAATGCGGTTGATTCGCGGATTGCGGAAGGAGGACGTTGAGACGCTCGTGCAATTTCGAGAGTCAAGACATGAAGCAGAAAGGCACGGAGGCGAAGACAAAGATGCGCCCCCCTCTGCCCCTTCGTGCCTTCGTGCCTGCGTGCCTTCGTGCCTCTCTTCCGACACTTTGCTGCGCGTTGCAGCCGCTGATGCCTTCCGCTCGCTCGGCCTCAATCGCCGCGAAGCCCTCTGGCAAATCCTCGCCCTCGATCGCGATGCCGCAAGGCGACAAGTCAGTCCCGGCGACACGCCATCTCTATTCGCCGGCATGCAACCCGAGGAGCAACCTCCGCCGCTGCCGTCCATCAGCGACGCCGAGACCGTCAAGCAGGACTACGACATGACCGGCTTCTCGCTGCACGCGCACCCGATGGGCCTGATCCGCGACGAACTCACGAAGCTCGGCGTCGTGTCGAATGCATCGCTGAAGTCCGCCCGCCCGCGACGCCGCGTGAGCATCGCCGGCCTCGTCACCGTGCGCCAACGCCCCGGCACCGCGAAAGGTGTGGTATTCATGACGCTCGAAGACGAAACCGGCATGGCCAATCTGATCTTCCGCCCGCAGGTCTACGAACGCGAGCGCACCATCGCCCGCGGTCGGGCGGCGTTCATCGCCGAAGGCACGATCGAACGGCAGGGCGAAGTGGTGCACCTGATGGTGACGCGCGTCTACGACCTGACCGAACGGCTCGGCACGCTGCGGCATGTGACGAGGAATTTTCACTAAGAAAGGGCGCGAGGGGTCAAGGGGTCAAGGGGTCAAGGGTTGACAGGAAGACCCGCGGGCACTGCTTCCCTTGACCCCTCGACCCCTCGACCCCTCGAACCCTTGAACCCTTGACCCCTTTATACTCCGGCCGGGCGCCATGCCGACGAGCGGTACTCCGCAGTCGGCATGTCTCATTCAGACCGCCATCCCCTCACCAAAACCGCTCAAATCCGCCCACCACCGTTCACCTCTCGCACGCGCACCATTTCCCCCTTGCCTTGCCCCATTCCCCATGCAAATACTTCCCCCGAGTACTCACCGCGCGAGTCGACACGCGCGGCCGCGCTCGCCGCCCGATCATCGGCGAAGCGCACCCCAGCACCGGCACCGTGCCGTTGCAACATGAACCAAGCCGTGTCGGTCGCTCGTCTGCACTGAGCACTGAGCACTGAACACTGAGCACTCTTCGGAGGTGTCTGGACAAAACAACACAGTGCGTGACCGGCGATCGCTCTTGTGGGACAGGTTTCCCAACCCGTTTCTGTGGGACAGGTTTCCAACCCGTTCTGTGGGACGGGTTTTCCAACCCGTCTCTGTATCACGGGTTTTCCAACCCGTGATACAAGCAGGAAGCACTCGCACGAGGCCACCCCAACCCGCGCTGCTCGATTCGACTCACCAGCCTCGCCGGCCGGCGTCGAAACCCGAACAGCGCAGGTCTCCGAGGCCCTCAACGGCACCGTTGCGTTCTCGCGCCAAAGCGACACCGCAGCGCATTTTGCACACACCAAGAACACCGCGCGCAATCGCGGCGTTCAATTTGGCGTAGCGCCGGATCCGCCGCCTCGGTCCCGGTCGCGAATCAAGCCCGAGGCTGCGCCGCCGAATTCGTGCCGCGCGTTCTCTGTCGCCGACGACCCAAAACCGTCGGCGTCCTGGGCAACGGTTAATCCCGTGTCCGGAGAATGTGCCCGCAGATAGCCCAGGCCCGGCAAGGCCTGAGCACAAGACCTCCGCTCGCGGTCGCTCGGCAGCAAAGACTCCAAAACGAGCCGCACTGTGTTGTGAATCCGCGCAAGCGGGTTCGGCAGCGCGTTCGTGCGTTCGGCTTCACCGCCGCGCGCCCGCGCGCGCCGGCGGGTTCGATCCCCGCCACCTCCATAGCCCCACTGCGCGCCGACAAATTTGCCGCCTTGTGGAGCAGCCGCCCTCGGCTGCGATTTCCTCGTAGCGCTCGCGCCCCGCGCCCCCGCGCCCCGCGCCCTCCAACCAACCCTCCCCGCTTCCGTAATCCACCCAAACCGCGTACCGTACGCGCGAGATCCAAGCCAATTCAGATGCAGGAGCTCGTCATGTTTCGACACTGTGAAATTCGCCTTGCAAGCGCTTTCATGCTCGCGCTCGCCGCCGTCCTTAACGCCCCCGCGATCGCCATCCAGCCCGCATCCCCGACCGATGCACCTTCCAACTTTTCCGAGCCGTTCGAAGACGTCTCAAACTGGATCGTCGCACCCTCCGAAGGCGTCGAAGCCACTATCACGCCCGTCGACGGCGCATCCGGAAAAGCCATGCGGCTCGACTACAACTTCAAGAGCGGCGGTGGCTTTGTCGCCATTCGTCGCCCCGCACCGATCGCGCTCGGCCCGGATTTTCAATTCGATGTACAGATCCGCGCCGAGTCCGGCGATCAAAATCTAGAATTGAAACTCCTCAGTGGCGAAGACGTCTGGTGGATGAACCGCCGCGCGTATGAGTTTCCGAAAGACTGGACGCGCCTCGTCTATCGCCGCCGCCACTTCAGCTACGCCTGGGGCCCCAGCGGCCCGACCGCCCCGCTCTCCAAAATCGACGCGATCGAGTTCGCCATCGCATCCTCCACTGGCGGCAAAGGCACCGTCTACTTCGATTCGCTGAACTACACGCCGCTGCCCGCGCCGAAGCCCTACGCCGGAACGCCCATAGTCTCGGTCACGTCGCTCCACCCCGCCGGCGACGACCCGACTGTCTGGCGCGACGGCAAGATCGAATGGCGCAGCGACGAAGCAGACGCGTCGCCCACGGTCACGCTCGACTTCGGCCAGTTCCGCGACATCGGCGGCATCAAACTCACTTGGGAAAAGGACGACTACGCCGCCGACTACACCGTCGAACTATCGACCGACGGAAACACCTGGACCGCCGCCCGCAAAATCGAGGGCGGCAACGGCGGCATCGACTTCGTGCCGTTGCCAGACGCCGGCGCGGCGCAACTTCGCGTCGTCGCGACGAAAGCCGCTCGCGGCAAATCCATATGGCTCAAATCTATCGAAGTGAAGCCAACCGAATGGTCCGCCACGCCCAACGACCTCTTCGCAAACATCGCCAAGGAGTCGCCGCGCGGCTGGTATCCGCGCTATTTCACGGGCGAGCAAGCCTATTGGACCGTCCTCGGCGTCGCCGGCGATCGCAACGAAGCCTTGATCGACACCGACGGCGCCATCGAACTCGATCGCCGCGGCGCGCGCCTCGAACCGTTCCTGCGCGTCGGCAGTCGGCTCTTCACATGGGCCGATGTGAAAAGCACAGTCACGCTCGCCGGCGGCGACCTGCCCATACCCACCGTGACCTGGACCGCCGGCCCGATCGAGTTGCAGATCACCGCACTCGCCGACGGCGAGCCGGGCAAATCGCACCTGCTCTTCCAATATGCCGTTCGTAACATCTCGCCGAGCAAACACACCGGGCGGCTCTATCTCGCCATTCGCCCCTTCCTCGTTTCGCCCCCGTGGCAGGCACTCAACACCGCCGCCGGCGTGTCGCGCATTCACAAAATCGAGCCGCGCGAAAACTACGGCCAAATCGACAACGTCTGGCTCTGCCCCTGGACGTTCTTCTCCCGCCACGGCATCACCACATTTTCGCGCGGCGACGTGATCGACTTCATCGCCGCCGATGCGCCGATGAACGGCGACGCCCTCGCCGACGACACCGACAAGCTCACCTCGGGAATGATCTATTACGATTTCGCGCTGGAGCCACAGGCCAAACAGCTCGTACACATCGCGGCCGGCTGGAACGGCAACGGCGACATGCCCGACCCCCCACAAGGCGAATTCGCGACTGCCGAGGCGTTCCAGAAAGCGTTCGCGCGTGTCGCCGACGGATGGCGCAAGGAAGTGAACCGCGTCAAACTGTCGCTGCCCGCCAGCGCGAAGCGACTGGAGAACACCTATCGCACCGTGCAAGCGCACGTCCTCATCAACTCCGACGGCCCGGCGATCCAGCCCGGCTCACGCACCTATGAACGCTCGTGGATCCGCGACGGCGCGCTCACCTCGACCTCGCTGCTTTACACCGGCCACACCGAGCGCGTGAAGGCCTTCATCGACTGGTTAACACCCAACATCTTCCCCAGCGGCAAGGTGCCGTGTGTCGTCGATCATCGCGGCCCCGACCCCGTGCCCGAATACGACAGCCAGGGACAACTCATCTATTTGCTTTGGCGCTATTACCAGTTCACCGGCGATCAAGATGTGCTGCAAAAATACCTGCCGCAAGTCGAGATGTCGGTGAAGTTCATCGAGGAGCTGCGTGCGCAACGCATGACACCCGAATACCGCGACGGCCCGCCCGAACAGCGCGTCAAATTCGGCCTCGTGCCCGAGTCGATCAGCCACGAAGGCTATTCGGCCAAACCCATGCACAGCTACTGGGACGGCTTCTTCGTCATCCGCGGCCTGCACGACGCGGCCCAGATCGCGCGCGTCCTCAACCGCCCCGAACTCCAGCAGAAGTACACCAAGCTGCTCGACGACTATCGCAAAGCCCAGTACGACTCAATGCGCCTCGCGATGGAAATCAAAAAGGTCGATTACATCCCCGGCTGCGCTGAGCTTGGCGACTTCGACGCCACCTCGACCGCGATCGGCATCTATCCCTGCGGCGAGCTGGCCCGCATCCCGCAACCCGCGCTCGATCGCACGTTTGAGAAATACTGGGAGTTTTTCCAGAGCCGTCGGGATGGCAAGCTCGACTGGAAGGATTACACACCCTATGAACTGCGGATCATCAGCGCCATGCTCAAACTTGGCCGCCCCGATCGCTCGCACGCGCTGATCGACTTTTTCTTCAACGATCAGCGCCCGCACGAATGGAACCAATGGGGCGAAGTCGTCTGGCGCGATCCCAAGACGCCGCGCTTCATCGGCGACATGCCGCACACTTGGTGCGGCTCCGAATTCCTGCGCGGCATGCGCAACCTGCTCGTCTATGAAAACGAAGACACGCGACAACTCGTCGTCGGTGCAGGCATCCGCCCCAATTGGCCCGGCGAAGACGACGGCGTCCGCATCGGCGACTTTCCCACCCAGTACGGCACGATCAGCTATCACTGCAAACTCGCCGACAAGCTGCTCACCTACGAACTAAGCGGCACCGCGAAAGCGAGCGGCGGAATCCTCGTCTGCAACCCGACCGGCCGGCCCGCCCGACTCGTCTCCGTCAGCGGCAAGCCCGGCACGCTCGATGACAAGGGCCGCGTGAAAATCGAGACGCTCCCGGCGACGGTCGTTTTCACGCTCGCCGATTAGCCCCGCGCACAATTTGCGCCGTAGGGTGGGCATCGCCCACCATTCGCTTGCGTTGCTGGAGACGCACGAAATGGGGGGCGATGCCCACCCTACGCGCTCAACTCCGCGCCATCCAACGCCCGAAAACATGCACATGCGATCTCGTCGCTCCGCGATGACCTTCGCACGCATGCACGCGACCACACACGGAAGGGACTTTGCCGCCCATGACTGCCACGCTCACCCCGCCGGGACTCGCCACCGTCGCATCAACGATTCGCCGCGATCGCCATCGCCTCACCGCCGCCGAGATCCGCGACACGCTCAGCGCGTATCTGCACGCCTACTGGCTGCGACCCGAAAACGCATACTGGATGACGCTCCGCCACGTGGCGCTCAGCGAATGCTCGCTCATGGGTCCGTCCGCCGACATCAGTTGCGGCGACGGCCTATTCAGCTTTCTGCACGCTGGCGGACGACTCGCGCCGGCGTTCGACGTGTTCTCGGCGACCGGCCATCTCGAACAAGTCACGCAGCAACATGCCGACATGTTCGACGTGGTGGACGAGGCGTATCAGCCGCCGATCACGCGCGAACCGGATTGGCGCTACGACGTCGGCACCGACCTCAAAACCAGCATGTTGCACAAAGCCGCCCGTCTGAATTTCTATGCCACGCATGTGCAGGCCGACAACAATCAGGCGCTGCCGTTCGAGGACGAGTGCTTTCAAACCGTGCACTGCAACTCGGCCTATTGGGTCACCGCGATCGACGAATTCCTCGGCGAACTGCACCGCGTCACGCGGTGCAGCGGCACGATCGTCTTGCACGTAAAGCTGGCCAACATGAGCCGCTACACGCTCGAACCGTTGCGGGGCGTTCTCGGCGACAACGTGCTCGACATCCTTGGCCGCGGCCGCCTCGCCTGCTGGCCGACGCTTGCGACGCAAAGCGATTGGGAACGCCGCTTCAACAAATCCGGCCTGCGCATTCAATCGTCGATGCCGCTGGCCCGTGCCGCGCACGCCCACATCTGGGACGTCGGCCTGCGCCCGATCGCGCCGCTGCTGGTCCGCATGACGCAATCGCTCAACGCAGAAACGCGCGACGCGATCAAACGCGACTGGGTCGCCCTCTTCATGGACCTTTGCCAGCCGCTCTGCGATCCGGACTTTGACGCGTTTCCCGGCGACGGCGAACCCGCGGAAGTGCAGTACGTCCTTCGCCGCCGATGAAAGTGCCTAGTGCCTAGAGACAAGAAGACGCGCGCGTACCCTCATCCTAGGCACTAGACACTAGGCACTAGACACTCAAACGTCGGAAAAAAGCGCCTCAACAAACGCATCCGGATCGAACGGCTGAATGTCATCCATCGTCTCGCCCAGACCGACGAATTTCACCGGGATATCCAGCTTCTCGCGAATGCCGACCACCACGCCGCCCTTGGCCGAGCCGTCGAGTTTGGCCAGAAAGAGCCCCGTGACGTTCACCACCTGCGAAAACATCTGCGCCTGATTGATCGCGTTCTGCCCGATTGTCGCGTCGAGCACCAGCAGCGTCTCGTGCGGCGCATCGGGGATGCGCTTCTGCACCACGCGCTGAATCTTGTTCAACTCGCGCATCAGATTTTCTTGCGTATGCAGCCGCCCCGCCGTGTCGATCAGGATCACATCCACGCCGCGCGCCAAGCCCGCATCGCACGCGTCGAAAGCGACCGCCGCCGGATCGCTCCCCGGCTGATGCTTCACGATCTCCACCCCCGCCCGCTGCGACCAGATCGTCAGTTGATCGATCGCCGCCGCCCGAAACGTGTCGCACGCGCCCAGCAGCACCTTCTTACCCTGCTTGCTGAGGTGATTGCACAGCTTCGCAACGCTGGTCGTCTTGCCCGATCCGTTGACCCCGACAATGAAAATCACCGTCGGCCCGCTCGACGCATACTTCACCGCCCGATCCGCCGCGCTCCACGTGAGCGAGATGCGTTTTTTGATGAACGGAATGATCTCCTGTGCCTCGCGAATCTGGCCGGCCTTCCAACCGTCGCGAATTTCCTTCAGCAGCGCCTCAACCGTCGCCGGCCCCATGTCTGACGAAAGCATCGTGTCATGCAATTCACGCAGCAAGTCTTCATCAATCTTTCGCCCAAACGCCAGCACCCGCCGAAACCCGGCGACCAGCACATCGCGCGTCTTCTGCAAGCCCTTCTTGAAGAAATCAAACAAACCCATCTGCGGATGCTCCGTAGTGTCTAGTGCCTAGTGTCTAGTATTCGGGGTTCAGGGTTCAGGGTTTAGCGGACCGGCCACCGCCAACGATCTTCTGCATTCTGCATTCTGCATTCTGCATTTCGTCCCAACTCGATACTCGCTACTCGATACTCTGCACTCTACTAGGGTTCCGCCGTAATCACCTGCTTCACCGGCGGGTCCTCCCCGGTGCGCCAGGCGGCCTGCGCACCCGGAATGTAGAAATCATGCACGATCGTCTCGAACGACGGACGATACGCCGCGTGCGCGTCGATGCCCTCGATCCGCGTCGCCGCCGACCGCACTTTTTCCTTCAGCCGTTCGAGCCGCCCCGGATCGCCGCTCGATCCGCCCGCCGCGGCGATCGATTCGAGCCGCGGCCGCAACCCGTCGAGCAATCGCTCGCCCGCGCGAATCTCGGTCACGCACGCCGTGTGATTACGCGCCGCATAGTGATTGGCCGCCCGCTCGACCAGCCGTACCCAATCGACGCACACGCGATGCAACTCAATCGGAAACTGCATCGCATGATCCGGCGCGATGCGATTCGCGGCTTGCGCGCTCAGCTTGAGAATCGCGTCGCCCGCTTCGCCGAGCGCCTCATGTCGCCAGTGCTTCCACAACTCGAATGGGTTGTTGCGCATGATGAACCGCTCGCGCATCGTCCGCCACGTCCCGCCGCGAATAAACGGCGACGCCGCCGGAATGCGCACGCCGACCAAATTCGCCAGATCGGCGTACCCCGCTCCGCCCTCCGCATTCAGCGCATCGACCCACGACGCACCCTGCGTCAGTCTCCGCGCGGCGGCATACACAATCGGCATCGTCGCCGCCAGCGACGTGAAATAACTGAACTCCCAGGTGGTCACGAGCACGCCGCTCGCTCCCAGGATCTTGGCATCTTCGGCGTGCTGGTCGATGTTCTCTTGCGTCAGATCGAGGAAGCACCAACCGCTGTTGTAGGTCTGCACGCTCGGGCAACAGATTACGTCGAAGCCGCGCTTGCGAAACACGGCCGACGTCTCCGCCGGTCGATTGAAATATTGCCAATCGAAAATCAGCGTCTCTTTCGGCAAGTAATCCATCGCGTCCGGGTACTTGACCAGCATGTCGCCCCAAACCGCTGGCCGGCGTTTGTGTTCGATCACCCACTTGCACAGCGCCCCGTAATACTCGCCCCACAACTTGCCGTTGCCGCCGTCCTTAGTGCGTTCGGCGCACAACGGGCAATGACCGAGCAGCTTGGTCTCGTCGCCGCCGACATGGACCCACTCGTCGTCGAATACCTGCATCGCGTCGGCGACAAGATCGCGGGCGAACTTCACGCACTCGGGCCGCGTCGCGCACATTTGCAACGAATACTGCCCCGGCCCCTCGGCCAGCCACTGCCCGCCCTCGCTGCGAATGAAGCCCTCCAGATGCCCGAGCGTGTTGAGAAACGGAATCAGCCGAATGTTCGACGTCTTTGCATGCGCGACAAGCCGTGCCGCGACCTCGGGCGTTACCGCACCCGGCGCAGCCGCCCACGGCGCGGACGGGTACGCATATCGATGCTCAAAGTAAAGCCCCACCGCGTTGTAACCGACCTCCGCCGAGCGCGTGATCATCTCGGTCAGCCACGGCTCGCTCGGCGACTGTTCGCGCGCGATATCGAGCATCCATCCGCAGAAATTCATCGATGCACCGCCATCTCTCCGTCGCTTAAAGAGCGCCCGGCCAGCCAGCGGGGAGCATCGGCCTCCTGCCGGTGCGCTTTCAATTTGCACCGGCCGGAGGCCGATGCTCCCCACCACTGTCACCCGCACACAAAACTAAACGACCGCCAGCAAGCCCGAATGCACCGCACCGCGAATCGCCGCCGCCGCGATCTCCAAACTATCCACCAACCGCGGCCCCGGCCGACTGAAATACGCCGAACCGTCGGTTACGTACACTCGCTTCTGTCGCACGCTACGCAACGCGCGCACCCGCGCATCCGCCAAAAACGCCGGCATCTCTTGCATCGTTCGCGCGATGTCAAATCCGCAGCACGCGATAAGCAACACGTCCGGATCGGCGGTTGCAAGTTCCTCATGCGTCATCCGTCGCGAACGCTCGCCCGCGCGGGCCAGCGGCTCGACGCCGCCGGCAATTTCTATCAACTCCGGCGTCCAATGCCCACTCGAAAACAGCGGATCGAGCCACTCAATCACCGCAACGCGCGGCGGTTCGCTGCCGAGCGACGACCCGCCTGGCGCGGCAGTTACGCGAACGCGCGCCGCGTCGGTTGATCGCGAAACCTTCCCCGCCGCTCGCGTCTCGGCGACCGCTTCGCGAACGCGGGCGATGCGAGCACGCAATTCAATCGTCGCACTGCGCGCCGCGGCTACCGCTCCCGCCGCCTTGCCGACCGTTGTGATACTGTCGAGTACTTCGCTCAGCCGTTTCGGTTCCAGGTACACCACCTGCGGACGATGCTCCCCCGCAGCGATCGATGACACGAACCGCCGCACCTCGACGTCATCCACCGCGCACACATCGCACAGCGTTTGTGTAATGATCAAATCGGCCCGCAACTCGCGGCATACATCGAAATTCAGGCTGTACAACGCACGGCTCGACTGCCGCTGCTCGCTAACCAGCCGATCGATCTCGCCGCTCGTCGCATCGGTCGGAATATGCGTGTGTGTCACCTTCGGCAACGCTCGCACGCCCGGCGGATAGTCGCACTCGTGCGTGACGCCGACCAGTTGCGATTCGAGCCCGATGAGGGCCACGATTTCGGTCGCACTGGGTAATAGCGAGATGATTCGCATTGCAGCATGATCGGCGCAGGGTCGAAGGGCCGCAACTCTACGGCGGCGATTTACACCGAAGTCCACGGTGTACTAACGTCGCAGTAACTCGCGCTGGGGGACCGGTCTCCGACCGGTCTCTCTTTGTTGTCGTGCGAGAAATCAAGAAAGACCGGTCAGAGACCGGTCCCCCAGCGCAGGTGCAACGCAATAAACGCTCACGGCGTCAGCGCGTCAGCCTTCGCCGTACGCGGCAGCGTCTCGGAGACTTGCGTCGCGACCGCGACCGCTGCCGCCTCGCCCTGCTTCTCCGCTGCCGCCGCGCCCGCATGCTCGGCCTGATACTTCTCGTCCTCGGCCCGTTGCTTCTTCATGCGGCGAACCTCGTAGCGCCAGATCGCAATGCCGACGATCACGACCGCGCCAATCAGGAAGTACTGCACATTCACCATGTACCCCTTCACCTGATCGAGCGCGTGCGCGAACAGGTAACCGAGCACGATGAAGAACGGCGCGCTCAGCAGCGCTCCGCAGAAGTCCGCCAGAAAAAATTTCCAGAACGGAAATCGCGTCACACCCGCCGTCAGGCACATCACCGCCCGCACGCCGACCATGAACCGACCGAAAAAGCACATCCACACGCCATAGTCGTGAAACTTCTCGGTCATGATTTCCAGCCGCCGTGGCGTAATGAGCCACGCGACCGACTTATGCGTGAAAACCTCGCGTCCCCACTTGCGCCCCAGCGAATACAAAATCACGTCGCCGCTCATGATCCCGATCAATGACACCATGATCGTAAGCGGCCATGACGCGATTTCGGGATGCGTCTTAAGCATCACCCCCGCGGCGATCAGCGGAATGTCCTCGGGAATCGGCACGCCGAGGCTGGCGATCACAAAAACCGATAGCAGGATTGGATAAAAGCCATGCCGCAGTATCTCGGTGAACCACTCCGCCGAGAGGGCCAGCATTAGCAAAGGCGCGACCGCAAGCGGCATTCGCAGTTCCCATTGGCCGGCGCGACGCGGCGCAGCGACCGAGACGATTCTTCCGCCATCCCCCGGCGGTCACGACGAGCGCGGTATCATATCGTAAATCGGTCCGCCGACCCGCCGCGATGAAGGAATTTGACCGGCGCGATCGGCCGATATGTCGCACACAGGAAGCACCCTTCATGGCCGCATCGCCGGGAGCCTTGCCTAGTCGTCGCCCGGTTCGCAAGTCGCTGCCGATCGCCTCCGGCTCGCGCAAAATTCGCCCGAGCGGGATGGGCCGTTGGCGTGCGCTCGTCCTGATCCTCGTGCATGTGCTGATGGCCATCCATATCGCCCATTGGTGGAAAACGGGCCGCACCATTTCGCCGCTCGAACCATCTGAGGCGATGGAGTTCGCCAA
This sequence comes from Phycisphaerae bacterium, assembly GCA_046155505.1. GTDB lineage: Bacteria > Planctomycetota > Phycisphaerae > UBA1845 > Fen-1342 > JBJXFK01. The sequence goes on from JBJXFK010000096.1 coordinate 14,808, forward strand.
GCATGGCGTGATCAACGCCGGGTTTGTCTTCTTCGCCCTGGCGATCCTGAGCACGCTCGTTCTGGGCCGCTGGTTCTGCGGCTGGGCCTGCCACTTGGTCGCACTTCAGGATCTATGCCGCTGGCTGCTGGAAAAAATCCGCATTCGCCCGCGACCCATTCGCTCGACCGTGCTGATGACCGTGCCGCTGATCGCTTTCATCTATATGTTCGTCGCGCCGGCCCTCTATCCGACCGCGCTCTCGATGGCCGGCGCGAGTGTCGCCGGGCATAGCTGGAGTTTCGACAGCGTTCGGCTCAACACCGACAACTTCTGGGCCACGTTTCCGACGTGGGTGCCCGCCACGCTCACGCTGCTCGTCTGCGGCTTTGTCATCATCTATGTGCTTGGTGCAAAGGGTTTCTGCTCGGTCGCGTGTCCATACGGCGCGGCGTTCGGCTTCGTGGATCGCTACGCCCCGATGCGCGTCCGCGTCACCGAAGATTGCACGCAAAGCGGCCACTGCACCGCCGTGTGTACGTCCAACGTGCGCGTGCACGAAGAGGTGCGTGATTTCAAGATGGTGGTCGATCCCGGCTGCATGAAGTGTCTCGATTGCGTGAAGGTATGCCCGAACGATGCGCTCTTCGTCGGCTTCGGCGTGCCCGCCGCACTCGCATCGCCCGTCGCAACCGCCAAGCCGCCGCCGGCGACGCCCGCAAATGTCGCGCGGCCGTTCGTGCTTTTCGCGCTCCAAGCCCCGTTCATCTTCGTCGCTTACCTCGCGTTTCACGGCTTCGACATTCCGCGGCGGTTCGATCTCAACGCCGGCGATTTCGTGTATGCGGCGATCCTTACGATGATGACATTCGCCGTCCTGCTCATCGCACGCGGCAAATCGCGCCGCCCGCGCGAGCACACACTTCCCGAAGAGTGCATGTTCGCCGGATTCTTCCTCGTCGGCATGTACTGTTTCCGCGGCCTGCACGATCTGATCCCGTTTCTCTTCGCGCTCGGGCTCTCGGCGATCTTCGCATTTGTGACCACGCACGCAAGCCTGCTCGCCGCGCGACGTCAGGTCGGCATTCTCGGCTTTCGGCTCAAGCGCGACGGTCGACTGCAATCCGCCGCCGCCGGCTTTCTCGCCGTCATCGGCCTGTTTGCGACGCTGCTGCTCTACGGCGGCTATCACCAAACGGGGCAAGTCGCGCAGCGCTGGCGCGACTATTCGGCGCTCGACCGATTCGAAGTGGCATTCGCCCAACCCGAGCAGATGTTCGCCCAGGCGCGCGAGGCGATCCCAGTCTACGAGAACATTGTTCGTTACGAGCCGCAAGCGATCGCGCGAATTCGTCGCCTGGTCGCATTGCACACGATGGCCGGCAGCAGCGACCCGCGTCACTACGATCGCGGCCTGGCCATCGCCGAGCGCGGCCTACTCGTCCGAACCGACGATGCCGTGCTGCACCACGCTTACGGCACGCTGCTCGCCGCCAAGCGAGACATTCCGCGCGCCTTGCCGTGGTTCGAGGCGGCGTATCGCATCGATAAGACCTACGCCCCCGCCGCTCAGGCCCTCGGCGATTCTTACGCCGTGCTGGAGCGCTGGCCCGAAGCGGTGGCGGCCTACCGTGCGGCGATCACACTCACACCCAACGAAACGGGCCTCCGCGCGAGCTTCGTCATCGCGCTCCTGCAAACCGGAGCAATCGACGACGCGCGACGCGAAATGGCCGAGGCGCTCCGCATCGCCCCGAGCGACCCAAGTCTGCTCGGGTTGCAGGCCGAGATGGAGCAGATGCTCCGACAGCCGCGAATGCCTTGATCTGTACCAAACATGTTCCGGCCGCAACGAACGAAGCCCGCCCGATCGAGCACGCCGCCAGCGCAGCATCCCCCATCGAGCGGGCCTTTGTTTGATCTCCGCAGCCGGCTTACGGGCAGCTATCCCCGTAGTTGCCGAGCAGCGTCGACAGGTCGGTCAGGTCCACGTCACCATCGCCGTCCGTGTCGCCATCGCTCAACTGCTGGCCACTAGCGAGGCCGAAGTTCGCCAAGAGCGTCGCGAGGTCGGTCAAATCCACGTCGTCATCCTGATCCAGATCGCCGTCCAGATCGCACGGCGGCTGAAACTCGTACGCACCGCGATCCACCACGACATCGCGAACGCGACGATCGCCGTTGAAATCGATCGGCAACTGCTCGGCGGTGTTTCCATCCTGGTCGAGATCGCCCAGATCCGCCGGCACCGAATCCGCGTTGCCACCGTTGATCGCCGACGAATTCGCGAGCAGGTTGCAGTTGTCGTCAAACGTGCCCCAGGTGTTGTCCGTGCCGTTGCCATCGACGAACAGAGGGTCGAGGCCGGGGCTGCCGCTCTCGCCTTGTACCGTGCAAGCCCACACGGTGACCGTCGAGCCCGCGCCGCTGGTGTCGTATTGCTTGTCACGAACAACCTGGTTGAACGCGTCTTGATTCTCCCACAGGATGCAGTTTCGCAGCTCGATGTCCGCTCCATTCTGCGCAAACGCGCCGCCCGTCGTCTGACCCGCCGCGTTACCCGCGATCGTGCAGTTCACGACGTTGACCTGTGCGTTGATGCCGTCGGCGTGAATCGCCGCACCTTCGCCGCCAACGTAGTTTCCGGTGAACACGCAATTCGCGAGTGTGCCGTCGGTTCCTTCAAACCCGACCGTGCCTTCGAAACCGTTGTTATTCATGAAGCGGCAGTTGTACATTCGCAGCAGGCTGCCGGAATGAAACACGCCCGAGCCGCCAAACGCTTCGTTGTTGTAAAACAGGCAATCAACGAACGTCGCCGATCCGCCGGCGAGATAAACGCCGCCGCCGTAGTTCGACGAGCGGTTATCGACGAAGTTGCAGTTGCGGACGGTCATGCTGCCGCCCTGAATGCGCAACCCGCCGCCGTGACCCTCGTCGGTGGTGCCGCCGCCGTTATTGTTGCCGTTGTGAATGCGGAATCCGTCGAGCAGCGTATCGCTCGCCGTGCCCTCGGCGACGACCACGGTGTAGCTGTTGTCGCCGCTGGCAGCGTTGTCGCCGATGTTGCCGTTCAGGTACGTCAGATAGAAACCGTCGCGCTGATCAACGTCGGTCTCATCGCCGACGAAGCCACCGTACATCTTCAGGTGATTCGGAATGTCGTAGCTGCCGAAGCGATCGGCGGTCGCCGGCTCATAGAAACCGTTGGCGACCCACACTTCGCTGTTCGCACCACCCGCCAGCCGCACCGAGGCGAGCGCTTCCTGCAGATTGGCAAACGCCTCTCCCCAGTAGCCGCCGTGCTCCCAAGTACCGGCGTCGCTGTCGTCGACACAGAAGCGGATCTTGCTGCCCGTGAGCTTCTTGAGCTGGATACCGCTGCAAACAGCAAGCTGCTGCGGATCCTGCGGCGTCACAGTGATCGCAACCGACCCACCGGCCGCGACGTTGACCACCTGAATCGCGTGAGAGAGCAGCGGATAGGTGCTGTTCTGCGAGAACATGCCGCCGACGCTCTGGTTTTGCGGGCTGGTCGATCCCGTCACGGATACGCGGTTGATCTGCACCTGCGACGTGGCATGCACGGCGTAGGTGAATACCGCGTACGTGCCTGCGTTCAGATTCGAGAACGCGTACGTCAGCGCCTGCCCGTCCGAGTTCGACCGGTGGGTGTCCTCGATCAGCGTTTCAAGCGAGCCGTTGACCGTCACATTCGAGTTCGTCACAAACGACCCGTTACCGCGCGAGAGCGCGACGGTCGAAGGACTGTTGTCGAGGTTTGTCAATGTCGTCGTCAGCGGCGAGGCCGACGTGATGTTGTTCCATACGCCGGGTTGCCCCGCGGCACCCGGATAAACAAAGCTCGGCGCGCCAACGCCGCCGCCTGACGTCACGCTGAAGTCAACGTTGAACGATTGCCCGAGCGCGGCGGACGCTGTGATCAGCCCGGTCATGAGTGCGGTACGTCTCATCATTAGCCATCTCCTTGACGATTCTGATTGCCTGCAATGCCGCAGCGACGCGTGGGCTTCGCCAAGCGAACGCCGCATCCATCCAATCCACTATTTTGGGAACGAAGTCGATTCGAGAGATGAAACAGAAATGCAGTGCTACAGCCTCAGAACTTTGTGGCAAGAAATCGCGGAGCGCCGAAGTGGCGGGCGGAAGTATGATCGCGGGTTCGCGCGGCGCTTCTTGTGGGACGGGTTTGTAACCCGTCCCGCCGCAGTGGGACGGGTTTGCAACCCGTCTCCCCGCAGTGGGACGGGTTTGCAACCCGTCACGCCTGATCGACACACGTAACTCAATACTGCGAAACGACTAACGCGATGGCCAGCTACTCACAGATGCGCCCGAACGCGCTCAGAAGCAGCGTCAAGTCTTCGAGCCGCACCGCACCGTCGCCGGTGATGTCGCCTTCGGCGAACGTCGCGCCGGATGACTTTCCAAAACCGCTCAGCAACGCCGACAAGTCGAGCAGCGACACGCGTCGATCGAGATTCAGGTCGCCACGGCACAGCAACGGTGAACGCACGGCCGCCGCCGCGTCCAGTCGCCCACTGCCGAGCTGACCTTCAAAGCCGGGATTGAGCGCGTCGATCACGTCGGTCGTCCCGAGCAGTGCCGCACGCAACGAATCCGCTGATGCGCCCGGGTCCGACCGGCCCAGCAGCGCCAGCGTGCCACTGACCAGCGGCGCGCTAAAGCTCGTGCCACTCGCAGCGTGATAGCCGTTCACCGTGTCGGTGCTCGCGAGTGCCACGCCCGGGGCACACAACGAAACGTGCGTGCCAAAATTCGAAAAATCCGCGCGAACGTCAGTGTCGCCCGTCGCCGCGAC
>JBJXFK010000138.1:0-9172 GCA_046155505.1 Phycisphaerae bacterium
CGGCACAAGACCTCCGCTCGCGGTCGCTCGGCAGCAAAGACCCCAAAACGAGCCGCGCTGTGTTGTGAATCCGCGGAAGCGCGGATTCGTGGCGGCGCAAGGTCGAAGCGTCGCAAGACAATTCGACCTCCGCGCCGGCGGGTTCGAATCCCGCCACCTCCATAGCCCCACTGCGCGCCCACATTTTCGCAACAAAGCGCCCGCGCCCAGCGCCCTTGCGCCCCGCGCCCATCGCGTTCGGGCAACTGCGACAAACGCACACCGCTCGCCTTACTTGTGCCCGATCGCGGTCCATTTGTTGGTCAGCGAGTACCACGCCGCCAGCAGCTCGTTTGGATAGACGCTGCCGCGCGGGATCGAGACATAGCTTGGCGGCGTCATCGATGGATACCACTGATCATCGACGTGATCGTTGGGGTTGGTGTAGATCGACTCGCCCGGTCGCCACACGAACGTGAGCATCGTGTTGGTGCCCTTGGGCGTGGTGGTGTCGAATTTCGCGGCGGCGACGTGCCCATCCTGAAACAGCAGATTCGCCCGCGGCTGCGTGCTCGAATAGCCCGAGTGCCGCGACCAGGCGATGGTATTGTCAAACTGTGTGGGCTCGTTCCAGACGCCATTCTCGTCGACTTTGCCGCTGAGGTTGTAGATGTTGCTCGTGTAGGCATCGCCGGCGAGCACGCGTTGCGCGGTCTTGGCGTCGTAATCGCGGAAGCGGCGTGAACGTGATTGATCGATGGGTGCGAGCGGTCGCCACGCCCAGCCGCCGGACGAGAGCGGCACGCCGATGCCGTAGCTATAGTCAATTCCGCCGCGTTTGCCGGTCGGCGGATAGATCAATTCGGGATGACGGGCGACATTGAACGGCTCGGGCATGGCGTCGGCGGGGCAATAGCCGAGCTTGACGCCGTCGCGCGGGCCCGGCACAAACCGCGGCGGCGGGTCGCCCGCGCCCGTGTCGTTGCGACGAGCCTTGCCGCCCGTTTCGGTCGTGCCGAAGTAGCGGCGTTGGACGAGCACGTCGAACCAGGTAAATCGAATCGGCACGCCGCCATCGTCGGCGACGGGGTAGAACCCAAATTCGGCGAACCCGTGGCCGAGGCCCAGACCGATTTGCTGCTGCTGGGCGGCACACTGTGCGCGGCGGGCCTGTTGACGCGCGACCTGGAGCGGCGGCAATACGAGCGCGATGAGTAGTGCGACGATTCCGACCACGACCAGTAACTCGGCCAACGAGAAGCCGGCAGAATGCGAGCGTGGGCTTGCGGCGAGGTGGCGTCGGTTGACCATGGTTACCGCCGAGTGCAACGCGGTCGCAAGACGGATTCGGCCGCGCGGGACAGTTGACGAACTGGCTCAGTCGCTCACAATAACAATGTATCGACGCGCCAGCGGGCATGCAAGCGTTTTCCGATCGGCGAGCGGGCGGCGGGCAGCCGGGGCGCGTGAGCGGGCCAAATTTGCCCAGTTCTGCGATCAAGCCGAGGCTTTGGATCGGGCGATAACGGATCATGATGGGTGATTTTGCATATTTCGGCGGGCTGGTCGCGGCGGCAATTTGCTTTGCCCTGCTCGAGATTCAGATTGAAGGCCCCAACGGCTGGGCCTCCAATTTGCCCACCTGGCGGCTGAAAAATACGCTGCTCAACCGCCTGTTTCCGGGCCGACCGCTCACCGGTTATCACCTCTGGATGCTCGTCTTCATCGCCATCGTCGCGCATTTGCCGTTCACCTTCGGCCTGCCGTGGACGTGGCGCGGCGAGTTGAAGGCGATCAGCTTTATCCTGATTTTCTGGGTCGTCGAGGATTTCGCGTGGTTCCTGCTGAACCCGCATTACGGCCTCGCGCGATTTCGCCCGCAGTTCATCACCTGGCACCAAAAGGCGTGGTGGTGGATCGCGCCGCGCGATTACTGGATCGCGACGTGCGTCGGCGTCGCACTCTATTGCGTCGCGCGCCAGCAGCCGGTGGTGATTCAATACGTCTCGGCGGTGCCGTAGGAAATGCAGAATGCAGAACGAAGAATCCAGAATGGTGCCGTGCGACGCACAGTGACCGAGTTGATTTCTTCATTCTGCATTCTTCATTCGGCGTTCAGCCGCGGCATTTCCGCCCAAACCGCTGCCGGCTCGACACAAGTGTTTGCGTCAATCAGGATCGAGCGTATCTGCTCGTCGTCCACTTCGATTGAGTGTCGGACAAAACTCAACAGTCGCCGGACGATTGTGACCAGTGCGTCGAAGTTGTCGTACGCCGCGAGGAATCTGCGCTCGATGAACAGGTCGAGAATCTCGCCGATGCCGGTTGCGTCGACGCCGACCGTTGCGCTGACGCAGGCGTCGAATCGTTCATCTCGCGCCGCAGCGAGCAAGTCGTAGTAGGCGTGCATGTGCCGCGCGTCGCGTTCGATCAGTTGTCGATCAAGGCACAGCTCAATCGCCACGTGTGTCAGAAAATCGAGCACGGCCGAATGCAGCTCGCCGCGTGCGTCACGTCGAAATGCATGCTTCAACTCGGTCTGCCAATTTGCGAACGCCGGCAGCGCGTGAAACGCCCGATCGGCCTCGACGTGGTTCAGCAGCCCCGCGCGTAGCTGGCGCATCGGCTTATCGGCGCATGCGACGTCGCTCACATGTCGCCAGCGGATGCGCCGATCGGTCGAATATCGCCGCCACAAATCGGGCAGCGTCACGCCGACGACGAACATCGGCGTCGCCGGCAATTCGCAGACGACGTGATTGAAGTAATAGTGGCTGAGGTAGTTCATTCGCCCGCGATGGTACGCGGCGTCGGCTGACAACACATGGCAAAAAACACACGCGGCCGCGCGATCGGCGACATCCGTTCGATGTCGACGACCACTGCGGCCGCGGTTGTGAAACGCTACGCGCTCGACTGCCTATCGCATGCCGAACTCGCTCAGCAGCACGGCCAGATCAGGCAGCCCGATGCATGTATCGCTGTCGATATCGCCGCGCGGGTCAAAGCCCGCGTGGCCGTCGCACACGCCGAACATGCCGAGCATCATGGCCAGATCGGTGAGATCGACGCCGCCATCGCCGCTGATGTCCGAACGCACCTGCGGACAGATGATGACGTTGCACGAGGAGTTGTCGCCGAAGTAGACACCGCCGGCCTCGTGACATTGCTCGGCCGTAAGCTGGTCGCAGTGCACGAGCGGCCCGCCGCCGATGCAGCACGCGCCGGTGCCGTGTCCGCCACCGCAATCGATCTCGGCGCAGGTCGTTGCGTCTCCCTGATACGAGCCTCCGAGCGACGCGCACTGTTCCGCGGTCGTTTCAACGCAGAAACGGGTACCCGGCGCTTCTTCAACGCAGCACGCGCCGACCGCCGCACCGCCGCAAACGGTGTTGTCGCAAACCGTGCCGTCACCCTGATAGGTGCCGCGATAGATCAGCGTGCAGTCGATCCGCGTGGCCTCGACGCACAACGTGCCGACCGGAAACGCGGCGACACAGCACGCACCGGTCGGCGAGATGCCGCAATCGCTGTCTTCGCAGCGCGTGCCGTTGCCGAGATAGGTACCGCCGAGTTCCGCACAGGCGGTGGCGGTCGAAATCTGACAGATCGGGCCCGGGAAACCTTCGAGACAGCACGCGCCAAATTGCGCGTTACCGCAGTCGACTTGCGCGCAGGTCGATCCGTCGCCGTAGTACTGGCCGCCGAGCGAAGCGCACTGCTCTGCGGGCATTTCGAGGCAGGTCGGTTGTCCGAAGATTCCAAGGCAACAAGCGCCACGAACGCCGCCGCCGCACGGGGCATTGTCGCATGTGGTGCCGTCGCCGAGATACAAACCGCCGGAGGCGACGCACTGCTCCTCGCTGGCGAGAATGCAGGTCGCGCCGACCGGCCAGGCGTTCACGCAGCACGCGCCGATCGCCGGATCGGGGCAGCCGGTGTCGGCGCAGTTCGTTCCGTCGCCCGCATAGATGCCGCCGCGTTCAGCGCACTCGCGCTCGGTCAGCTCGACGCAATTCGGATTGCCGAAGATGCCGAAGCAACAGGCACCGGTCGTGCCGCCGCCGCCGCAATCAATGTCTTCGCATCGCGTTCCGTCGCCGAAGTACGTGCCGCCGACCGCGTTGTCACACTCGGCGCGGGTGGTGATGTTGCAGAAGATGCCGACGCTGTTAATGATGCAGCATGCCCCAGTCGGCTCGCCGCCGCAGGGGTTGTTATCGCAGCTCGTGCCGTCGCCGAGATAGAGCCCGCCGTTCGCTTCGCACAGCGTGCGCGTTGTTTGCAGGCAGGTGCCGCCGGCGGGGAAGACATTCAAGCAGCACGCACCGAGCGTCGGCTCGGGGCAGAGAATGTTCGCACAGATCGAGCCGTCGCCGACGTATTCGCCGCCGAGCGCATCGCATGTGCTGCGCGACACTTCCAGGCAGCCTGGTTGACCAAACGCGCCCAGGCAGCAGGCACCGATCGGCTCGTCCGCGCAGATGCGGTCATCGCAGATCGTGCCGTCTCCCCGGTAGACGCCTCCGACCGCATTCGCACACTCGCGCTCAGTGGTTACGTTGCAGAACGTGCCGAGCGGGTTGCTGACGCAGCAGGCACCGGTCGGCTCACCGCCGCACGGCGAGTTTTCGCACGTTGAACCGTCACCGAGATAGGTGCCGCCGGAGAAGTCGCAAAACTGCTGTGTGGTCACCATGCAACTGCGTCCGCCGTTGCCGAGTTCAAGGCAGCATGCACCGAGCACCGGCTGCGGGCAATTCACGGTTAGACAAGTGGTGCCGTCGCCGGAGTACACGCCGCCCAGCCACATGCACTCTTGGAACGAAACTTCGATGCAGTTCGGCTGGCCGAAATGACCGAGGCAGCAGGCCCCCGTGTTCTGGCCGCGGCAATTGTCATTCGGGCAGGTCGTACCGTCGCCGAAATATTGACCGCCGTTCAATTCGCAATCGACGCGCGTGGTCTCAATGCAGAAATTGGCTGGGAAGCCTTCGATGCAGCAGGCACCGATGATCTGCCCGACGCAGTCGATGTCCTCGCAAACCGTGCCGTCGCCGTAATACACGCCGCCCGTGCTGCTTGCGCATTCGGCTCGGCTGGTGATCAGGCAGAATCGACCGGCGACGCCGTCGACGCAGCACGCACCGACGAGCTGGTTGTTGCAGTCGATCTCGGCGCAGGTCGTGCCGTCGCCGAAGTACTGGCCGCCGTTCAATTCGCAATCGACGCGCGTGGTCTCGATGCAGAAATTGCCCGGGAAGCCGGCGATGCAGCACGCGCCGATGAACTGGGCGATGCAATCAACGTCCTCGCAACGCGTGCCGTCGCCGTAATACACGCCGCCGGTCGCCGCGTCACAGTCGGCGCGCGTGGAGATCAGGCAGAATCGACTGGCAACGCCGTCAACGCAGCATGCACCGCGCGGCTCGCCGCCGCAGTCGACGCTCAGGCAGTTCGTACCGTCGCCGGCATACTGCCCACCGATCGCTTCGCACAGCTCGGCGGTCAATTCGGCGCAGCGAATCGTGCCCGGGGTCGCGAAGCAGCACGCGCCCGTCGTGATCGTCCCGCACGGCTGGTTGTCGCAGGTGGAACCGTCGCCGAGATAGGTGCCGTTCGATGCTTTGCACAAGTCCTGAGTGGTAATGAAGCAATCTCGGCCGCCGGTACCGATCTCGATGCAGCACGCGCCGAGAATCGGCTCGGGGCAGATGATGGTCAGGCATGTCGTGCCATCGCCGTTGTAGTTGCCGCCCAGTGCGCGACAGATGGCCTCGCTGGTGTCGAGGCAGTTCGGCTGACCGAAAAAGCCGAGACAACATGCGCCCGTCGGCTCGCGCTCGGGACAGCGACCGAAGGGTAGGCATTCGGTGTAGTCGCCGCGATAGTCGCCGCCGACGGCGGCGCAATCCTCGGCCGTGGTTTGAATGCAAAGGTCTTGGGCAGCACAACTTACGCAACAAGCCCCGATTGCGTCCTGCGCGGCAGCGGGCGCGGCCGCCAGCAGCAGCGCAATCGCATAAAGCAATGGCGCAAAACGAGTTGAGAGTGGCCCCACCATGCGCGAACTGGTCGTCGTCATTCCGCACTCCTTGAGATGTGTTTTGTCGGCGCGCGAGAACTGCCCGCGAACCGATCGGCTCGCTCGCTAATGATTATCTATCCCAGGTGCCGATCGCCTTGCAACTATTTCGTGAAATCGCCGAACAATCGTCTTTTGAATTGGCGGAATTGCGTCAATTCGTGTGCTATCGCGGCGCTGGAACCGCGCACGATTGTCGCGGCGCGAGCGGGTACGCCGTGGCGCGAGCATCAGTGACCGTGCGCGGCCGACAGAAGCAAGCGACCGCGCACAGTTTCGAATTCAATGTCGTTTGCGACTGACTTTAGGGATTGAGGACAAGGGAACCGACCGACTTTTGGCCACCCACTTCAATTTCGACCCAGAGCTTGGCCCCATCCGGAAGCGGGCTCGGCACTTCCGCGTGCGTGTGCCAGTGATTCGGCTGGGCGGGTTCCTCGATCTCGGCCTTGGCCTTGACCGAACCCTTCGCGTCCTCGGTACCGATCCAAAAGCGGACCGCGCTCACTGTCGCGGGCTTGCCGTCGCTGGTCGTCAGCCACGCGTCGATCGGCGCGTCTCCGCCGGCCTTGATCTCGCCCTTGTCGCGCGAGGCGCGAACGGTCAGCTCGCCGATCTTGGTGGTGCCCAGTTCGACGACCTCGCCGCCGTGCCCGGGGCCGTGATCGTTCGATTTCTTGGCCGTTTCGCCCGGATGGTCGTGGTCATGATCGTGACCGTGATCAGATTTTTCGTTTCCGGCAGCGGGCGGCTTGGTTGCGCCGCCGCCGCCGTTGGCCGGCGGTGGCGCGGGCTTCGGATCGCAACCGGCGAGCCCGACGATGGACACGACAACGAGGGTGAGCGCGAAACGTTGCATCAGTCATTCTCCTTCTTGGGTGACGAATTCTACAATGCTTGCGGATTCGAATCGCGCGGGCCGCGCGCAGCCGACGACGACGCATCGTCCTGTCCGTCGCGTCCGCCAAAGACCAGCGAATAGCCCGCAGGCACGACGATCAGGTTGAGAAACGTGGACGTAATCAGCCCGCCGAGCACCACGATCGCCAGCGGCGCGAGCAACTCGCTCCCCGGCTGACCGGCGTGCAATGCCAGCGGCAACAGGCCCAGCGCCGCACACAGCGCGGTCATCAGGATCGGCACCAGCCGCTCGATCGAGCCGTGGATGATCGCATCAAGCAGCGGCTTGCCCTCGTGCATCATCACATACTGATAGTGGTTCACCAGCAAAATGCCGTTGCGGACGGCGATGCCGAACAGCGTGACAAAGCCGACCATGCTCGCGATCGAAATGACCGGCGCGCGATAGAGCTGATCCGAAGCGCCGAAGAGCGCCAGCGTGTTGCTGAAAACCGCGCTGAGGCCGCCGCCGCTTTCGGTCAGATAGATGGCGATAATGCCGCCAATGATCGACAGCGGCAGATTGACCATCACCAGCAGCGCGGCGCGGATCGATCCGGTCGAGAGTTGCAGCAGCATGATCATCACCACCACCACGCCCAGCCCGGCGATGTAAATCGTCTGCGCCGCCGACTGCTGCGCCTCGAACTGTCCGCCGTAGTGAACCGCATAGCCCGCCCGCCGTACGATCGGATCAACTTTGCCGCGAACTCGCTCGACGAGCTGCCCGAGGTTGTAACCCTCGGCGACGTTGCACGAAATTACGGCTTTGCGGCGAGCGTTCTCGCGCGCGATCAGGTTGCTCGTGCGTTCGGGACCGATGTCGGCCACCTGAATCAACGGGACGATCGCTCCGCCTTGGCCGCGGAGCAGCAGGTTTTCGAGTTGCTCGATGCGTGCTCGTTCTTCGGGCGCGAGCCGCACGACCATCTGATACCGCCGAACGCCCTGATTCACTTCGGCGACGATCTCGCCATAGAGCGCCTGCTGCACCTGCTGCGCCGCGGACGCCGGCGATAGCCCGGCGGCGGCGAGCGCCTGCGGGCGATAGCGCACCGGCAGCGACGTGACCATCACCTCGCGATTGGCAGCGACGTCGCGCGCGCCGGGAATTGCGCGCAGCTCGGTCTCGATCTCTTTCGCAAGCGACCGCAACACCGCCAGATCATCGCCGAATACGTTGATCGCGACCGCCGCCGGCGTGCCCGAAAGGATGTGCGAGAGGCGGTGCTCGATCGGTTGGCCGATGGTGGTGGTGATGCCGGGCACGTCGCGGATGATCTGATCGATGCGCTCGCGGACCGCCGCCATCTGTACGCCCGGCAGAATCGTGATGTCGATTTCCGAACTGCTAGGCGGCTCGGCGTGTTCGTCGCGCTCGGCCCGGCCGGTGCGGCGCGTCACGCTGCGCACGCCGTCGATTTCCGCGAGTCGGCGTTCGATGCCGCGTGCCAGTCGATCGCTTTCGAAGAGCGACGTGCCGGGCGGGGCCATGAGGAAGACCGTGAACGACCCTTCGTTGAACGCAGGCAGAAAGCTCGTGCCAAATGTGCTGCCGAGCCAGAGCGACAACGCGGTCACCGCGACGGCCGACGACAGCACCAGCCCGCGACGCCGAATCGACCAGCGCAGCGACGGCTCATACACACGTTTCAGCAGCCGCACGAACGCACCGTCGGCATGGTGCTCGCCGCCCAGCCGCCCGCGCAGCAGCAGTTTGCACATGGCCGGCGTCACCGTGAGTGCCACGATCAGCGATGCCAGAATCGACACGATGTACGTCACGCCCAGCGGCCGAAAGAATCGCCCCTCCAGGCCCTGCAGGAACATCAGCGGCACGAAGACGACCACAATAATGATCGTCGCGAACACCATCGCCGGGCGAATCTCGTTGCTCGCTTCGAAGATGACTTCAACGAATGGCCGTCGCAGCGCCTCAGCGTTCGCATTGTTTTGGCGCAGTCGGCGAAACACATTCTCCACGTCGATGATCGCGTCATCGACGAGCACACCGATCGCGACCGCCAGCCCGCCGAGCGTCATGACGTTAATCGTCATGCCCAGCCACCAGAGCAGCAGCAGCGCCACCGCCAGCGAAAGCGGCAGCGCGGCCAGCGTGATGATCGTCGTGCGAACGTTCATCAAAAACAGCACGAGAATCACGGCGACGATCACCGTCGCCTCCAGCAACACGCGCGTCACGTTGTC
>JBJXFK010000141.1:0-4911 GCA_046155505.1 Phycisphaerae bacterium
CGCCTGCGTTGGGATTGCGAAAGACGTTGATGAACTGGAACACGATCGCGCGGGGCTTATGCGACCCCCCGCGCGAGCGAAAACGACGGTCGCTAAGTTAACGCTTATGGGGCGATGCCCACCCTACCGTTCGATATTCGCTACTTGCTACTTTCCACCTGCCGGTGAAAAGAACTTCTCGACCGTCGCCTTTGACGGCGGCTGCGTGAGCAGCGACACGACCACCATCGCGATCGCCGCGAAGATGACCATCGGCGCGGCCGGGACGAGGCCCCAGATCTCCGGCTCGACGCGTGACGTGAAGCCGTGGGCTTGTCCGTTCATCACGTAAAACGCCACGCCGCTGCCGATGCCGACGAGGATCGATGCATACGCGCCCCACTTGGTACATCGCTTCCAATACAGCGCGGCGAACACGAGCGGAAATAGCGCCGAAAATCCGCTGAAACACCAAACAGCGAGCGTGAAAATCGGCACCTGGCGCATGGCTAGCGTGATCAGCCAACTCGCCAGCACGATCAAGATGACAAAAATGCGGCCCGTGAGCAGCTTTTGGCCGTCGGTCATCGAGTCGTGCTTGGCGTAGTGGTCCACAATGTCGTGCGTGAACATCGAGCCGATGCTGAGGAACTGTGCGTCCATGCCGCCCAGGATCGCCGCGAGCACACCCGCTGCGAGCAAGCCGCCGATGATCGGATCGCCCAGCGCGCGGACCATCAGACCGATCACGGCGTTCGCGTTTGCACCCGGCGAATCGGGCGTGAACGGCACAACGACGCGGCCGTCGATCACCGCGGCCGATGCCCAGATGCCGATCGCGATGCACGGTGCCCAGATCAGCATGACCAGCAGCGGATGCAACGTGACGGTCAGTCGAAACGCGTTCGCCGAGCGGGCGGTGAGCCAGAGCTGGAACAGGTGCGGGAACATGGCCACGCTCAGCGGGATGAAGCCGTAACTGAGAAATTCGAGCTCGGTCATTTCTTTGGGCTTGTGGGGACGCAAGACGGGGGGGTTTTGGATTTTGGATTTTGGATTTTGGATTGAAGAGGGGCCGGACGCCGACGCCGGTGCGGACGCAGCATTGGTCGGCTCTGAACCCTGCGTCGCTGCAATTGCCGGCGAAGACGCAGCCGAGGGCGGCTGCTCCACATGCGCGGGCGAAGAAGCAGCCAAGGGCGGCTGTCCTACACTCTGTTCCCTGTTCCCTGTTCCCTGTTCCCTGTTCGCAGCCGGCTGCGTCGACGTCTTCCAGATCGCGAGCTTTTCCTTGTAGTTCTGCTCATGCTCGGGCGTGACAGTGCGTGTCAGCTTGCTCGGGTTGTATTCCTGCACCATCTGCGTCGCCTTTGCCGCGCCGCCCAGCTTGTCGGCGATGAACAGAAACGTCACCACGCCGACGACCAGGAAGATCACGGTCTGCAGTGCGTTTGCCCAAGCCGTCGCCCGCGCGCCGCCGAGCCACACATAGAGCCACACCACGCCCGTGCTGAGCATCGTGCCCAGCCAGAACGGCACGCCGCCGCTGGTTCGCGGCTCGGCGGTTGGGAAAATCGTCGGGAACGCGCCGGCGGTCGCGATCTCGATCATGTTCCCGGAGCCGAGGATACCGATGATGATGTACGGCATTTGCAGCAGGATCAGGATCGGGAACAGCAGCGCGCCGATGCCGCTCGACTCAAACCGATCGCGGAAGAATTGAATCTGTGTCTGGTAGCCATAGCGCTTGCCAAAGCCCCAGAGCTTGATGCCGATCAGAAAGAAACAGGCCGCGTGGACGATGCCGGACCACGACGCCATCTTTCCATAGACGCCGACGCCCGAGAACCACGCCTCGCCGCTGCTGCCCTGAATGGCGAACGCGGTCATGGTGGTGCCGAAGACGCTGAGCACGAGCAACACTGGCCCGACGCCGCGCGAGGCGACGAAGTAATCGACCGCGGTGCCCTTGAACAGGCTGTTGCTGGCGATGCCCAGCGCGATGAGCGCGCCGAGGTAGACGATGATGATCCAGAGTTGCGTCATGCCGGGAGGCAGGTCGCTGGTGGCGAGCAAGATCGGTGCAAAGTTCAATTTTCTCCCCACTTCCCGAACGGGCCCTGCACGCGCGTTTCGCGCCGCACCGGGTCAAATGTGATGCGATGTGCGTCGAAGAATCCGAGTCGTCCGATGAGGTTCGGCCAATCGGGCTTGTCAGTGAAGCCGATCGGAATCCGAGTTGGCATTGCTTTGCCGAGCCGCAATTCGACCTCAAGAACTCGAATAGTCACCGGCTGCCCGCTGAAGCGGCCAATCGTTCGCTCAAACCCACAGGCCCAGTCGAGCCCGAGCAACTCAGCCGCGCGCACTCCGAACACGCAAAGTGGAGCGCCGGAATCGACGATCGCGCGTATTTTTTGAAACGCCCCGCGCGCATCCCGCAACTGCACTTCGATGATCGGCCCCCACGCCGTTGGGTCGGGCGAACGAAGCGACCGCTCCCAAGGCCAACTGTGCGTTACCACATCATGTCCGCGTAGTCAGTGACCTGAACGAATAGCGCTTCACCCGGCGGAACGATTCGGTCGGCGCACGATGCGACCTCGCGCGCATCCAAACCATGCGCGATCACTCGATCGCCATGCACGGCGATCCACTGCCCCGCATACTGTGCGAGTAGTTCTGCGAAGTGACTCGAGACCCACGTAAACTCGGGACTCGGGTCGATCGCATTCGGCGACGGGTCGGGCACGAATTCGTTTTCGGCAATCATTGTTCTTCATTCCTCGGCCTTGCGTTCAATGCCGCCCGCCCGGCGGGGCGACCCACGCATCCTCATCTGCCACATCCGCGCCGCTGGGCCAGCAATAGCGACACGCCAATCCCCAAAGGATGCAGGCCGCGATCGAAATGCAAATGTGATACGCCAGCGAAACGGGCAGAAACCCAAAGACGAGCGTGCGATGATCCGCGCGCCACCAGAAATCCTGATGCACGATGGCCAGCATCACGAGCAGTGACCAGATCAATGTCCGCATGAATGCTCCAAACGCGCCAGAGCGTGCCAATCGCTCGCGAAATTGCAGTATACCAGCGGACCTGCGCCGAGCCGCCGCGCTGTCGGCAAATTTCGCGATGAGCCGACGCCGGGGCGAATTTCGAGAGGCCGGGATACGCGGCGGGCCGAGCCTCTTGCGAAGCCCGGCCTGCCACGCCGATCCGATATTTGAATTCTCAAACAGCGCAGCGCTACCCGCCGCACGTCGTTCCAAAATTGCTGAGCAGCAACGCGAGATCGGTCAAGTCGACGTCGTCATCGTCATCGATATCGCCGTCGCTCAAACTTACCGGCGCACCGCGACCAAAATTCGCCAGCAGTGTCGCAAGGTCGGTCAGATCGACCGACAAATCGCCGTTCACGTCGCCAACCAAACCGGTTCCCGGCCCACCCGGCACACTCGTCGCATCCGCCGGATCGCTGCACGCCTCGACTTCGGTGCGATCAGGGAATGTATCTTCGTCGCGATCGACGCCGATGCGTGTTTCCGACCCGCGCGGCACGATCGTGATCGTTAGTTCACTCCCCGCCACCGCAGTCGCCAGCAGCGCCGCCTGTGTGAAGTTCTCACCCGTGCGATCGCTCTTCCAGTTGTTCGCGCCGAGGTACGCAAATCCGCGAGCGACGCCCCCGATGCGCCCGCGCGCCACCAGCCCGACCTTATTCGCATTCGCCTGCGCTAGCATGCTGGCCAGCAGCGCTTCCTGCGCAGCGGGGATCGCGCTACCGTCAAGCACCGTGGTCTGCACGCCGACCGCTGCATGCGAATCTTTGCTCAGCGGACCTGGCGGAATCAGCGGATTGCTCACCGAGCCATTCGGCAACTCCGAACCCGCGAACGCGAGCATGAACGCCACCAGATTCGCCACTTCCTGATCGCTGGCGACGCTGAACGCCGGCTCGCTGATGAATCGCGAAATCGAATCGATCGCGCCGTCGTGCGCATATCCAAAGCCCGCACGATTGCGGAGCTGCGTCACGTCAAACCCGGCCTTCTCGTGCATATTGCGCAATTGCGGAATTTTCATCGATACGTTCGTTGAGCCGTCGATGCTGACCAGTCCCAGATGCCGCTCGCCCAGCGGACCGGGCGCGATTGGCTGATACTGGCCCGTGCCCTGATTCAGCCGCATGTCGGGCCCCATGCCGGTCGGCAGCGTATGACACGTCACGCACGCCACCGCCCCCTGATCGAGCCGGCGCGTGGTGTTGCGATACAAATTCATGCCGGTCTGCGCGTTGCCGTTCGGCAATTGCTGTCCTGCATTGCCAAAACGCCCGGTGCGCGTGAAGCCCGTCAGCACAACGTTTGTCGGCAGCGTGTTGTCAAAATTGCGAAACGGGTTTGGCGGGTAGGTCACCGACGCGAGGAAATCTTCAAACGCCTGCAATTCCGTCGGCGAGGGCTGCGCGTCGCCGCCCTGCAATCCCACAAACGCCGCCGCGAACGCCTCGATCCCCGCGCGGTCGCCGCGCCAGTGGTGCGGCTCGTGCCCGATGATGTCTTGCATCGTCTGCGTCGTCATCGGCCCCTTCATCGGATGGAACGGCTCAAACGCAGGCGACGTTGTGCCTTGTGATAGGCCCGGCAACCCAAAGCCCAAGTTGTTCGCACCGAGCGAATCGACCGTCCCCGACGGATCGCCCAGATCCCACGCGAGGCGGTCCATACGCGCATCGACGTGACAAGAGCCGCACGAAATCTGACCCAGCCCGCTGTGCTCGTGCGTGTTGTAGACAAACCGCCGACCGTCACGAATCGCGTCCGGCGTCGGGTCGTAGTAGTACGTTTCCGACGAGACCGTTTCCGGCGTCAGCTCGATCGCCGACACCGACGCGCTGAACCGGTTGTGCACATAGAGCCGATCGTTCGC
>JBJXFK010000171.1:0-3628 GCA_046155505.1 Phycisphaerae bacterium
TACAACAGCGAAAGCTCGCAGGCCGGATATCGATATTTGCAGCCGCCGGCGCGAGAAAAGAAAGATGCGCCCGCATTTCTCAAACCCCACTAACAGGGAAGATCGATGACTTCATCTCATTCGCGTATGCCGCTGCGACCGGTCGCACTTTGGGCGGTTGTGACAGCGTGTTTCGTCGGTGCGACCCCGCTCGCAGCGCAGGACAGCGGCAAGATCGACCCAGCGACGTGGGCACCCAAGGACGCACTGGCCTACATCGGAACCAGCGACCTTGAACTGGTAATCGAAAAGCTTCGCAAGTCGCCGGTCGCGCGGGAGCTGAGCGATCCGGCGATCAAGAGCACGACCGACTTGAACGTCTTCTGGAAGATGCTCGACGCGCTCAAGCAGCGCGTGGCCAAGATGCTCGGCACCGAAGCCGACAAGCTGCAAAACCCCTTCGGCGGGCCGATGGCGGTGATCGTCACGGCCGTGACCAAAGACGGCGAAACCGTGCCGGCTGTGACCTTCGTCGCGACGGTGAAAGACTCGACTGTCATGCGGTCGTACTATGAAAACGCGACCAAGCGCCTGAAAGAAACCGCCGACAGCCACGAAGGCGTGACGATGGGCTCGGCGACGATCGACCACTTCAAGACCCGCGCCCGCACCGACGAGGACAAAAAGCCGGCGGACAGCGATACCGCCGAGAGCGAAGCGGCCGAGATCCAAGCGGCACTCGAAGGCCAAGTCGGCGAGGACGAAATGACCGCGATGATGGATCGCGTCGTCGGCGAACTGTTCTCGAGCGAAGCGATGCCCGAGAGCCTGGCCACCTGCCTGACCGAAAATCGTCTGCTCGTCGCGCTCTCGCCCGACCACATCAAAGCCGTGCTGCGCAGCGATCGAGGCGACTCGCTGAAAGATCACGACGATTACAAGGCCATCGACCGCAAGTTCAAGCAACCCGGCCCGGTTCGGCTGCTGATCAACGTGCCCAAGATTGTGGATCTCGCCGCGGCGCAGGGCGACGAGGATTTCGCACGCACGCGAGCCGCACTCGGGTTAGGTTGCATGCGAAGTGTGATCGGTCATCTCGAATGGGACGGCGAAAAGTACGACGGTCGCGGTGAATTGTTGCTCCTGACGTCGGACGATTGCACCGGTCTGGCCAAGATCCTGCGTATGAAGAACGCGCCGCTGGCCCCACCCAAATTCGTGACGACCGAGCAATCAATCCTGTTTTCGATGCACCTGAACCCGATCGAGATCCTCGAAGAAACCGAGCGGATCATGCGACAGGTCGATCCGGACGCGGCGGACGAGATGGCCGGGTCGATGGTCGTCGATCTGCCCGACGGCAAGAAACTCGACATCCGCAAAGAAATCATCGCCAACCTCCAGCCGCCGCAGACATTCAGCTTCGGCTTCGCCAAGCCGTATAGCCCGACGAGCGCGCGGGTGCTTTTGTCGATCGGCACGCGCGGTCGGGAGGTCTTTGATCGACTGATCGGACTCGCCCAGGAAAGCGGAGCACCGCTCACCGAGCGCGAGACGGGCGGCGCAAAGGTCTACGACATCGATTTCGGAATGAGCGTCGGCGCGAGTCGCGATGCGATGCTCGTCGGTTCGCGTGAGACGGTTGACACGGCGCTGGTTTCGAGCGGCTCGGAAAAGTGGCTCGGCGATGACGCCCGTTTCAAGAAACTGGCCGAGTTTCACCCGCGCGAGGCGTGGCTCATCGGCTATTTCGACAGACGCAAACTTTACGAAGCGGCGATCGAGTTGCAGAAGCACCATAAAGCGATCATGTCGCAGATGTTCACCGACCCAGCCGGCGCGGTCGGGTTGTCGCTTCTTGAATCGCTTGCAGCGACTTTTGACGAGGACAAGCTGGACGATGCGCGCCAACTGCTGAAGTATCAGGCAGCGCAGCTCATGTCGATCAGCACCACCGCCGACGGCGTACTCTTCACGGCGATCAGCGGATTGCCTGACAGCGATTGAGACCGGCCTACAAACGTCTGCGGCCTCGGTGTGTCTAACCGGGGCCGGATGTAGCGTCCGGCACGCAGCACGTTTCGTCGCTGAGTTGTCGCGAATCAATTTCAGCGGCTTCGCACAAGGAGAATCCGGTGTTCGGACGATTCACGCGCTCGCACAGTCGTGATTGGGTGGCCGGTTTCGCAATCTTGTCGATCATTCTCGCACCGCTGCACGGCTGCGCGGGGCTCGACACAATCGTGGGTGACATCACCGACGAAATCGTCGGCGATGCCGATCTGGGCAAGACCAGCACCGGGCTGTTTCTCAGCGACAGCGATGCGAGCGGTCTGCTCGCCGCAGCCCGCGGACCAGACGGTTCGCAGTTCTTCGCCTTCGGCTCGACCGACAACGACGGCGACGCCGACATTGAATCACTGATCGCAATCGACAAGGACGGCGGGCAGTCGTTCGTCAGCTTCGAGTCCGGTCGTCCGGTGCACGCGCAGGGAGCCGACGGCAGTTACGCCCACGCCGTGTACGAGACTGTTACGGCCACGCGACTCGCCGGAACGATTGAGCTTTATGACGCATCGACCGGCGAGAAATCGACCACACCGTTCGACATCGACCCGACGCGGCCGGCAACCAGCGTGGCCGACGACGTGGCCGAGGAGACCGGGCAGACGATTGACGTTACTGACGTGCCGACTGCGAAAATGTTGACCGATGCGAGTCGATCGCAGGCGCGCGTGACCGTGTTCAGTCCGCTATTCGCGATTCTCGTGGTGCCGCTCGTGGCGGTGGTTGCGGTGATGACCGTGGTATTTGGGCAGATCCTGCTGATTCTCGTGGCGTCGGTGGTCGCGGCCGTCGCGGCGACGGTGCTGGCGATTTTCCTGCCGCTATTCATCGTCTCCGAATTGCTGGCGGCGGTGATCTTGTCAATTTTCCGCGTCGATTTTGATTTGGTCTTCGACGTGCGGCCCGATCCGCCGATCGTGATTCTGGTCGGCGATGTGCGTCGCGGTCGCGCGCTGGCATAACGACGAAGCACTCGCCGCGCGACTTACTCTCGCGCGGGCCAATCGTCGCCGGCGGCGCGCATGACGCCCGCGCGAACAAACGAATCAAATCCGACCAGCGTGGCTTTGTCGGCCAGACCGAGTACATAGTCAGTGGCGAGCTTGTTGTATCGCTCTTCTCGGAGCGACGTGCGCAACTCGCCTTGCGCCTGCTCAAACGTCGTTCGCGTCGCCGGGTTGATCTTGCCGCAACGCACGATGCACCAACTGACGTCGGTCTGGATCGGCTCGCTGAACTGCTGTTCCTTAAACTGGAAGATGCGACCGCTGGCCGCGTCGTACGGCGCTTGCAACGGCTTGCCGATCATGCCCCACAGTCCGCCGCTGCCGCGATGCGGGCCGAGCGACATTTCGGCGGCGACTGACTCGAACGGGCGCAGTGCGAGCGCTTCGGCAACCTCGCGAATGTGCTTTTCCGCCGCGAGCCAGGCGACGGATTTGTCTTCCATCGATGCGACGGCCCAGCGTCCGCCACTCGGCAGAAAACGCTCGAACGGAGCCTCGATCATCCACAGCTCGCGCGTCTCGTTCGTCGTGAATTCCGCGTCGCGCCGGCGATACTCGGCGAGCAGTTCTTCTCG
>JBJXFK010000179.1:0-2653 GCA_046155505.1 Phycisphaerae bacterium
CGATCCCTCGAAGTTTCAACGACTCGTTCCCCGATGCCGAGTCGCTCTTAGCCCCCGCGCAGCCCCAATCACAAGCGTTGGCGGTGAGTTAGCCCCAGGTCTTTGAACGCGACCATAGCCTGTTGACCAAATACAATTTACTGTTGCAATGAGGCCACATAACGGCGCAGCCACGCTTTTCGCGATTCGGCTCTACACGAGCATTCGCACAGGATCTTCAATCAGCGCCTTGTAGGCATTGAGCAACTCGGCGCCGACGGCGCCGTCGACGACACGGTGATCGCACGACAACGTGCAGCTCATCAGCGTCGCCACCTCCAGTTTATCGCCGACCACGACGGGTCGTTTTTCACCGGCGCCGACCGCGAGAATCGTCGCATGCGGCGGGTTGATGACGGCATCGAAATTCTTGATTCCGTACATTCCCAGATTGGAAATCGACGTCGTGCCGCCCTGATATTCGTGCGGCGCCAACCGACGCTTGCGAGCGCGATCGGCCAAATCTTTCATCTCGTTCGATATTTCTCCGAGCGTTTTCAGCTCGGCGTGGCGAATGATCGGCGTGAAGAGGCCTCCCGGAATTGCCACGGCGACACCGACATCGGAATGGCGATGGCGCAGCATGCCGCCCTCGGTCCAGGTCGCGTTGGCCGCCGGCACGTGCTGCAGGGCGAGAGCCAAGGCCTTGATGACGAAATCATTGACCGACAGCTTGTAGGCACGAGGGCCTTCCTTGGGAGCCGCCGCATTGATGCGCTCGCGGGCCGCCAACAGCAGGTCCAGCCGGCAATCGACCGTCATATAGAAGTGCGGCACGGTCTGCTTGGACTGGGTCAACCGCTGTGCGATGACGCGGCGCATGCCGTCGTGCGGCAGGACCTCGTAGGAGCCCTTTTCGTAGAGAACCAGAATCTTGTCGTCAGGCATGGCGGCGACGCTGGCCACGGATTGGCTCTGAACGGCCACAGCACTGCCCGTTGCCGACGCAGCCGACGACGACGGCGCGGCTGCAGAGGCGGGTTTGGCGACAACGCCCTCGCGCTTGGCACGTTCGACGTCGCGCTGCACGATGCGACCGTGCGGGCCACTTCCTGCGAGCGCGGCAATATCGATCCCCGCCTCGCGGGCCTGACGTCGCGCCAGCGGCGAAGAGAGAATTCGGTCCGCGTGACCGTTTGCAGTTGCGACACGCGCAGCGCCTGCCTGTGAGGGGGCAGGTGCGGCGGCCGGCAGTGCGGCGTGCGCAGGTGCCGTCGTGGCGCGGCTCGCGGTGGCGACGCCCGCGCTGGGCGGAGGCGTTGATGCGGCAGGTCGCGCGCTGGCGGTGCCGGGGCGATCACCGGCCGAAGGTGGGGCAGAGCGCGGCGTTGCGGCTGCGGCCTCGCCATCGCCACGCAACACGGCGATGGGCGTATTGACCTTCACCTTCTCGGTGCCTGCCGGCACCAGGAGCTCGGTGACGATACCTTCGTCGACCGCTTCGACTTCCATGGTCGCCTTGTCGGTCTCGATCTCGGCGATGACGTCGCCGGCTCTCACTTTCGAGCCTACGTCGATAAGCCACTTGGCGAGCTTGCCGTCCTCCATGGTCGGGGACAGGGCGGGCATCAGGATCTCGGTCGGCATTGCGGGTCTCGGTTGAAGCGGGAGCGATGATCGGCACTACAGCGTGAAGTCGAATTCGGTCGGTGTCCATCGACGCTTGCGGCGGGCAATCCGCTCAGCGGCAGTCTCGTGCTCATAATGCGACGGCTCACCTGGTCGGCCATTGAACTCGGGTACGGCCAGGCCACGTACATTCGCAACCGACCACGCATCGTGGCCGTCACGTAGCACGACACCGGCGTAGACGCCGCATCGACTGCAGATGAGACTGGTCGCCGTGCGCGTCTCGAACTGATAGGTGGTGAGACGACCCGTCGCGATGGAGAACCGTGCGCGTCCTGCGGGGTCCGAAACCGTCACAGCACCCTGCCGCGTGCAGAACCCGCATTGGCAGGCCCGAACCTGCAGTGCCGCGGCGTCCATTGTGAACGCGAGTTCGACGGCGATGCCGCCGCAATGGCAGGATCCGCGGAAGATGTGCGGCTGCGCCATTACAACCCCCCGGTTCGCATCATCAGGAAGGCGTCAGTGGGCCGAAAGTGGGCTTCGCCTCCCGCGATGACGAGGGAGAGCGATTGATCGAGCCGCATTTCATGCACCGTGTGCCAGACCTCGACGCCGGCGCCTTCGATCTCGGCCCTGATCTCGTCGGCCGGTAAACCCGCGTCCACGGCCTGCTGCAGGCGAGCGAATTTGTCGGCGAAGTCGGTGTAGGCAGGGCGATGCGTGAAGAGGCCCGACATCCGATCGCCTTCGCCGGCGAGACGCGCAATGGAGCCCAAGACCTTGTCGCCGGCGCGCACCAGGACCGCCGCAGTGTCGCCCGTGGTGCGCCGCGTAACAGTCGTCGGCACAACAGACGGGCGGACGGGTCGCATCGTGCGGCGCATGGTTCTCAGCTCTTCAAGCGGCCGCTCACGTCCTGCGTGGGACGATCGAGCTCGGCATCGAACATCGCACGAATGGCGCGCAGCGTCTGCTGCTCGTTCCTGCTCGTACCGGTCATGCGCAGGGCGCGCGCCATGTGCTTGGCGAAGTCGGCGAGCAT
>JBJXFK010000180.1:0-14013 GCA_046155505.1 Phycisphaerae bacterium
TCGCGCAAGCGAGCCGAAGCCGCGCTCGCCGGACTTGTCGAGTGCTACTTCGCCGACACCGATGAATACGTCGTGCGCCTACCGCTGGGAGAAAACGAGAACCAATTCGCGAAGCGGCTGCTGGCGACGACCGACTTTGACTATGCAGAGCCGGACTGGATCCTGTTCCCGCTGCTCACGCCCAACGACGCATTTCACAGCAGCCAGTGGCATCATGTGCGCATGCAGTCACGAACCGCGTGGAACACAACCACCGGCTCGGCGACGATCACCTGCGCGTTTGTCGACACCGGCATCGACCTCGATCACCCCGATCTCGCTGCGCGGATCGTGCCCGGCTACAACGCCGTGTCGCAAACGCCGCAAAGCGAAGGCGGAGTCGTCGCCGACGAAAACGGCCACGGCACGATGGTCGCCGGCACGGCCTGCGCGATCGGCAATAACAGCATTGGCGTCGCGGGCGTTGGTTGGAACCAGAGAATTATGATGGTCCGCGCGACCGACAGCCCGGATGGCAGCGCAAGCATCAGCAACATTCTCAGCGGGGCGCGCTGGGCTGCGAACAACGGTGCGAAGGTCGTCTCGGCCAGCTATGGCGGCGCTTCAAACGTCACCGTCGGCACAACCGGCACGTTCATCCGCGGGCGTGGTGCGCTATTTTGCTACGCCGCCGGCAATTCAAGCTCAAATCTCGCCGGGTTTGACCACCTCGACACGATCATCTGCGGCGCGACCGACCAGGGCGATAATCGCGCATCGTTTAGCAGCTTCGGCCGCGCGGTCGATGTCTTCGCACCCGGCGTCGACATCTGGACCACGCTCAACGGCGGCGGCTATGGCGGCGTCAGCGGCACAAGTTTCTCAACGCCGATGACCAACGGCGTCATCTCGATGATCTGGTCGCTGAATCCCAGCCTCGACCCCGACACGGTCGATCTGCTGCTGCGCTTTTCGTGCGACGATCTCGGCGCGACCGGCGAGGACGACACCTTCGGCTTTGGCCGCGTGAATCTGCTGCGCGCGGTGCAACAGGGGCAGGCGTCGCTGGTCGCCACGGCTCCGGTGGTCGCCAATGACAACGCCGTCGCGTTCCCCGCCGTCGCGACGACGATCGACGTGCTGGCCAACGATTACGACATCAACGGAAATCTCGCGGGTATCGGCACGTTTTCGGCCGCGTCAACGAGCGGCGGCAGCGTCACACGCTCGGTCGGCAGCGGCCCGGATGGGCGCGACCAACTGATCTTCACCGCGGCGAGCGGCTTCATCGGAAACGACACGTTTACATATCAGGCGATCGATAGCGGCGGCCTGGCCACGACGGCGACGGTGACGGTGCTCGTCGATGATCTCAACCAGTATCGCCTGCCCGATCACCCGACGTTCACCACCACCGGGCTTTACTCGTATTACTACGACATTCCGGCAACCACGTCGGTGCTGCCCGATTTCTCGCAGCTCACGCACTATCGCCGCTCGATTCAGGGCTGGATCAACGAACCGTCCACGAACGACGAATTCGCCGACAGCAATCGAACGGAAAACGTCGCCGCGCGATACGCCGGCTATTTGAATATCATTCGGGACGCGCGCTACACGTTCTACACCGAGTCGGACGACGGCTCGAAGCTCTACGTCGGCGATCAGCTCATCGTCAGCAACGACGGCCTGCACGGCATGCAGGAACGCTCGGGCCAGATCGCGCTGCGAGCCGGGCTGCACAAGGTGCGAGCCGAGTTTTTCGAGCGCGGCGGCGGCGCGGGCATGATCTGTCGCATGGAAGGCGGCCCGATTCCCAAGCAGGTGATTCGCACGATCTACTGGTTCCGCGAAGTCTGCACGGCCGATCTCAACGGCGACAATGCGAACGATCTGAGTGATCTGTCGATCGTGCTCGGCAATTTCGGCGCGACCGGCGACGTCGAACGCACCGATGGCGACATCAACGGCGACGGTGAGATCAACCTGAGCGACCTTTCGCTGATTCTGTCGGTCTTCGGCGAGGCGTGCCCGTAGCGTGGGCATCGCCGACCGCTTGCAGCCCCGCGTAGGGTGGGCATCGCCCACCATTTGCACGCGGCGCAAGAAAGCAGCCCAAAGGGCGGCTGCTCCACAAAGTTGGGTGCCATGCCGACGGCCGTTCGCGTCGGCATGCGTGTGCGTGAGAAGAACCGCGGGGGGCCGCGGTGCTCCATGTCGTTGTTCCCTTGTTCCTTTGCTCCCGCGTTCCCGCGTTTCGCTACATCCGTTCAAGCACGTCGATGCCGAGCAATCCCATGCCCGTGCGCAGCGATCGTGCGGTGAGGTCGCAGAGCCGCAACCGACTGAGCCGCGTCGCGTCGTCCGGGGCCGCGATCACTGGGCATGCTTCGTAGAACCGCATGAACTCGCCCGCGAGTTCGTACAAATAATTGCACAAAACGTGCGGAGTCAGGTCGCGCGCGACCACATCGATCGCATCGCCGAATCGAGCCAGACGAATCGCGAGGGCACGTTCGGCAGGTTCGTTCGGCAGAATCGCAACCGATGATGCGTACACATCGGGCGAGCCGATCTTCTCGATCGCCTTGCGAACAATCGAGCGAATGCGCGTGTAGGCATACATCATGTACGGCGCAGTGTTGCCCTGCATCGCGAGCATGTGATCCCAATTGAACACATAGTCGGCGTTGCGATCGCGCGACAGGTCAAACCACTTGACCGCACCGATGCCGACCGCGCGAGCGATGCGGCGAAGCTCGGCTTCGTCGGGCTTTGAATCGCCCTCTTCGGTGTCAGCGTGCTTCGCCGCGACCGTTTCGTACGCCCGCCGCTCGGCTTCGTCGAGCAGTTCTTTCAGCTTCACCGCACCGCCGCTGCGCGTGCGCAGCAACTTGCGATCTTCGCCGAGCACCTGGCCGAAGCTCACATGCTCGAGCGCGACATCATCGCCGACCCAGCCGGCGAGCCGCACGCAGTTGAACACCATTTCGAGGTGCAATTTCGTCGGCGCGCCGACGACGTAGATGACGCGCTTCGCGCCGAGCGCCTGTGGCGGCGCGCCCGTGCGATAGCGAATCGCGGCGAGATCGGTACTCGCGTACAGATACGCCCCGTCGGATTTTCGAACGATCAGCGGTAGTGCCGCGCCTTCGGGGTTTTTGTAGCGCGGCTCGCCGTCGGGCTTGTAGAAGAAAACGCACACCGCACCGCCGTCATCGCGGCATTCAGCCCACGCACGCAACCCCGCTCGCTCGCGCTCGGGGTTCGGATTGGCCGCGTCCGCCGCCCATAGCGACCGTGCCTCTATGCCAGGTGCCGGTTCGCGTGGAGCACCGCGGCCCTCCGCGGTTCTTCTATGCGTTTCCAGCGCATCGCGGCCATCAGCCACCGAATCCAACGCAGCCGAGGGTGACTGCTCCGTAGAAGAAGCCGCGGAGGGCCGCGGCGCTCCAGCGGGCAAGCTCTCGCGCAACAACTCAATCGTCGGCGCGAGCATCTGGTTGTAGAAGCTCTCGCCGCAAATGTCGTCCTCAACGAGCTTCACGTTCAGCCGGCGGTAGATATCGGTGAACGCCGCCGCGCTCGCCGCACACACACGTCGCCACACGTCGCGCGCGGTCGCGTCGCCAGACTGAAGCCGCCCGACTGCGAGCCGCGCCGCATCGGCGAACGCCAGATCGTTCTTGAACCGCTCGTTCGCCGCGCGATAGTCGTCCTCGATCTTGGTCAATATCTCGTCGTGATCCGCGCCGGTCGGAAACGGATGCTTCGCATAGTGCTCGATGAGCATCCCAAACTGCGTGCCCCAATCCCCCACATGATTCTGTCGAATCACCGTGTGCCCATCGAACGCCAGCACGCGCGCCAGCACATCGCCGATGATCGTGCTGCGCAGGTGCCCGACGTGCATCTGCTTCGCAATATTCGGCGACGAGTAATCAACAACCACCCGCTGCGGGCTCGCCACAATCGGCAACCCGACGCGATCCGGCGTCTCGGACGGTTGCCGCGCGTCTTCTCTGTTTCCTGTTCCCCGTTCCCTGTTCCCTATCTCCGTGCCTTCGTGCCTTCGTGCCTCCGTGCCTACCTGCGCGAGCAGAGTCCCCACAAAGTCCGCCCGCAGCCGCACATTGATAAACCCCGGCCCGGCGATCTCCAGCGGCTCGGCGATGTCGTCCACCTTCGCGGCGGCGACGATTGCCGCCGCCAGGTCGCGCGGCTTTTGGCCGAGCTTTTTGGCCAGTGCCATCGGGGCGTTGCACTGATAGTCGCCGAATTTCGCATCGCCGGACGGGCGAACGGCGGCGTCGTCGGGCTGTAGCTGGATGTTCGCCGCCTGCGAAATCGCGGCGGCGAAACGAGCGGAAACGAGGGCTGAAAGTCCGTGTGTCATGGCGAAGGTGAGGCTATGCGGACGCCGGGCGGCACGCAAGATGGGGTGATCGTCGGGGACGCACGAACGTCGTAGGTGTTCGCGAACCGTCGCCCGTGCATCGACCAGCAGGTCGCGCATCCGCGCTGCAAGTCCTGCGACGACGCCTACAACGAGAACGATGACCGCGATTGCAACGATCGACTGATTGTGAGATGAAACTCCAAAGATCGCTGCGACTCCGACTGCAACCACGAAACCGACGACGATCAACAATCCGAGCGTCGTCGGATAACAAATCTCGGCGAGCGACCACCTGCGAATCGCCGGATCCGAGCGCATCGGCCCGACCAAGTCGGCGATATGGCGCCGCGCCATCACAATCGCGATGATGCCGACGGGTAGTACAATTGGTGCAAGCGGGAGGATGATCGAAAGCGCAAGGAACCAAGCGCCGCCAACCAGACGTTGACTTGCTACCTCGAATTCCTCGACTCTTTGATCGAACCGATTCTGATCCAGCAACGGGGCAATGTCGTATATCTGGCCGCACTCCGGACAACGTACGCTCTCAAGAACGCTGAGTCCGCGCAGGTCGTACGCACACGCTGGGCATTGCAGCGCGAAGTCGATCACATGCTCGATCGTCGATCGTCGAAGTTCCAATCCCCGCCCTCAAACAGCTCCAACTGCAACGTACTCCGTCGCGAGCCGCGAGTGACACGGTGCGAAGCCGCGTCGCGAATCGACACCTGCGCGCTGCCCGCCCATGCTAACATATGAAAAGACCACGAGTTAGCACACACCGTTCGGCCGACTCGCGTTGTCGCAGTGTCGTAGTGGTCCGATTCCAAGTTTCGCACCAGATTCCAATCGCGGCCCCCGCCGGTCCGAGCGATAATGCGCGCATGACGTGGTGGTACACAAACGCACGAGTTTCTCTTCGCGGGCCGATCGTGACTTGCCGCGACGGGTCGGTGATTCGCCTCGAGTGGCGTGATGCGCACGCGCCGCGACCGGCGCTCGGATGTGTGCCGTCGCCCGCGGCGCGCGATACACCCGCTGTTGCCAAAGCGTCTGTGGTTCGGGCCGGGGTCGGCATGCTCTCCCCCGACGACGCGACACGCACGACTTTCGCATTTGCCGCCTCCAATCCAAAACCGCTCCCCACCGCTCAACCCCGCTCATCGCGCGTATCCGCCCCCGCCGCACCGCGCACCGCATTACTTACACGCCGACGCTTCCCGCGTGGACGCACTGCGCATCATCCCGATTCTCGCCATTCCACGAGACGCCAACACCCAAACTCGCGACCGATAAAACCATCGATTCAAGTGATCCAGCCGAAGATGGTCAACAAAATGTCGCGCCACAATGAAAACTTGACCCTCTCGAACACCCGCGCCTACCAGCTACGCCACCCTGCAAGCCCCGCGACCGCGCCGCCCGCTCTCGCACCGTCCATCAACGACAACGCTCGGCGGACCCGGAATCGCATCCGGATCGGCCGAGCATGTCTTCGATCATCGTACG
Organism: Phycisphaerae bacterium; assembly: GCA_046155505.1. GTDB lineage: Bacteria > Planctomycetota > Phycisphaerae > UBA1845 > Fen-1342 > JBJXFK01. The sequence continues at coordinate 5,888 of JBJXFK010000180.1, forward strand.
CGGCGACGAAAAACTTCAATCGCCGCCTCTGCCGATCAACCTTGCTGTTGCGGCGGTTGCTGATTCGGCGGCAGCTTGATCGGCCAGCAGCCGCAACGCCCAGCGGCAGTGACCTTCCGGTGCGGGGCCGCAGGCCGTTGCGATCAAACCCGCCTCGGCTTTTCCATCCAGCTTGCGCACATACTCCCGCCGTGGCGTCGCCCGCACGAGGGCGGCTTCCAGGCCTTCCTCGACGAAACGTTGCTGAACGCGTTCGCCGGTGCGGCGGCTGACGTCCAGAGCTTGACATACTTCGCCATCGTCGCAGCCGGCTCCGCCGGGGCCGCAATCTGACTTGAGCAAAATGCGTGCGTGCGTGAGTTTTCGGGCGGCCGATTTGCCTGAAGAAACCAGTTGATCGAGCGCCTGGCGCTCCTCGGCGATGAGCGTCACGAAGTACTTTTGACCATGCTGGGCGTCCCTGCCCGCGGCGGGGAATCCGCCACGCAGACATGGATAACCCCATCCGTCCGTCAATTCAAGCCGGACGAAGCCCCAGGGCTTGGTACTTGCCGCCCCGCACTCGGGACATACCCACCCAGCGGCGAGGCCAGTGCGGTCGTAGTCGCAGTTGGGGCATCGCCCCGCGCCAGCCCGGCGACAAGCCCGCGCCTCCAGACGCCACGCGGCGATCGCCACCAGCAGCGCCACGCACGTCGGCATCCACAGCGGCACCAGCACGCGATTGAACGGCAGCACCATCGTTCCGCCGGAAGTGTCCCAGGCATTGAACCACCACACGCGGATCGGCGGCGAGGCGTCGTACCGCAGCATGTACCACCCCGGCCGTGCACGAAAGCTCGGCCCGCCGTAGCGGATCACGATCACGCTCCCGCGGTTGAGCGAAAACGTCCAGTTCGTTGTCTCACGGTTCACGCACCAGCGTTCGCTCGCGGCCCACATCGTCAGCATGAGCGCCGCCGCGATTGCACCGGTCCACTTAAGCGTCGTCCTGATCCTCGGATGAGGGCTCACGCGGACATTCTACACCCTTCCGCCCGCCTCCCTGCACTCCGTTCCTTCGGCGGTCCATCCCGCGTGCCGGCGCGACGGGCTCCGAGCCTAAGCCGCCACCGTCGCCGCCGCGATTTCGCTCCACGGCCCCGTTTCGCCGCGCGTGCTGAGCCAGCGCAGGGCGTAGTAGGCCGTGCGGCCCGCTTCGGCCGTCGTGTAGTCGGTGCGAAACGCGGGTTTGGTGGCCATCGTGAGGAACGACAGCGCGGGGGAGTTCGTCTGCGCCGTCGCGCCGGAGGCCGGGCCGGACACCCAACGCATCCACCTGCAGCGTGGCCCGGATCGCGTGCGGACCGGGTGAGGCTCGGGTTCCTTGCAGGTTCAGATCACCACCGGCTTGCCGAGTTTTCGCCGCAGCGCGACGATCTGGCCGTGGTGCATGAACTCGTGTGTGCCGATCAGGTTGTAGACCGCGCCGATCGTCGGCGTGTACTTCCGCAGCGACTCGGGCGCAGGTGTGTCGAGGGCGGCGTCGGGCGTCGCCTTGATCGCCGCGATGGTCGCCTCGCGCATCGTGGCAAGAAGCGCGAGGTAGTCGGCCTTGCGGGAGAATCCGCACTGCCCATCGGGCCCCGCGAATCGCGGCTCGCTCGCCGCCGTCTTCTTCGAATGGGCCGCGGCGAAGCCCGCCGGCAGCGCAGGCATCGCGTGCCCGAGCGTCGTGAGTTTTTCGTGCACGGAGAGCACGAGGTGCCCCAGCTGCCACGCGACGTGGTTCATTCCGGGGACGGGGCGGATGAGCAGGTCCGCGTCGGAGAGATCGCTCAGCAGCGTGGCGGTGACCCACCCGGCTTGCTCGATGGTTCCGATGAGCACGTCCTGGGCGTTCACGGTGTTGGATTCCCGCGATGCGTGTAAGGCCGCCGACGCCGCACGCGCGGCGAAGCACGCGCGGCATTCTATTCTGATGCGTGCCAGCGCGGCGGGGCCAGACGGCGCTGCTCGTTACAATATCTAGCGCATGGGTGCTCGTGCGCGCATTACGTTCAACGTCGGCCCGCCCGTTCTCTGGCGGACGTCGCGGCGCTGCCTCGCGGCTGCGATTGTGTGCTTCTTGCTGGCGGTCGGGCTGGCGGGTTGGCGATACTCCCATGCGCCAAAACTACTGCGCTGGCAGCTCTACACGATCCTCGCGCTTTGCGCGATGCCCACGTTCGTGCTCTACCCGATTTACGCGCGGCTGGAGCGGCGCGTGCGCGACGACTGGCAGCAAAGCGGCGGGCGGTTGTGCATGCATTGCGGATACATGTTGGTCGGGTTGCCGCCGCAGGGCCGCTGTCCGGAATGCGGCGGTCTCTATGACCTGGACGCGGATTTGAAACACTGGCGCGACGTCGGACTCGATCGACCCGCGCCGTAGGCGTCGGATTCACCCATTACCGAAGCGCCACGTTAGGCCGCCGCAATTTTTCAAGTCTCTCCGCGCGCCGCCGCCGAACGCGCGAACCGCCCGATTCACGCCGCTACCGTCGCCGTCGCGACCTCGGACCACGGCCCCTTTTCGCCGCGCGTATTGACCCAGCGGACCATGTAGACCGCGATCTTGCGGCCCTCGCCCGCCTTGAACTCGGCGCGGAAACTCGGTTTCATGGTCATAGCCAGGAACGCGGGCAGTCCCAGGTCTTACTTCACGACGAAGCGCTTCACTTCGTGCCACGACAACGGGCTGTCCTTCAGACCGCGCCGTCCCTCCTCAATCACGACGGGCATGTTGGACGCCTCGATGACCCACAAGCCGAACGGGGAGGTCTTGACGCCCGTGTCGGGCCTATCGCTGAAGGAGGAGGTCTGAAACGTCGAGGACTCGTACCGGATGCGCACCGCATGATCGCTCAACGAGACGCTGCGGGCTTCTTCGCCATCGGTATTAGTGGTTGCGCCCCCGAACGCTCCGACCACCATGAAGCGCGCGAAGTCGATCTTCGGCGCTGTGTGCCGCGCCATCGCCCCGTGCTTCACGTCAACGCCGGTGTGCTCAGCCCAGAGCGCGTCCCATGCCTCCTGATCCCTGACCAGAACAAACCGCGGCGTCAGGATCTTGCTGTCGTGCCCGACGAGCTGGACTGCTGGAAGCGTGTCCGTGACGGGCGGGCGCGCAGCCATGCCCAGGGAGGAAACTCCTGCGAGCCCAGCAACCAAAGCAATCGAGGATGCGGCGATGACATTGCGAGTGAGCATGCGAGGCTCCTTTTGAATGGATTGTACCGATTCTCCAGGCGGCGAATTGCAACGAGTATGTCATAACACCTCTGCGACGTCGCAGGTGTTGTCGTCCCGCGGGGATCGGTCGCTGTCCTGCAAGCCAGCCATCACCCCTCACGCCGCGGTCGCCGCCGCGATTTCGCTCCACGGTCCCGTTTCGCCGCGCGTGCGGAGCCAGCAGGCCATGTGGACGACGGTCTTGCCGCCTTCGCCCGCCTTGAACTCGGTGCGGAGCGTGGGCCACCTGCTCCTGTCAGGAACGACAGCTTGGCAGGGTCGGTCGGCGTGGGCTGGTCCGCATCCACGAACTTCACCCCCACCGCTGTACGCGTCGCCGTTCCCGTGCCATGGCGGAGAGCGTCTCCAATCCCAAATCCTGCGTGGTCACTCGGGACAGGCGCGTGTCCCGCACTCCGGGCACCGGGCATCCATCGGGAGGCCGCGCCGCGAGTAACCGCACTCAGAACAGTGCATGCCATCACTGCGCTGGTTTCTCATCCAGGATCGCCAGGCAAGTGCGCAAAGGCTCGCCGTGAGAATCAAGCACATCCACAGCGGCACCGTCGCGTGCCAGTCGTCCGGGCGCGCGAAGTGACCGCCGGGCATCCACCGCAGGCCCTCGCTGTTGTGGGCAATCCACAGCGGCTCATGCAGCTGGATGCCAGGGACGAAATCCGGACGGCAGGTGACCGTGAGCCGCGCGTGTTCCAAACGCCATGAGAGCCGCCAGGCCCCGGAGGCCGCGGCGTTCCCCGATCCGAGACTGGCATAGATCGTGGAGCCCGCGTAGAACGGCACGCTTAGGACAATCATGGCGAGACAGATCAGCGCGAGCATGCCCGAACCGTAGCGAATGGTGCGCCCGCGCAGGACTCGGCCGGCTCTTCTTCCAGTGAACACCGCTCGCCCTGCGTCGTCGCGAGTGGACATGCCACATTGTACGCGAAGGCCCGGTCCGGCAACCCGTTGTACGCGAACGCAAGGCGTTTAATGCTCTCGCTCACGCTGACGACGTACGTATACGCGCTCTCATCGCCCCACGTGGGCCCGTGGGCATTCGTGAGTGCTGCGAACACCTCCGCTTGTTCGCCCCGGAGGCGGGCGTCGCACGTGCTACCGGCTGACGCTCGCTACTCACTTGCGGGGTGAAGCAGTAGGTCGACGAACACGGAGCGTTCCTGGCCATCGGTCTTCCATAGTCGTACACGCAGCGCACGCTCAGCCCCGACGCCGACGCGTGCCGCTTCAAAGTCGATGCGTGCTTCGAGCGCGGAGACCCCGCCGGAGCGTTGCTCTCGTACGTCGAGCCTGAGAGAACGCCCGGAGTCGATGGGCGTCACATCGACCTCGGAAACGATCGCTTCGCCCGCGTCGTCGATCGCGAGCACGAGGCAGCGCAGCGCTCGCGCGCGGGTGTGGTGGTACAAGTACAGGTCCATAGCGTGCGAAGGGGTGCCGCCGGCATCGAGCGTCTGCACGCGGCCGAAGATCGCGTCGACATGGGGCACGTACTCGAAGCTCGCGCGGACAGGAAGATCGCCGACGGATCGCGGTGCGGCGGCGCCCGGCTTGGCCTGTGTCTGCCAGACGGCGCCCAGTAGCTTTGCAAGCGGGCTCAAGAGCTTCGACGGACGCTCGACCAGCATCACGTCCTTGGGCGCGGCACGCTCATCTGCACTCACGGCTGCGACGCGATGCCGGTCCCACTCGACCATAAGTTCGTAGCCGCGCGGACCCTTCTCCAGCAACTGATCGTGGAACGTGTCCGGACCATCAAACTTCCAGCGGAGGCCCAGCTCGCGCGTGCCGGCGAGTTGATGGTGGTCAAACGTTCCCTCGGCCTTGCTTCCATCGAACGTGATCGTGCCCTCGCTCACGCCGCGGAACACCGAGCAGACTCCGAGCATCCGCACCTCCTTGCGGCTCGGATGCCAGTAGTACGCCGTCATCGTTCCCCAGGGGTCGCCGTCGGGCAATGTGCCAAAGCGCATTGATCGGATGGAGTTCCGCTCCGGCCCCCAATGCCACGTGTCGTACGTGTCCGTGCCTGCAAGCGAGGTCATCTTCCAGTGACCGCCGATGAAACCAGAGAACGACGCCATCCGTGCCGAGACCTTCGCGTCTGACTGCACTTGCGCGGGCTTGCTCGCCGGCTGAGCGTCCGACCGGATTGAACATCCAGCAATCAGCACGAAAGGAACCAAGGCGTACCACGAGTCGTTGCGGTGAATGACTGTCGTCCCTCATTACCGACACGCCAGACTGTCCTTGAAGATGGTACTCGCTGACGGCGGTCGTGTTCACACCATGTGCCCGGAGCAAGGCTCATCGGTCCATCAAGCGGCCACCGTCGCCGCCGCGATTTTGCTCCACGGCCCCGTTTCGCCGCAGGTGCTCACCCAGCGCAGGGCGTACGGCGCCGTCTTGTCCGCTTCGGCGCCGCAGATGCGGACATCGGCGCACTTCGGCCACGCCCACGCGAACTCTCAAGCACTCCGCGCCGTACCACCTTCAAGAAACGCTCCTCCGCGCGCGGCGATCGGGGCAGCGTCGTGCGCGGTGGCCGCGATGGAGATTCGCATGGTCAGGCTTGGCATCATTGGCGCGGAATTGTTGATCGCGTCGTGCGGCCCGTGGCCCACCGACACCGGTTCATCCGTGATGACCGCTGCTTCGCCGCCCGCCGCGCCTTCGCCAGCGGCCGCTTCGCCCGATCACGCCGGCGCCATCGCCCAAGCCATGCGGAACCGGCAGGAGCAAGAGTGCCTGAGTGAATTCGCCGCTCTCAATCAGGGACCGCCGATGTCGCCACCGATCTTGGTCGATCGCTCGTTTCAGCCGCCTCAGGAGCCGATCACCGTCGCGGCAGAGGTCGTCATCACGACGCCCTACTACCGCCTGGTCGCATCGCCCGCGAACAAGCTCGACGCTCTGCTCCTCGCGGGCACGCTCGACGCAGGGATCGCGCGGCTCGTCGCCGACTACGCCGCGGCGGATGCCGACAAGTTGCTCCGCGCCGCCACGGTCGAAGTCCGCATCGCGCCCGCGCCAACCGAACGGGCCGACATCGGCAAGGCCACGAACATGTCGTCGTGGAACGAGGGGAAATGCACCGCGACCGTCCACCTGCTCGCCCCGTCGGCGCACCCCGACCTCGCCGCGCCGGGCGCGGCGCGGACCAACTCGGGCGAGCCGATGGACGCGGCGTACTGCCAGCGCGTGCTCATGCATGAGTACAGCACGGTGCTGCTGGAGTCGATCACGCGCTCCAAGCCCAATGGGTGGTCATTCTGGAATGCGCCGTCTTGGTTTGTGCAGGGATCGGAGGAGTACCTGGGCGTGATGTATTCCACGCCGCATGCCCGCGAGGTCACGCTGCCGGCGTACACAAGGATAACCCGCGAAGGGGAACTGGTGACCAACGACTTCGGGATCGACGTGCAGTCGCCCTACGTGGCCGGGCCAGTGCTGATCGCGTTCATCCACGAACGTTTCGGGCGCGAGGCGTTCATCGCACTTCTGCGCAGCGAGGCCCCGAGTTTCGGCAAGGCGATCCGGCGGACGCTGAACACGACACCCGATGAGTTCTACGCGGCGTGGCAGGCGTGGCTCGCGGACAAGGCGGGGAAATAGTCTCAGCACGATCTAGCGAGATCGGCCTACGCCGCCACCGTTGCCGTCCTGACGTCTGCCCACGGGCCACGCCCTCCCGTTGTCAATCGTTCGACGCATCCACAGTATCATCGCCCCGTGAACTCTGGACCCACCGAACCCCACGCCCCGCTCCCGCCCGCCATGCGGCGGTACGAGCTTTGGGTTGCGGCGGTTTTCGTGTGTACGGCGCTTGGCGCGGTCGCGGCCCCATTCGTGGTGTGGAGCGTGGCCCCGTGGATTTCGCCGCTGTGGGCTCTGCCGGGGATTCCGCTCGCGGTCGTGACCGCGACGTTCGGGATGATTGGGTACACGCGGCGGCACAGGGCCCGCATCAAGCGGACGGTGATGGCCGCGTCGGGTCGTGCATGCGTGGGATGCGTGTACAACCTCGGCGGTCTGGGCGACACGGGCGCGTGCCCCGAGTGCGGGCGGCGCTTCAACATTGCCGCCGATCGTCGCTCGTGGCAGCGGGTTGGCATGTACGAAGAGCGAGCTCGCTGTATCGCCGATTGCGCCGCCACCGTCACGGGTCGGGCCAAGGCTCGCTGTGCGTCCCTGCGTGCAATTAAATAGAGCGAGCCGAGAATGTCGGCAGCCTCCAATACGCTCGTTCAAGCCGCCGATTGAACCGGCATCTGACGCTGCGGCGGCCGAGTTTGGTCGCCATTTGCTCAGACTTATCCCCTCCGCGTAGCACCACTGCACTCGTAGATCGAATCCGAACTGGATTCGCGCGTGCGGCCACGCCGCGCGGAAGTCATGCCGCAGCATTTCTCCCAGGAACCGCCTGCACCGAGCACGGCAATGAAGAGCCGTACTTCCTCGACACGTTTGAGCCTTTGTTCAAATGGGCCCGGGATTCGGTTCGTGCCCTGGAAACGAGCGCGAAAGAGCCCATCCCCACGTGAGTTGCTATGGATGGCAGATAGTACCAAACCGGCTCAGCAAATATGCTAGATCCACCAATCCCACCGTTGCATCGCCAGCGATATCGCCCGTCGGCCCGACGGCGCCGAAGTGGATCAGCAGGATCGCCAGGTCGCCCAGCGTGTTCTCGCAATTACCATCCAGATCGGCGTCAACACCATCGCTGTCGCAGCCGGGCAGCGGACAGCCGGCGGATGTGGCCGTCAGCGCCCACGACTCTTCGTCGAACCCGGCCGAGTTCGTGGCGCGAATCGTCACGCTGTGCGGCGAGCCGCCCGCCGTCGGGCTGG
>JBJXFK010000183.1:0-3090 GCA_046155505.1 Phycisphaerae bacterium
CCCTCGGACACCGCGCGAAAATCGAAGCGATGGACCCGGACCGCACGCGCATCCTCGCCGTCTCGGGCATCGCATGGATCGGCGGGCGCGTCGAAGATTCGCAAAGCGATCTCTCGACGCTCGCGACGAGCCATGACAATTTCTTCGTCACGTTTCCTGAATACAAGCTGACCGACGAGCAGCGCGAGCTGTGGATGCGCGAACGCCGCGCGATAATCCTCGGCGAGGGGACCGCAGGGCAGTACGGCTGGGAGGCCGGCGACCACATCACCATTCAACCGTCGGTGCCGCCCTATTCGCCGATGGAGTTCGTGGTCGTCGCCACGTCCGGCGACGCCGCCGATCGCGTGACCAACTGGATTCGGCTCGACTATCTGCTCGAAGCGTTCGAGGAAAACGGCATCCCGGCCCAGCAGGTGAGCTTCTTTTACGTGAAGTGCGCGTCGCATGCCGATCTCGACCACTTCCGCACGGCAATCGACGCGGCCTTCGCCGGCTCGACCGATGAGACGCTGACGCAGGACGAAAAAGCATTCATGTCGCAGTTCATCGTGCAGCAATTCAACCTGCCGCAGCGGCTCAGCGTGCTCGCCGCGGTGACTGTGTTCGCGGCGGTGATGGCGGCGGCCAACACGATGAGCATGACCTTCCGCGACCGCATCAGCGAATTCGCCACGCTGAAATCGCTCGGCTTTGGCAGCGGCATCGTCTTCGCCCATGTGCAGACCGAGAGCATCGCGCTCTGCCTGCTCGGCGGCATCGTCGGCACCGCGACGCCATATTGTCTGTTCACGTTTACGCCGCTGCGCGACGTGCCGCTGCCCGTGATTCAATCGCTGCACATCGACCCCGGCGTGTGCGGCCTTGCACTCGCGACGTCGCTGGGCATCGGCATCATCGCCGCCATCTGGCCGTCGTGGTCGGCGGTGCGGCTCAGCGCCGTGCAGGCGTTTCGCACGTTGGAGTAGCGGCGCGTGTTGCTGACGATCAAGTACAACTGGCGCAACCTGTGGGTGCGAAAACTCAGCAGCGGGCTGACCTTTGTCGTCGTCGCCACGCTGATTCTGATCCTCAGCTATCTGCTCGCGTTCGCCGGCGGCGTGCAGGCCGCAATTGAGGTCACGGGCTGGCCGCAAAACCTGATCGTGCTCAAGCCCGGCGCAACCGCCGAGAGTACCAGCATCATCGTGCCCACCGAGACCAGCGGCCTTGTGCAGACACCCGGCGTCGCTCGAAACGCGGCGGGCGAATTGCTCATCAGCCAGGAAATGTCCGTGCAGACCGACATTCCCCGACGCAGCGGCGGCGGCAAGGCCAACGTCGCGGTTCGCGGCGTCGATCCGATCGCGCTCGATGTGCATCCGGAAGTGCGAATTACCGAAGGTCGCATGTTCGATTCGGGTGCGATGGAGGCGCTGGTCGGCAAGGCGGCCCGCGAGCGTTACGTCGGGCTGAATGTCGGCGACGATGTGGCGATGGGGCGATCGAAGGATCGGCTCTACAAGATCGTCGGCGTGTTCGAAGCGCGCGGCGGCGCATATGAGAGCGAAATCTGGGCCCCGCGCACGCGCATCGCCGATTCATACCAGCGGCCGCTGATATCGAGCGCGTCGTTGCGTCTCGAAAGGCCCGATCTGGCCGCCGCCGCGATCGATTACGTCAACGGTCCGGCGATCAAGCTGAGTGCTCGCTCGGAGCCGGCGTATTACAAGGAACTCGCGACAAGTACGGCGCAGCTTGCCAAGCTCGCGCTCAGTCTCGTGTTCATCATGGGCGTCGGTGCGGTGTTTGCGGTGGCCAACACGATGTTCGCGTCGGTCGATCGGCGACGACGTGAAATCGCGATGCTGCGAACGATCGGCTTTTCGCGCGCGACCATCATCACATCGTTCCTGGCCGAGTCGGTGCTGCTGTGCATGCTCGCCGCCGGCGTCGGCGTGCTGGCGAGCCTGTGGTACAGCGGTTCGCGCGACGACTATTTGTCGGCGACGACGTACACGGTTTTTGCGTTCGAAGTGCGCGTGACGCCGATGGTGGTGGTGATGTGCTTTGCGCTGGCGGCGCTGGTGGGTCTGGTCGGCGCGTTCTTCCCGGCCCTGCGCGCGGCAAGGGTGCAGATTATCGAGGCCCTGCGAAAGGCGTGAACCCGACTCATCCGTACCGTGCGCAGATCGTCTCCGCGCGACGGGTGCACCCCTCGGACCTGTTGTTTTTTCAGATTTATTTGACTTCCCAGATTGCGCGTGTATGTTTCTAATCCTGCGCGAGCGATTGTTCGTGCGGTTTGCATTTAGAGGTGATTTCGTGACATCCGTGAAACGACTCAATCACAGCCTAGCCAGTCAATCGATGAGACCCTCCGGTCTATTCGTCGATTTCCCGCGCGGCGGCTATCGCGGGCGAGGTTGGGGCAACGTGACCGATATTTGGCCTCCGAGTTAGCGGATCCCGCGTCAGCGCGGCGATCGTCAGCGGCCTCGGAGACCCAGCGGTCTCCGAGGCCGCGTCGCGTTTGGCGACCGATTCACGGTTCCGCATCAGGCATGTGTGCCCGGGCGCGTACACGCGGCGACATGGGGTCGCCGTGGTCGGAGAGGCTGCGCGCCCGGGCGGGTTTTCTCTATGGTCATTCGCGATCTTGTACCGGGGAGCATCGGCCTCCGGCCGGTGCGCATTGAATTTGCTTTCGACGGGGAATCTCGCACTCCGACCGGTGCGAATTGAATTCGCACCGGCGAAGACGCCGATGCTCCCCGGCGGATCGTGAACACGCGTGACGGGTCAGTTGATCGTGTTGTACTCAAAAGTCGGATGAAAACGGCCAAATCGGCTGTGCGGCGTCGGCGTGCTTCACGACTCGACGTTCCGCGGCAGGTTCTGACCGAGAGTTCGTTTTTGTCACTGGTAGCTCAATTGGCAGAGCATCTCGCTAAGAACGAGATTGTTGCGGGTTCGAGTCCCGCCCCTAGCCGGAAACGGCGAACGCCTCGCCGGGCGCAAAACGGCGTCAGATTTAGGTCTGAAACCAGAAAACGCAATCGGTCGCGCGGATCGCGATCGGGGCGAGTCGTGCGATGCGTCCAATCACCC
>JBJXFK010000189.1:0-3241 GCA_046155505.1 Phycisphaerae bacterium
GGGAGTCGGGCGCGGCTGCTTGAACTGGTTAGGACATGCCGACTGCGGACGTCCGGTGTCGGCATGGCACCGCAGGCGGCGCGATGGCACCCGCCAGGAAGGACATGCTTACGCGGAGTACCGCGAAAGCATGCCACGCGCCGGGGAGAATTCGAGTCTTTCGGTGTCGGATCGTCGCTCGTACGCTCGGAAGGAGTCTCGCACGACATCCGAACGGTTCACGCGCTTCCGAATCACACTGCTCACAGAGCAGTGGCACCCGCACGGTTTTCGTAGTTCGCGGCCGTCTCGCGAATTCAGCGGTTTCCGACAGTGCCACCTGCCCACCCGCCCCAGGCGTCTCTGCCTGGGCGTCGTGCGTTAACCACTCGGTCGGCCGATTTCGATACGGCCGGTCAACTAGAGGGAACCACACCGTCCTCGAAATCGTGTCTCTCCTTGTCGCGCGCGACTTTTGGAGAGACATCGAGTTTCGATGTTGGGTTCCGTATAGAGGTCCATACTTCGAAATTGGGTGACCTGCGGGTTATGGAAGGTGGGAGGCCGAGGATCGGACCGAATACTGGATCGAGTGCCGGTTTCCGGCCGTGGTAGCGGGGGCCCAAATTGTCGGGAGGCGGTCTGCAGTGACTGTTTTCTTGTCATTTCATCCAAGTGCTCAAATTAATGCTGCGCTGTTTCTACGACTTCGGCAGCGTCAACATGCGCCGAACTCCGCGCTGCGACCGTTGCCGCCGGCCTGGCCGTGGCCGCGGCAAGCAGCGATCGGCGGCTCGCTGGTCAGCATGGCCAGCCGTCGGCCAGCGTCTGTCGATCCACCGGCCCGATCAGGCGTACGCGTCGCGGGCCGGGCAGCAGGATCTCGATTCGAGCGGCGGCCCGGTAATCGGATTCGGCTGGTGCGAATGTGGTGTTGCCGCTCGGCCTCGCCGCTCGGGCCGGCGTATTCGATGGGCTGGGCGTGTCATCGATGCTGCGCACCGGCACAAACATCGGGCCGATGCCCGGTGTGCCGCGCTGCGCGAGTTCGCGTCGCCACCAGTAGAAGGCCGATTCGGTGAGGGCGCTGCGGCGGCACCATTCGCGAACGGAAAGTCCGCCGCGGGCGTGGCCGTCGATCGTATTGCGCCAGAACGATTCCTTGTTTGAATCCCGCCGCGAACCGCGTGCCATGACGGCCTCCGTTTCGATGGAGGCATCATCGCCACGCCGCGCGCCGGATCACAGATGGGGTTCACCGGACGCTTACGTCGAATCGAGATCCTCCGGCCGGGTCGCGCACAGCGCTCCAAACCCAGCGTGACTGTCCACGGGGTTTACCGAACGCTTACGCTGTAGGTATAGACCCGCTTTTCGACCCGGCGGCTCTAAGCGGCGGCCCGCCGGCTAACGTGTCACTCATCCGGGCAACAACGATTACCGATCTGCTGGATCAGGGCGCGGCGCTGAAGGATGTGCAGTTCCTGGCGGGGCGTTCCGATCTGCGCACGACGCGGCTCTACGATCGCCGCATTCTGGACATCGCGCAGATGGACATCCGAAGAGGCAGTAACCGCACTTGCTACAGAGAGTCAAATCGCGCGGACGGCGGGTACGTCTAAGAATAGCGCCCGCCACGAGAGCAAGTGCTACACTCTGCAGACCACCACCGATCAAGCGAATACTGGCGTCATCAATTAGCACCATCGCTGAAGCACAAACAAGCTGCGGAATATAGTACCATACAACTGCCTGGTAGTACGACGCGTCCGAAAAAGCCCACAGCACGAAGGGTGTCAGCATTAGACCAAGTACTATTCCGGCTGCACAACCAATTACGCCGCTGTGTGGAATGTCCCGCACTGCGACACACCCCGACAGTCCCGAGCAAAAGATAGCGCTAATGGTTATTAGTGCCACGTTCATCAGTACCAACCTCGGCACGCGAACATGGTTGAAATCAGATCAAAATAACTTTTTCCGGGGAGCTTTCGATCGTCTCCAATGCTGTAACACTCATCGTGCGACAGCTCGGTCGGGCAACCTTGCTCATGGGCACAAGCGAGGCAGGCGCGAACAAAATCGTTCCATGGGTTCGATGTAGACAACAAGCAAAAACACTGGAGGCTGGCACCACCCGTGTACTTTTCGCAGCCGTACACAGCGCAGGTGCGTGGATTCGGCAGCACTGGCGTTGCTTGTCCACACGCGGAAGCCGAACTACAAGCTACGCGTTGCTTGTTTGCATTGTCTAAGCAGATGTCGTAGCAAATTCCGCTCATTCCACAACTAACTTCACATTGTTTCGCCATCGCCTGGTAGACTGACGCGCATGTGCTGAATTTGCAAAGCCCGATCGAATCAACATGTGTCGTTGGTGCGTTCGAAACAAAACAATACAACACTGGGCTGTCTAGTTCCTGCAAAATGTCACGACCGTGCCACCGCCCCATCCTCGGCTCGTAATACCGATACCCCCAATACCCCAGCCCCGTCTCGTCGTCCCAGTACTTGGTCGAAAAGCGGAACGGGTTCGCCGTCGCGTACGAGCCGCCGGAGGCCGTGACGTTGCCGTACACGTCGTATTCGTACTTGGCCTTCAGTGCGGCGGATGCGGTCGTTTGCGCCCAATCGACCACCTGTCCCACATTGCCGTTCGCGTCGTACAGGAACGCCAGCGATTGATCGTCGGTCGTCGTGGTCGTCGCGTTGGTGTCCTCGACCGCCAGCAACCCGCCGATGCCGCCGGCGGATTCCAGATTCGCGGGCAGGATGCCCACGCCACTCAGGTCGCGGCCCCAGGTGTACTTGCGCAACACCGTGTTCACCGGCGTGCCCGTGCCGCAGTCGAGTTCCGTGACCATCAGCCAATTGTACCAAACGAAGCGGCGGCGCTGCGAGAGCGGCCACGTCGAGCCGGTGAATTGGCCGTCGGGGGTGCGTGACGTATCGGGCGGGCGAGGTCCAGTGTCGTGCAGCGCGCGGCCGCAAACGGATGCGAGGGTGCCCCGACTTCATTGCCCCAACGGGGCTAAATAGCTTCAGCCTGCGGGCAACGCCCCGGGAAAGCGAGTCGCGTGGGGAAAGAGCCCTGAAAGGGCGCACCAAACGCTGCGTTTTGAGCGCCCTTTCAGGGCTTCGTGCGTCGCGGGGCATCAACCCAAGGCGTTGCCTTGGGCTGTAGCTGAGCTGCACCCTTGGTGCGAATTCACCGCCGCCAGCGCACTCCGCAGGAACGAGAAGCGCCTGCCCGCCGAAACTG
>JBJXFK010000312.1:0-27298 GCA_046155505.1 Phycisphaerae bacterium
TGCCCGACTTTGAACCGCTGGTAAAGAGCGCGGTCGATCAACTCGCACAGCGCAAGGACGCCGCCGCCAAGCACATGATCATCATCTCCGACTTCGACCCCGCTGGGCCGTCCGACCAAACCATCGCGCAGATGAAACGCGAAAAGATCACCTGCTCAACGATCGCCATCGGCTTTGGCTCGCACTACATCGACACGCCCAAGGCTCGCCGCATCGCCGATGAGACCGGCGGCAAGTACTACACAACCGAGGATTACACCGAGCTGCCGCAAATTTTCATCAAAGAGTCGCGCATTGTGCGGCGTTCGCTGATCAACGAAACGCCGTTCGTGCCGCTGGTTGCGAATCGCCTGTCGTCATTGATCGAGGGCCTGTCGGGCGAAGCGCTGCCGCAACTCGGTGGGTACGTCGTCACCACCGGCAAGCCGCTGGCGACGATTCCGCTTGTTCGCAAAACCGAAGACGGCAACGACCCGGTGCTCGCGCATTGGCAGGTGGGCCTCGGCAAATCAGTCGTCTTCACCAGCGGCATGTGGAATCGCTGGGGTACCGATTGGGCCAATTGGGAAAAATTTAGCAAGCTGTGGGCACAGATCGCACGTTGGGCCTCGCGTCCGTCGGCGGCAACGCAATTTGACGTAAGCACGAGCGTGCAGGGCGGGCGCGGCAAGATTCGCATCGACGCGCTCGACAAGAACGCCGCGGCACTGAATTTCATGACCATCGAGGGCACGCTATTGCAACCCGATCTCGGGTCGATGCCGCTGCAACTGACGCAGACCGGGCCCGGCCGATACGAAGCCGAGTTCGACGCGCGCGATTCGGGCAGCTATGTGCTGAATCTCGCATACCAAATGGGTCGCGGCGAGAGCGCGACGCGCGGGTCGTTGCAAACCGGCGTGTCAGTTGCGTTTTCGCCGGAGTATCGCGAACTCACGGCGAACGAGCCGCTGCTCGATGATCTCGCCAAGCAAACGAGCGGCCGCAAGATCGAGAAGGCCGACGCGGCTTCTGTTTTCGATCCCGCAATCTTTGCACCTGCGGAGAAACGCCGCAGCATCTGGGAACCGCTGATTCAGATCACGCTGCTGCTGTTTTTGCTCGATGTCGCGATTCGACGCATTGCGATCAATCCGGTTCAAATCGCGCGAAACATTCGCAAACGCATCGCCGAGATGGGTGCGTTCGGCAAACCCGCCGAAGCGACCGAGGCCGTGCTCACTTCGCTCAAGGGCACGCGCGACCGCGTTCGCGATGATGCCAAGACGGCGGAAACCGGCCCGACGCCGCAACGCGCGGCCAAGTATGACGCGCCGGGCGTCTCGTCGTCGCAGGCGACCGAGGATTTGAGCAAGGTACTCGGCGGCGCGGCGGCGGACATGGACAAGCCGGTTGTGGCCAAACCGATGCAGAAGCCGACGTCTGCGGGCGAAGCGGACTACGCGTCGCGGCTCTTGAAGGCAAAAAAATCGGCGCGTGATCGAATCGAAGATGACCAGCAGACGTGACGCGCACGATCGGCGGCTATTCGATTTTCACGTCGAGCATCGCGTAGCCATCGAGCTCGAAATATTCGACTCGCCAGACCACGTCCGTCGGCTCGTCGAGCTTGAGGGTTGCCGACTCGGTCTTCGGCCCGTGCCACGTCCAGTCTTCGAACACCACTTTTTCGTTCGCTAGCACGCGTATGCCGTCATCCGACGTGATCGCGAGCTTCCATTCGCCCGCGGGCATGTGCAGCGATGTGGTTGCGATGATGCCGAACCGCTCGCTTCCGATTTGAGCATCAGTCCACGCCCTCGGCGCGTCCTTCAGATTGCTCGGCCCGCCGTTGCCGAACGGTAGGTGCAGGCGATCGAGCGTCGCGGCCGCGCCGGCCTTGCCCTGTAGCCGCCACGAGTCGAGATGCTCGCGCGGATCGCTGCTCCAGGCGAACGCGGTCGCGCTCCACGTCGCGTCGATGATGCGACCGGACGATTCGACCCACTGTTCGCCAATGCGCACGCGGAGCTTGTACGGCTCGACGCCGCCGGGTTTGTTTGCGGCGATGGTGAATCGTCGCGTGCTCGCGTCGCCGGTCGATGCGATCGACACCGCGCCATCGACGCGAATTTCGTCGGCCTCACGCGGGCTGATGAATTGGATCGTGTGCCGCCGACCGCTGATATCGCGCGGCAGCAGGAGCGACGACGCCCAATCGTAAGGCCCCCAGTGTGTGATGATGATTTTTTCGCGACCGGCGAGGTGTTTGCGTGCGCCGACGGGGCGCGATTCGCCGAGCGGCTGTGGGATCGTCCGCTGCGAGGCCGGCGTCGCGACGGCGGGTGAGTCGCTGAGCGTCGAGAATTCGTCGAGTTCGGATTCGGTCTTCACGTCGACGAATCGATTCGCACCGATGCGCGCTGATTTCGCGCGGCGCAGGCGAATGGCGAGCGCGTCACGCTCGAATGAATTACCAATGACCGTTTCGTTGATGCAGTCAGGCTCATTCACTTTTGCCCATTGCTTATCGAGCAGCTTCTTGTCGTCGTCCCACCACAAATGCACGCCGACTGCGTTGTCGCGAAACTCGTTCTGCTCGATGACATTCAACCGACCGTGCTCGACATTCACGCCGCCGCGCTCGTTGCCATAGCCGGCGTCGCCGTTGCGCTCGAAGACGTTTTTCGCAATCGTCGTTCGCTGCGAATAACCGCCCCAGATGCCGCAGATGGCGTTGCCAACAAACCGATTTTCGCGGATGACATTGTCAAAGCTGAATGTCAGCTCAAGCCCGTGCGCGGCGGCGTACGAGAAGTCGTTGCCGACGATTATGTTGCCGCGATTCCCGCGATTGCGATACCACTCGTCCTCGCGCCGCTCGCCGCTCTCCCCCAGCGCCTCTTTGCCGCCGAAAGCGAAGAATCCGTCGCCGCCGTGCGTGGCCGAGTTTTCGATAAACGTGTTGTCATGGCACTGCTCAAACATCAGTATGCCGGCCGAGTCCTGCCCGCGGTTGTAGACGCCGTGGCTGTAGCCGCGAATGCAGAAATCGAGCGCGTTTCGGCTGATCAGATTCCGCTCGACCCGCCACAGCGCGATGCCCCAACCGGAGAGGAACGAGAAATCGTTGTCGTAAATGCGCGAGTCGGTGACGCGATCGAGGATCAAGCCGTTCTGGCCGTCGCGTGCGCGGCAGCGTCGCACCGTCACATCGCGGCTGCGCTCGATGCAGATTCCCGCGCCGTAGTTTCGTCGCCACTGGCCGGTGTCGTTCTCGTGCGGCCAAAGCCAATCGATATTGTTCTCGGCAGCGGGCATCGAGAGCAGACGTTGTCGGAAATTGCCGGACACATCGCAATCTTCGAGAACCAGCCCGTCGGCAGCCGTCGCGTGAATACCGACTTTGTAGCCGCAGACCTTGGCACGGCGGAGCGTGACGTTCTTGCCGGTAATGTGAATGCCGATGCCGGTGAATCGATCGGCGGCGTTCGCATCCGCGTTTCCGCGCAGCGTCGCGCCGCCGAAGTCGACTGTGATTCCGTCGCCGATAATGCTGATGACGCCGTCAGAATTGGGATCGGGAATCGAGCGCTCGACGATTTCGACATGACATGACTTGTCGATGATGACCCCGTCGCGCTCGACGCGAACGACATCGGCGACCGCGAGGATCAAGACGAGAGCGAGAATCGGCATCATCCACCCCGTGCCTTCGTGCCAACGTGCCTCCCCGACTTCGTGCCTTCGTGTCTCCGTGCCTCCGTGCCTACTTACTTCGTGCCTGCCGCAATTACGCGCGACTATCCCAGATCGGCTCGGCGACGCCCGCGAGTTTGTTCTCGTAACGGGCCATGACGAACAGTGTGTCAGAGAGGCGGTTTAGATACTGTACGACGAACGGGCCGATCGGTTCGTGATCGCGCAGGCGGATCGCCGCCCGCTCGGCGGTGCGGCACGCCGTTCGCGCGAGGTGAATCTCGGCTGCGGCCCGCGTGCCTCCGGGCAGGATGAAATTCTCCAGCGGTGGCAGTTGCTCGGTCATGTGGTCGAGCAGCACTTCAAGCCCCTTGATGTGCCGCTCCTCCATGCCGGGGACTTTCCACTTCGCCTTGGCGTCTTCGGTGAAGCAGAGGTCCGAGCCGCAGTGGAACAGTTCGTTCTGAATTCGCCGCAGCGGCGCGACCAACTCGCCCGACGGCCCGGCGGCGAGCACGACGCCGATACGCGAATTCACCTCGTCCACGAGGCCGTAGGCGTCGATGCGCAGGTGGTCCTTCGGCACGCGCGACCCGTCGCCAAGGCCGGTGGTGCCGTCGTCGCCGGTGCGGGTGTAGATTTTGGTGAGGCGGGGCATGGGGGCTCTCCAGAAGATGCCGGAGTGTATCGCCGGGCTGCAGATTCGGTTCGAGCGCGCCGATTGGTACAACGGCTTCGAACACAACAGCGAGGAGTCGGCCCGCGTGCGCGTCGTTTTTTTTTGCGGGGGCTGGCGGCCAACCGCGAGGCGCTGGTGGCCATCCCGGCGCGCTGGTATGGCGGTCGACGGCGACGCGTTCCGCTGGGTGCCGGGGCCGTGGGAGTATTGACGGCTGTTGGGTTAGGGCACGAGGAGGCGATCAATGCCGACTTGGTGGCATTCGTCAAGTAGTGAGCGCTCGTGCGTATCTGTTGAGCGCTACGGACAGTTTGCGCCGAATCCGGCCAAGAGCAGCGCGAGGTCCGGTAGATCGACGTCCCCATCCCCGTCGAGATCTCCGTCGGCCCTCGATGCTCCGCTTGGAGTTCCGAAGTGCGACAACAGCGTCGCAAGGTCTGGCAGGTCCACTCTCCCGTCACAATTCAGGTCGGCATCTCGATCGCAGACGCTCAGAGTTGCCGCGTGGCTGTTAAGATTGGCGCACGAATCTGTGACGCGACAACGGTATCTCGCGGCAGCGGCTGGTTGCGCGTCGGTGATAGTGAGCGTCGGAGCCGCGGTGCCTGATGCCGTGGCGGAACTGCCGTTGATCGGGCCATCCGAAATGTCATTCCAGCTATTGCTACCCGGGGGTACGGATTCGATTTGCCAGCGGTAGCTGAGCGGGTCAAGCCCGACAGCGTTCACTGCGAACATGACGGTACTTGACGAGCATGTAGAAACCGAGGCGGGCTCGCTCACGGTGAGGGCAGTAAAGTACAACTCATCGAAGGCGGTTCCGTCGCCGTTCACGCCGAGCCGCGTACGTACGATGCTTGCCTGACTGAACGGCGAATCACTGATCAAGCCGACGAAAATGACATTTCCGTCCGGCAGATTCGGCGGGGTGCTTGAAATAAGGTGATCGATTCCTGTGTCTGTTGTTAGCGTAAGCCGATGCGAGTTCACGTCTCCAAAATCGATCATGCTAATTCCGAATGTACGGGTGCCGCAAGAAAAATCGAACGACACGGTCCATACTTGGGGGTTGTTCCCTTCGCAATCTCGAAAATACTGCAACCCGTCGGTCGGGTGGAGTCCCAATTCGGACACGGCTCTAACTCTAATCCCCGGAGGGCCCGTAACAACCACACCCGGAAGTGTGAGGGGAGTCGTGGTACACTCTCCGGCCAGAAGAGCTTCGAAACTTTCGAGGCGCTGTACGCCAGCCGCCTGCAAGAACGCCGACTTGTCCGAAAAGAACTGCGGTTGGGCACTGGCATTCGATGCCGAGATAGCAACCGTGGCCACCCAAAGAACCGAAGACAGTTTCATTTGACAGCCCCTCTTTCGCCTCTGAGTCTCGAGACGAGTAGCTTAGGCGGAGCAACTCAGTCGCTGCAAGCGACCACATTGCGCGATTCCAGAGGAATAACCTGCGGGAACACCGGATCGTCGCCGACGGATGGACGAAACTCTGAGCCGCAGGCACGCAGCAGCGCGCCGCGTGAACGGAATGCCGCGCTGCCTGGACCGAGCGGCGCACCACATGGACGGAGTGTGGCGCTGCGTGGACGGAGCGCGGCGCTCCGTGGACGCGGCGCGGCGGCGCATGGACCGAGCGTCGCGCCGCGTGGACGAACAATCGCGAAAATTGGCCGCGTTACGAAAGTCCCTGGCCGCCCAGCCCGATGCGTCAGCGAGCGCAACCGCCGCGGCGCGTCGCCCCGGGCGTGAAACTTGCGCGAAGGTCACCGGTTGAAAACCGGTGCCACAGAGAAGCACAAGGAGTACCGCATGGGTGCCTATCCGACTTCGCCGCGGGCGGCGTTTCTTGAATGGTGTCAGGCGCATACGAGCGTGTTTACGGCCAATGCCGCCGCGATCGGCCTGACGCCGGTGCAGGCGACCGCATTTTCGGCGGCGGCGACGACCGCAGCGGCGGCGCTGCTGGCCCAGGAGCAGGAGCGGCAGGCGGCGCTGGTCGCCACGCAGCAGGCGCAGACCGCGATCGACACGTTGCGATCGAGCGCGGGCGACACGGTGCGGCTGATCCGCGCGTTCGCCGAGAGCCAGCCCAAGCCGGACGTGGTCTACAACACGGCCCAGATTCCGCCGCCGTCGCCGCCGACACCTGCGCCGCCGCCGGCCCAGCCGACGGACCTGACCGTGACGCTCAGCGCCAGCGACGGGGCCCTGCTGCTGCGCTGGAAGGCCGCGAATCCGGCCGGCACGAGCGGCACGTCGTACATCATCCGCCGGCGGCTGCCGGGCGAGAGCGAGTTTTCGTTCATCGGCGTGAGTGGAAAGAAAGAGTTCGTGGACGATACGCTCATCGCCGGGCCGGACAGCGTGCAATACACCGTGCAGGGCCAGCGGGCGGACAGCAGCGGTCCGCTCAGCCCGATCTTCACCGTCAACTTCGGGCAGGTGCCGGGCGGCGGGATGACGGCGAGCGTGATGGCGAGCGCGCAGCCGGGCACGTACGAAGCGATGCCCTCGACCGTGGACGGTCGCGTCGTGCAGAAGACGTTGCCGAATGGGAATGGCGGCGCGAAGCGCGGCGAGGCGCGGGTGTAGTTTTGTCGTCGCCGTGTGGACTTCGGGAAACAACGCGACCGGCGATTGCTCGCCGGTCGCGCGGATTGATTCAGATTGACCGTGCGACGATTCATTGAATCGCCCGCCCGCCTACGTCGAAGCCGCGTCGCTCTTGGCCGACTTGCTCGACTTCCGCCGATTGCGGTTAGGCAGCACCTTGCCGGCATACGCCGCATAGCGCAATTCGCTCTTGCGGCGGCGCTCGGTTTTGGCTTCGCCGCGCTTCGGGCGACGCGTGTCGTCGCTGCTGACCCACTGGATGATCGCGAGCCGTGAGCCATCGCCCAGGCGGCGATCGGCGAGCGGGATGATCCGCGTGTAGCCACCGGTGCTGCTTTTGGCCTCGTTACGCTTCTTGAGCGCGGGGCCGACGGTCGTGAACAGGCGGTTGAGCACCGACTCGGCGGTGAACTCGATGCCCGGCTTGGTGATCGACTTGCGATAGCGACGACCGCTGCGCGACGTGAGCACCTTGGCCCGCGCGGCGTCGGTCATCTTTTCGTAGGTTTCCTGCTTGTCCTTGGGAATGATGGCCCGATCGTTGAGCAGCGCCTCGGCCCGCTGCCGCGCGGCAAGGCTTCCGTCGATCGCGAGCGTCGCGATCTTCTCGGCGAAGCTGCGCATTTCCTTGGCCTTGACCCAGGTGGTGCGAATCTCGCCGTGCTCGATCAGGCTCTGCACCATGTTGCGACGCATCGCCAGCCGGTGCGAAGCCGTGCGGGCCAGTTTTCGTCCACGTACCGCGTGACGCATGACAAACTCCTAGATCTGCGGAATGGGCGTCTCGCTCGAAGCGCCGACGCCGCCGCCGATCATCATTCCCAACGAAAGACCATGCTCGGTCAGTTTGCTCTTGACCTCGGCCAGCGAGGTCTTGCCGAAGCTGCGCAGTTGCAGCAGCGTGTGCTCGTCGCAGCGGACGAGATCGCCGATGGTGACGATCTTGGCCGTTTCGAGACAGTTGCTGGCCCGCACCGAAAGCTGCAAATCCGAAATCGGACGTTCGAGCTTTTGACGCAGTTCGTCGTCGATCTGCATGCCGCCGAGCGGCTCGGGCATCGACGATGACGCTGCGAATTCCTCGCCGAGTTCGAAATAGTTGACGAACGGGTTCAGGTGCTTGCGCAGAATCTTGGCCGCTTCGACCAAGCCGTCCTCGGGACCGATCGTGCCCTTGGTCCAGATTTCCAGCGTGAGGCGATCGTAATTGGTCTTCTGACCGACGCGCGTTTCCTCGATGCGATAGCGGACGCGCGTGACCGGCGAATAGAGCGCGTCGATCGGAATAACGCCCAGCTCCTGATTTTCGCCCGAGTGCTCCAGCGCGGGAACATAACCGCGGCCGCGCGAGGCGGTGAGTTCGCACGAGAACGGGACGTTTTCGGTCAGCGTGCAGATCAGTTGATCCGGATTGAAGACGCGCACGCCAGGGTCGCAAATCAGGTCGCCGGCGCGAATCTCACCCTTGGTTTTCTTTTCGAGCCGCAGGCGCTGCGGTTGCTCGACTTCGACATCGACGATGATTCCCTTGATGTTGAGGATCACATCGACGACGTCCTCATAGACGCCGTTGAGCGAGCAAAATTCGTGATCCGCGCCCGCGATGCGGACGTGCGTGATCGCCGACCCTTCGAGGCTGCTCAGCAAAATCCGCCGCAGGCTGTTGCCCACGGTGGTGCCGAAGCCGCGCTCGAACGGCTCGATGGTGAATTTTCCGTACTCAGCCGTGCTGACGTTGTCGTCGCGCAATACGCGCGTCGGCAACTCGAGACCACGCCACAAAATTCGCATAATTCTCCCTCGTCCTCGCCGCCGAAAACCGGCCGACGAATGGTCTCGTTCTTACCAGCCACATGGCCTACTTTGAAACGAGACTGAACGAAATTTCACAAACCAAACTGACCCAATCCAAAACCCGACCTCGCCGAACCTCCGCGACTAGCGCGAGCAGAATTCGACGATGAGCTGCTCTTCCACCGGAATCAGCACGTCGTCTCGCACCGGCAGCGTAGAGACCATCGCCTCGAGCTTCGCCGGATCGGTCACCAGCCACGCCTGCGGCGGCGGAAACGGCACGCCCTCGAGCAGTTGCATCTGCGAGCGGGCGTACTTCTGCGAACGCTCGCGCGGGTGAATGCTGATCTTGTCGCCCGGCTTCACCAGATAGCTCGGCCGATCGACCTTGCGATCATTGACCAGCACATGGCCATGGACGATCGCCTGGCGCGAGCCCTTGCGACCGGCGATGAAACGGGTCTTGTAGACCACGTTGTCCAAACGCCGTTCGAGCAGACGCAGCAGCTCGACACCCGTGTTGTCCGGGCGCTTCAGAGCGGCGTCGAACGCGCGGCGGAACTGCTTTTCGTACAAGCCGTAGTAGCGCTTGAGCTTTTGCTTCTCGCGCAAACGCACGGCGTAGGCGCTGGCCTTGCCGCGGCGATACGGGTGCATGCCCGGCGGATAGTTCTTGTACTCGCGCTCGAGCGGCATCTTGGCCGATTGATCGCGAATCGGCTTCAGGTGCAGATTCACGCCTTCGCGGCGCGAGAGTCGAGTCGTCGGACCGGTGTATCGTCCCATCGTTTAAACCCTTCGTCGCTTGCGCGGACGGCAGCCGTTGTGCGGAATCGGCGTCACGTCTTCGATCGATTGAATTCGCAAACCCGCAGCCTGCAGCGCGGTGATCGCCGACTCGCGACCGGCACCGGGGCCCTTCACCTTCACGTCCACCTCGAGCAGACCGTGCTTCTTCGCCTCGCTCGCACAATATTGTGCGGCGCGCGAAGCGGCGAACGGCGTGCTCTTGCGAGCGCCGGTGAATTTCTTTTCACCGCCGGACAGCGGCACCGCGCCGGCCGAAGACCAGCTCAGCGT
This sequence comes from Phycisphaerae bacterium, assembly GCA_046155505.1. GTDB lineage: Bacteria > Planctomycetota > Phycisphaerae > UBA1845 > Fen-1342 > JBJXFK01. Next base: position 9,854 of record JBJXFK010000312.1, read on the forward strand.
GTCGCCGTTCGTGTCCGTAATGGTCACGATCGTGTTGTTGAAGGTCGCCTTGATGTGGACCACGCCACGCGCGACGTTCTTCTTGACCTTGCGTTTTCCGGCTGCCTTGGCCAAAGCCGTTCTCCTTGAGCTGAGGAACCGATCGGCGCTTGTGGCGCAGTTCCCCGCGAGCGGCCGGCTTACGCAGCCGCCCGCAAATCAGACCCTATTAGCGCATTTCCTTCACGGACTTCTTGCCCGCGACCGTCTTGCGCGGACCCTTGCGGGTACGAGCGTTGGTTCGTGTGCGCTGACCGCGAACCGGCAGACTGCGCATGTGCCGAATGCCGCGATAGCACCGAATCTCGCGCAGCCGCGCGATGTTCTGCGCGATCTGACGGCGAAGCTGGCCCTCGACGGGATAGCTCGTTTCGATCAGAACGGCGATGCGGCTGACCTCGTCTTCGGTCAGCTTGCTGGCCCGCACCTCGTGCTTGATCTTGGCCTTGTCCAGGATGATCCGGGCGTTCGCCGGACCAATGCCGTAGATGTAACGCAGCGCCACATCGATGCGCTTGTTGCTCGGAATATCCACACCGGCGATACGCGGCATGTTGGTCCCTTTCGTGCGTGCGACGCTCGGTCGCGCGCGAAATCCGGTTTAGCCCTGACGCTGCTTGTGACGCGGATCGGCCTTGCAAACGACGCGGACGACGCCGCGGCGCTTGACCATCTTGCAATGTTCGCAAATCCGCTTGACGCTGCTGCGCACCTTCATGACACCGTCCCCTGACTGCGAAAACAGCCGCCGACCGTCACCGGCCGTCGGTCAAAATATCGATCCCGTCATGCGTGACCGCGATCGTGTGCTCGAAATGAGCCGCCAGCGATCGATCCTTGGTCACGACCGTCCAACGATCGTGATCGCGAAACTCCACGTCGTAACCGCCCGCGGTCACCATCGGCTCGACCGCAATCGTCATTCCCGGGACCAGCAAAAAGTCCTGAGACTTGCTCTTGCGATCGACATAGTTGGGTACCTTCGGCTCTTCGTGCATCTCGCGACCGACGCCGTGCCCCACAAACTCACGAACGACGCCGTAACCGGCGTCTTCGATCATGCTCTGAACCAGACGAGCGACCTTGCTCCAGCGCACGCCCGGCTTTGACTCGTCGAGCGCGAGCTGAAGCGAGCGCTTGGTCACATCGAGCAGCCGGCGAATCACCGGCGACGGCGTGCCGATCGGAATCGTCAACGCCGAATCGCCGCAATAGCCGTTCAGCCGCACGCCGACATCGACGCTCACGATGTCCCCCGCCTTCAGCGGACGATCATCGGGAATGCCATGCACCACTTCCTCGTTCACCGATGCGCAGATGCACGCCGGAAACGGGAACCGCGCCTGCTGATTCTTGACGCCCAAAAACAGCGGCGTCGCACCCGCATCGCGAATCAGTCGCGACGCGATCGCGTCCATTTCGCCGGTCGTCGAACCGACTCTTGCCGTCGCCGCCAGTTCGCTGAGCACCTGGTGCACAAGGCGTCCGGCGGCGCGCATGATTTCTATTTCGCGCGGCGACTTCAGTATGACCTTGGGAGTCGCCGAAATCATACCGCTCCGCTCGGATCCACGATCCGCAGCAACTGCTTGAAAACCACTTCCGGCGGCAGCGACGCATCGACCGCCAGCAGCAGCCGCCGCGCCGTGTAGTATTCCTTCAGCGGCGCGGTCTGCTTGTGATATACATCCAGTCGCGTGCGGATCACCTCTTCGGTGTCGTCCGAACGCTGGATCACCTCTCCACCGCAATGGTCGCAGACCCCTGCCGACCGCGGCGGAGCGGATCGAACATTATACGTAAACCCGCACTTGCTGCAAACGCGGCGACTGACAATTCGGTCGACGAGCGCTTCGTCGGGGATCTGCAGGTCGACCACCGCGTCGACTTTTCGACCCATTTTTCCGAGACCGACTCCCAGCGCCTCGGCTTGCGGCAGCGTCCGCGGGAAGCCGTCGAGAATAAACCCGCCGGCACAGTCGGCCCTGGAAATCGCCGACAGCATGACACCGGTTATGACGTCGTCGGGAACCAGATTGCCGGCGGAGACGAATGTCACCGCCTGCTTGCCGATCTCGGTCCCAAGCTGAATCTCACGACGCAGCGTGTCGCCGCTCGAAAGCGCGCACATGCCGTTTCGGCTGCTGAGCTTCTGGGCCTGGGTGCCCTTTCCGCTGCCGGGTGGGCCCAGGAAGATCAGCCGCGTTGCCACCACGCACGAACCGCCTATCGAGCTAGTTCACTAGTTACGCCCGCCCTTGACCCGCGATACACCTTCGGACGACAGGAATCCTTCGTAGTTGCGCATCACCAGATTGGCTTCGAGACGTTGAATCAAATCGAGCGCCACACTAACCACGATGAGCAGGCCGGTGCCGCCCAGGAACTGTGCGATGCGCCAGGGAATGTCGAGTTGCGTCGCCACGATTGACGGGATAACGGCGATCACCGAGAGGAAGCCGGCACCGACGAAAGTGACGCGCTCCATCACGTTTTCGAGATATTCCTCGGTACGCTTGCCGGGGCGCAGGCCGGGGATGAAGCTGCCCATGTCGCGCAGATTGTTCGCGAGCTCCTTGGGGCGGAACTGCACCGAAATCCAGAAGTACGCGAACAGGTAGATCATCGCAACGAACAGGCCCTCGTACAGGAACTGCCCGGGAGCCATCGAGTCGAGCAGAAAGCGCCAGAGATTCTGCGGCCAGAGGTTCCAGTTGACCAGATAGCCGAACAGGAACGGCGGCAACATCAGAAACGAGCTGGCGAAGATGATCGGCATCACGCCGCCGTGATTCACCTTCAGCGGAAGGAAGTGACGCATTCCGCCGACAACCGAGCGGCCGCGCGTCTGCTTGGCCTGCTGAATCGGAATGCGACGCTGCGCTTGCGTGATCAGAATCGAGCCGGCGACCACGGTGACGAACGAGATCACCATGAAGATGACCTTTTCCGGGCCGATCGCGCCGCCGCCGGGAGCACCGGTCGGATTCCAGCCGTGCCACACTTCGATGAAGACGCTCGGCAACTGGGCAACGATGCCAGCCATGATGATCAGAGAAATGCCGTTGCCGACGCCGTACTCGTCGATCTGCTCGCCGATCCACATGAGAATGAGCGTGCCAACCATGAGACCGCTGACCGCGATTAGACCGAAACTGATCGTGCCAACATAATCGGGGTAGACCATGCCGTTGTTGCTGAGATATCGCAGCCAGAACACGGCCTGAAAGAAGCACAAAAACACGGTGAGGTACCGTGTGTATTCCATGATCTTGCGCCGACCCGGCTCGCCCTCTTTCTGCAATTTTTCGAGCGAGGGAACCAGCGTGGCGAGAATCTGCAAAATGATCGACGCGGAGATGTAGGGCATGATGCCGAGACCGAACAGCGTGCTTTGTCCGAGATCGCCGCCCGTGAACATCGAGAACATCTCGGCCATGCGCTCGGTCGCGCCGCCCTGACTGGCGAAGTGCGAAGCGAGCGATTCCTGGTCGATACCCGGCAGCGGCACGTAGAAGCCGATTCGATAGACGCATAGCATCAGGATCGTGAAGAGGACTTTCTTGCGAAGGTCCGCCACGCGAAAGACATTGATGAACGCACGCAACATCGAATGCGACCCCTGTCAGGACACACGACCGGCCAGTTACGCCTTGGCCTTCGCCGCGTTCTTCTTGTCGAGACGCGACGTAGACGCGGCGCGCTTCTTACCTTTCATCGTGCGACGCTTGGTCTTGGCCAGCGCCGCCGAATTTCGTCGAGTGATCAACTTCAGCGTCGCGCCGGCCTTTTCGATCGCGACTTTGGCATCATCGCTCGCGCCGTTGGCGATGATCGTGAGTTTCTTCTTGAGCTCGCCGCGGGCCAGAATCTTGAACGTCGTCGCGGCGCTTTCCAGCAGTCCCTTCGCGTGCAGGGCCTTGCCGTCGACCGTCGAGCCGGCGTCGAAATTCGCTTCCAGATCGTCGAGGTTGATCGCCTTGTTCTCGACGCGGAAGTTGAAGTTGTTGAAACCCACCTTAGGCATGTGAGCGAACGTGCGCTGGCCGCCGCCGATGTGCAGACGCGGGACATAGAAGCCCGCACGCGACTGCGCCCCCTTGTTGCCGCGACCGCAGGTCTTGCCCATGCCGCTGCTTTCGCCGCGACCGACGCGCTTGCGCCGTTCACGACCGCCGGCGGACTCTGTAATTTCGTGCATTTGCATGGCTATCTCACCTCGCGACGATCAGCTCGTCGCATGCGATCATCAACTATCAGGCCGATGCCGGTTCCAGCAGTGTGCCGGCCGCCTTGGGCAGTTCCACCTTGACGCCGCGCAGACGTTCCACGTCGGTACGCGTTCGCAGGCGTTTCAGACCGTCCATCGTCGCCTTGACGAGATTCTTCGGGCTGGTTGAGCCGTAGCACTTGGTCAGTACATCGCGCACGCCGGCCAGTTCGAGAACCGCACGCGGCGCGGCGCCGGCGATGACGCCCGTACCTTCGGACGCCGGGATCAGCATGATGCGGCTGGCACCGAAGCGACCGATGATGCGATGCGGGATGGTCGTGCCGCGCAGCGGAACGCGCAGCAAACGACGCTTGCCCTGCTTGACGCCTTTCTCAACGGCATGCGGCACTTCGTTGGCCTTGCCATAGCCGAAGCCGACGTTGCCCTTGCGATCGCCGACGACGACCAGCGCGCCGAACGAGAATCGCCGACCGCCCTTCACCACCGTCGAGCAGCGATAGAGCTTGACCAGCACGTCGTCGTGCGAGCGATCTTCCCGATCGCCGCGATCCCCGCGATCGCGACGCTGACGCGGCGGACGATCGTGCGGAGCCGCCTGCCCGCGGCCGCTCGGAGCGGGCGCCTGCGGGGGCGTCGGGGTCGGAGTCGATTCAGGATTCTGTGCCGGTTCGGATGCCATAGCGTATATCCCGCCTTAGAACTTCAACCCTGCCTCACGCGCCGCGTCGGCAATCGCCTTGATACGGCCATGATAACGCTGCCCGCGACGGTCGAAGCATACTTCGCTGATGTTGAGCGTCTTCGCCTTGTCGCCGATCAACTTGCCGACGAATTTCGCGGCGGCAATGTTGCCGCCCGACTTCACCTGGCTCTTCACGTCTTTCTGGAGCGTCGACACGGCGCACAGCGTGCGACCGGCGACGTCGTCGATCAGTTGAACGTAAAGGTTGTTCTCGGAACGCGAAACGGCCATCCGCGGCCGCTCGGCCGTGCCGTTGACCTTTTTGCGCACGCGGATGACGCGTCGCGCCAATCGTTGCTGCTTGACTACCGCTGCTCTCATGATGCCATCCTCACGCTGCGACCAGGACCGTGCCCGCTATGCCGCTCGACGAACAAAAAATCGATCAACTGCCGCCGCCCGCGAACACCTTGCCCGCCTTGCGACGAATCTGCTCGCCGCCATAGCGAATGCCCTTGCCCTGATACGGCTCGGGCTTGCGCAGCTTGCGAACCTCGGCCGCGAACTGGCCGACAACCTGCTTGTCGATCCCGCTGACGGTGAACTTGGCCGGCTCGCTGTTACCGCGCGACTGGGGCACATCCACCTTCACCTCGACTCCCGCCGGGATGTCGATGATGAACTGTGCCTGCTTGCCAAAGCCGCGGCCCATGAAGCCGATGTTGAGCAGCAGCTTCTTACCCTCGACGCGACAGCCGTAACCGGTGCCGTAAATTTCGAGCGGAATCGCGTAGCCGTCCTTCACGCCCTTGGCCATATTGGCGATCAGGGCGCGGGTCGTGCCGTGCAGGGCCTTGCTCTCGGTCGCGTCATTGACGCGCTCGACGATTACCTGGCTGCCGTCGATTTTCATCGAGAGCACCGCCGGCGCGGTCCACGACGCCTTGCCCTTGGGCCCTTCGAGGTTGATGGTGCGTCCCGCGACGCTGGCCTTCACGCCCGAGGGCAGATCAACCGGCTTTTTTCCGATTCGCGACATAACTCATCTCACTTGCAAACTCGGTCACACGCGGCTGTCAGGACACCGTACACAGCAACTCGCCGCCGATCTTTTCCTTACGACACTGCCGATCGCTCATCACTCCCTTGGACGTCGAGACGATCGAGATGCCCAGCCCGTCGAGCACGCGCGGCAGACTCTGCCAGCCGCGGTACAGTCGCCGGCCCGGCTTGCTGGCCCGGTCGATCACCTGCATCACCAGCTCGCCGCGATCGCCGACCTTGAGGTCGATGCGAATTTCGCCCTGGTTCTCATCCTCGATCACGGCAAAGTCGGTGATATATCCCTCGTCCTTCAGGACGCGGGCGATACCCTCGCACACCTTGCTGCGCTTGACCAGGACGCGCTTGTGCCCCACCGCGTTGGCGTTGCGGATGCGCGTCAGCATGTCGGCGATTGTGTCAGACGTCGGCATATCGATTCACCCTTACCAGCTTGCCTTACGAACGCCGGGAATCCGCCCCTCAAGCGCCAGCTTGCGGAAGCAGCAGCGACAGACCTTGAACTTGCGATACACCGCGCGCGGCCGACCGCAAAGGTGGCAGCGCAGGTGATATTGCACCTTGTGTTTCGGCTTTTGCTTGCTCTTGTTGATCAGACACGTTCGTGCCATGGTCAGCGTACCCCGATTAAGTTCTGAACGGCATGCCGAACAACGTGAGCAGCGCCCGCGCGTCGGCATCGTTGCCGGCGTTGGTGCAGATCGTGATGTTCATGCCCTGCTGATAGTTGATCTTGTCCGGATTCACTTCCGGAAACACGCCGTACTCGGACAGGCCCATGCCGTAGTTGCCGCGCCCGTCGAAGCTGTTGGGATTGAGGCCGCGGAAGTCGCGCACACGCGGGATCGACAATGAAATCAGTCGATCGAGAAACTCGTACATGCGTGTGCCGCGGAGCGTCACCTTCATGCCGATGTCCCAACCCTGTCGCAGCTTGAAATTCGACACGCTCTTGCGCGCCTTGGTCACCAGCGGCCGTTGGCCCGCGATGGTTGTCAGACTTTCGAGCGCCTCGGCGAAACGCTTGTTCTCGCGTGCCTTGCCGCTCGACTCGGCGATGGCCTTGCCCAGGCACATCGACACCACGATCTTGTCGAGCCGCGGGATCGACATCGGATTCTTGCGCTCGAGATCGCGCTGCAACGTCGGCAGCAGCTCGCTTTTGTATTTTTCCTGCAATCGCGCCATGACTTACGCTCCCGCCTTGGCGGTCTTGTTCCCGCGAATCTCGCCCAGCACCGTGCCCGCGACGCTGACGCGCTGCTTGGACACCACGCTGCCGCTCGCGTCGCGCTCAATCTTGAACCGAACGCGCGTACCCTTACCGGTCTTCGGATCGATCGGCATGACCTTGCACGCCGGGATCGCCGCCTCGCGCTGCACGCGTCCGCCTTGCGGATACTTGCGGCTCTTGCGCATGTGCTTGGTGACGACGTTCACGCCCTCGACCACAACTTTGTCATCATCCGGAATCACGCGCAGCACCTTGCCCCGAGCGCCCTTGTGGTCGCCGGAGATGATCTGCACGATGTCGTCTTTGCGAATTCTGGCCGCCATGATTACCAAACCTCCTCGGCCAGCGAGATGATCTTGCCGAAATTCTTCTCGCGCAGCTCGCGGGCAACCGCACCGAAAACGCGCGTGCCCTTGGGGTTGTTCTCGGCGTCGATGATCACCGCCGCGTTGCTGTCGAATCGGACGTAGCTGCCGTCATTTCGCCGCGTGGGATACTTGGTCCGCACGATCACGACGCGGACCTTTTCGCCCTTCTTGATATCGCCCGAGGGCAGCGACGATTTGACCGAGCAAATGGCGATGTCGCCCACGCGCCCGACGCGCAGCCGCCGCTTGCCGTGGCTGGCCGCGCCGCCCTTGAGCACCTGAATGCACATCACCTGCTTTGCGCCGGTGTTGTCGGCTACGTCCATATACGTGTATTGCGTAATCATGGGTTACACCGTCCCCCGCGGAGCCTTGGTGACGATGTTCACCAGCCGCCAGCGCTTGGTCTTGCTGAGCGGGCGACACTCGCAGATTTCGACGGTATCGCCGACCGCGGCTTCGTTTTTTTCATCATGAACGTGCAGCTCGGTCGAGCGCTTCATGAACTTGCCGTACTTCTCGTGACGGACCATGAAATTGATCGTCACTTTGATTGTCTTGTCCCGCGAATCCGCGGTGACGAGGCCGGTGCGTGACGGGCGAATTTCCGTCTGCCGCGCGCCCTTTGCCGTTTCCACTGTCGTTGCACTCATAGCTGCCATCCACGTCGGTCCGTCGTACGCGCCCATGCGGCGCGACCACAGCCGCGATTACCCTGCTACTTCGCCGCCTGAGCGTGCAGGTGACGCTCGCGCTGCTCGATTTCCTTTTCGCCGCGCTCACGCAGCACGGTCATGATCCGGGCGATGTCCTTCTTCGACTTGCCGAGCTGCGTCGGGTCTTCGAGTTTCTCGGTGACCGCCTGGCTGCGCAGGTTGAACAGGTGTCGACGCTTGGCGGCGAGGTCGTTGTAGAGCTCGTCGGTCTTCATCGCCCTGATTGTTTCAATCTTCGTATTCATCGCGATCCCTAAAGTCACAATTTCGCTTACAGGCTGTGTTTGCGAGTCACAAAACGCGTCCGCACGGGCAGCTTGTGCGACACGCGCAAAAACGCCTGCTTGGCCAGATCCTCGGACACGCCGCCGATCTCGAACATCACCGTGCCCGGCTTCACAACCGCGCACCAAAACGACACTTCACCCTTGCCGCTACCCATTCGCACTTCGAGCGGCTTCTGCGACACGGGCTTATGCGGGAAGACTCGCAAAAACACGCGCCCCTCGCGCTGCAGAAAATGCGAAATCGCGACGCGGCCGGCCTCGATGTGCTTGGCGCTGACGCGCCCCGACTCGAGCGACTGCAAGCCAAAGTCGCCATACGAAACCGTGTTGCCGCGCGTGGCATTACCGCGAATGCGACCCTTCTGGGCCTTTCGCCACTTCACGCGCTTTGGCATCATCCCGGCCATCGACTTCTCCCACGTTCTCGCCGAGGCTCTCGCCCCGTATTCACGGCCGCCAAAGGCGACTGATCAAATCTCATCTACTAACTAGCGGCGGTTACGACGACGGAAACGATTTTGTCCGTCAGCCGCGACCGGCGCATCGCCGTACATACCGCGATACACCCAGACTTTGATGCCCAGCGTACCGACCGTCGTGACCGAGTGCGTCACAGCGAAGTCCACTTCCGCCTGAAGCGTCTGAAGCGGAATCGAGCCGAGCATCTGCTTTTCGGTGCGGGCCAGTTCTGCACCGCCCAATCGGCCCGAGCACACAATCTTCACGCCGCGAGCGCCCGCGCCCATCGCGGCCTCGCACTTTTGCTTCATAATGCGCCGGAAGCTGCCGCGCTTCTTGAGCTGTTCGCCGATGCTGGCACCGATTAGGCGCGCATCGATGTCGGGATTCTTGATCTCGACGATACTCACGTTCACGCGACGCTCGATCAGGTCCTCGAGCCGCTCGCGGAGCTTGTCCACTTCGGCACCCTTGGCACCGATGACCACGCCTGGACGGGCCGTGTGCAGGATGACCTTTACTTCGTCGCGCGTCCGCTCGATTTCGACTTTCGAGATGCTCGCGTACGGCGGCTTCTGGTTCAACTGCTTGTCAACGAACTCGCGCACGCGCTCGTCTTCGACCAGGAACGCGCCGAAAGTCTGCTTCGGGGCATACCAACGGCTCTTCCAGCCCTCGGTGATGCCGACGCGAAATCCGATTGGATTGCACTTTTGACCCACAGCCTACTCCCGCTCGTCCACGGCCACGACGATGTGGCAGGTTTTCTTCTGAATCGGGTGCGCCCGACCGCGATCCTTCGGCTGGAATCGCTTGATGATCGGCCCGCCATCGACGCGCGCTTCGGCGACGATGAGGCGGTTCATGCTCGCTTCCTGCTCGTTGGCGTTGGCCATTGCGCTTTCCAGCACGCGCTTCACGAAAAACGCAGCGCGCTTGTTCGTGAATTTCAGCGTCGCGACCGCGTTATTCGCGTTCATTCCGCGAATAAGGTCAGTCACCAGCCGCACCTTTCGAGGCGCGATGCGTGCAAAGCGATGGGTTGCTATCCAGCCCATGAAGCGCTCCTACTTCTTCACTTCGCGGGCGGTATGGCCCTTGAAGGTGCGGGTCGGGGAAAATTCGCCCAGCTTGTGACCGACCATTTCCTCGGTCACAAACACTTTGACGAAGCCCTTGCCGTTGTGAACTTCAAACCACACGCCGACGAACTCCGGAACGATCGTGCAAGCACGGTTCCAGGTCTTGACCGGCAGGCTGCTGCCCGCCGCACGAGCGCGCGTCGCGCGCTCGTACAAAACCTCGTCAACGTACGGACCTTTTTTCAAGCTGCGCGACATGCGCTGCTCCCATCGCGGTCGGTGACCGCCCCTCGATTACTTGCGGCCACGCTTGCTCACCACGCCGTAACGCACGGACGTACGACGACGAAGAATCCGCTTGGTCGAGCGCGAACGCGGGTTACGCGTGCGACCGCCCTTGGCAAGCTGACCCCACGGCGAGCACGGGTGACGACCGCCGTTCGAACGGCCTTCACCGCCGCCCATCGGGTGATCGATCGGATTCATGGCCTTGCCGCGAACGTGCGGACGACGGCCGCGATGCCGATTGCGACCGGCCTTGCCCCAGCGAATGTTCTGATAGTCAATATTGCCGAGCTGGCCGATCGTGGCGCGGCATTCGACCCGCACCTGACGCATTTCACCCGAGGGCAACTGAATCGTCGCCCACGCGCCCTCGCGGGCCATCAACGTCGCGACGCCGCCCGCGGTGCGAACCAGCTTGCCGCCCTGTCCGGCAGTCATCTCAATATTGTGAACCTGCAAGCCGACCGGGATGGTGGCCAGCGGCATCGCGTTGCCGACCTTGGGCTCGACCTTCGCACCGCTCTCGATCGTTGCGCCAGCCTTCAGCCCGTTCGGGGCGAGGATGTAGCGCTTTTCGCCGTTGGCGTAGTTGATCAGGGCGATGTGGCAAGAGCGATTGGGATCGTATTCGACCTGCTTTACCGTACCCACGACATTGTCGAGGTTACGCTTGAAGTCGATCAGGCGGTACATCCGCTTGGCACCGCCGCCGCGCCACCAGGACGTAATCACGCCGTGGTGATTGCGACCGCCGGTCTTCTTGATCGGCACGAGCAGCGACTTCTCCGGGCGGTTCTTGCGCGGGTGCGTACACTCGGCGAAGTCGTTGACGCTGCTGAAGCGTCGCCCGGCGCTGGTCTTGTTGTAGATTCTGATGCCCATGTCCGTACTCGCTTACTGCTCGATTCGCCGGGCATCATCGCCCGACGACCTGGTCACCTAGAACAGATCGATGTTGCTGTTCTTGTCCACCACCACAACGGCCTTCTTGCTCGTCTTCGGTCGGCCCTGCGCAAGCCGAAACTTGCGACCCGGCTTCTTGCGAACCTGCGTGCGAACGTCGATCACGTTCACCTGATAAATCTTCTCGATCGCGTCGCGAATCTGCGGCTTGGTCGCGTCGCGATGTACTTCGAACGCATAAATATTGCCGGTCTTGTCAGAGTGGTACTGCATCTGGTGCGTACCCTTCTCCGTCACGAGCGGGCGAATGATCAAGTCATGTAGGTCCATGTTCCGCCGCTCCCAGCCTTAGGCCGTCTTGCCCACGATGTTGCGCAACTCGGCAAACGCCTCTTTGGTGAAGATCACCTGCTTGCGTTGCAGCAAATCCCACGCATTCAGCTCGGCCACGTCCATGATGCGCGTCTTCGGAATATTGCGGCCGCTCTTGTAAATCGCCTGATCGATGCCCTTGGTGAGCAGCGTGCAGCCCTTTTCAACCTTCAAGGCCACCAGCATCGCGGCGAACCGCTTGGTCTTGGGCCCGTCGAACTTCACGCCGTCAACGATCGACACCGCATTGCCCTGCATCTTGGCCAGCAGCGCGTTGTTTCGCGCCAACCGACGCATCGTCTTGGGCATGTCGAGCCGGAAATCGCGCGGCTGACGCGGGAACGCGCGACCGCCGCCGCGGCGAACGGGCTGGCGAACGGCACCCATACGAGCGCGGCCGGTGCCCTTCTGCTTGTAGATTTTGCGGGTCGAGCCTTGCACCTCGGCGCGGGTCTTTTGCTTGACCGTACCCTGGCGCTTGTTGGCGTGGTACATGACGATGGCCTGCTTGAGCAGCTTGGTATTCACCTCGCCGCCGAGCAGGGCCTCGTCGATCTGCTCCGTCCCGATCTGCTGACCGGATTCGTTATATACGTTGATGCTCAACATGGCTTAGGCTTTCGTCTTGCTCTTGCGAACGACCACAAAACTGCCGTTCGGACCCGGCACCGAACCCTTGATCAGCAGCAGATTGTTCTCGGCATCGATCGCGACCAGCTTCTGGCAACGCGTCGTCTGCTGAACATCGCCCTGATGGCCGGCATTCTTTTTGCCCTTCTTGATCATGCCCGACGTACCGCGGTTCTGGCAGCGACCCGAGTTCGACCCCGGCGAACGGTGCTTACGCTCGGTACCGTGCGACGCCGGCATACCGCCGAAGCCCCAGCGGCCCATCGCGCCCTGGAAACCCTTGCCCTTGGTCACGCCGGTGACATCGACCCACTTGACGGCATCGCCGCCGAACATCTCGACCGTGACGGCGTCGCCGATGTTTTTATCCGGGGCGTCAACCAGACGGACTTCGCGGACGAATCGCTTCGGAGGGGTGCTGGCTTTGCGGGCGTGACCGATTTCGGCACAGGTGCTGCGGTGCGGCTTGGCGTCGTCAAACCCAAGCTGGACGGCGTTGTAGCCGTCCCGGCCGTCCGACTTTTTCACCTGCAACACGATGCAAGGCCCGGCCTGGACGATGGTTACGGGAACCCGCTCGCCCGATGCCTCGAACACCTGCGTCATGCCGACTTTTCGACCCAAAATTGTCGGAACCATGAGTGACAACTCCAGCCAGCGACCAGCGACAGCAATTGCCGCCCGCCACCATCCAAACAAAAAAGCCCAGATCGGGTTGCGATCTAGGCCTTGATCTTCACAAATACGCCCGCCGGAACCACCAGACGATTGAGCGCGTCAATCGTACGCGGGTTCGGCTCGAAAATGTCGATGACGCGCTTGTGCGTGCGCATCTCGAACTGCTCTCGCGACTTCTTGTCAATGTGCGGCGACCGCAGGACCGTAAACCGTTCAACACGGGTCGGAAGCGGAATCGGCCCGCAGACGCGGGCACTCGTGCGCTTCGCCTGCTCGACGATTTCGGTCGCCGAGGCGTCGAGAGCGCGGTGATCGTACGCTTCCATCCGGATTCGAATTCGTGTCTGGTCGGCCATACTGCCTGTTCCCAATCTGCGAGCACACTGAGGCTATCTCGGCCAGCAAATGCCGAGAAGGGGAAATGTACCGCGCCACAAAACCGCGTCAAGCCCGCTTTCGCGAATCTAAACTCGGGCCTAACAATGGAGGCGGGCGTGAATTGCGCCGAAATCGCTTCCCACAGACTCCAATTCGCTCTCGCATGCGGCTACAGTTGCCTCCCAAATTCCGTCACGAAAGGTTCAACATGCCCGGCATTTTGTGCGAGCACTGCACCGGATACTGCTGTCGCTACATCGCTCTGCCCCTCGACACACCCGAGGACAAGGACGATTTTGACGCCATTCGCTGGTACCTGCTGCACGAGGGAATCGGCGTTTTCGTCGAGAACGACGACTGGTACCTGAGCATCTCGACCAACTGCCGCCATCTGCAACCCGATTTCCGCTGCGGAATTTACGAAACCCGCCCGCAAATCTGTCGCGACTACTCGACCGACAACTGCGACTATCACTCCGGCGACTACGGCTGGAGTCATCACTTCAGCTCGCCGGAGCACTTCGACGAGTTCGTCCGCAACCTCAAACGCGACAAACCCGCGAAAAAAGCTGCCAAGAGCCGCTCCAAGAAACGCGGCGGGCCGCGTGTCAAACTCACCAAGCGACCGATGGGCGCGCCGCGTGTTCAGCCGCTGGAACCGCCGCATTTTGCAGCCGCATTAGCCGACATTCGCGGCGTGCCGTTGCCGGTGTTGCAATTGCCGAAGCGCTGATCGCCGGAACGCACGCGCGCTGAGCGTGTGGCAATATCGCGCTGGGGGACCGGTGTCCGACCGGTCTTTCTTCAATTCAATTCTCCAAGCTCATCAACAGCACGCGACAACGAAATGGTGGGCGATGCCCACCCTACATTCGCGGGCACGATGTACACTCACGATCATGAACATTCTGCTACTTGGCTCAGGCGGCCGTGAACATGCAATTTCCCGCGCTCTGGCCCGCTCGCCACGGTTGAAAAAACTACTCGTCATGCCCGGCAACGCCGGCACCGAGATGCTCGCGACCAACATCCTCGGTGATCCGTGCGACGTCGCGCACGTCGTCGCCGTCGCCAAGCGCGAAGTGATCGACATCGTCATCGTCGGCCCCGAAGACCCGCTCGCAGCCGGCGTTGCCGACGCACTCGAAGCCGCGAACATCCGCGTTTTCGGCCCGCGCGCCGCCGCCGCAAAACTCGAGAGCGACAAGGCGTACGCCAAAGAGCTGATGCGCAAGCAAGCCATACCGACGGCCGAGGGCCGCATTTTCAACGACTACAACCTCGCGTGCGAATACATCTCGACTCGCGACGAAGCGCTCGTCGTCAAAGCCGCCGGCCTGGCCAAAGGAAAAGGCGTCATCGTCTGTAGCGAACCCTCCGAAGCGCTGCTCGCCGCCGAACGCATCATGGTGCAGCGTGTATTCGGCAGCGCCGGCGACACAATCGTCGTCGAAGAGCGGCTCACTGGGCGCGAAGTCTCGCTCATGGCGATCGTTGACGGCAGCACGATCTACCTGCTCGAAACCGCGCAAGACTACAAACGCCTACGCGACGGCGACGAGGGGCCGAACACCGGCGGCATGGGCACCTTTTCACCCGCCCCGCCGCTCGATGACGCCGTCCTGCGACATATCCAGACCCAGATTTTCGTGCCGATCATTGATGCCATGCTGCGCGATGGCATTCACTATCGCGGCGTGCTCTACGCCGGGCTGATGCTTACGCACGCCGGGCCAAAGGTGCTCGAATTCAACTGCCGCTTTGGCGATCCCGAGACGCAGGTGCTGATGATGCGGCTGCAATCCGACGCGGTCGATCTCTTCGACGCGGCGACCAGCGGCAAGCTCGACCAATATGAGATGCGCTGGGATCCGCGAGCGGCGGTGTGCATCGTCGCCGCGGCAGAGGGCTATCCCGACAAGGTGCGCACCGGCGACTGGATCAACGGCCTGCCCTATGCGACCGTCCATGCCGACCACGCTGTGTTTCACGCCGGCACGAAGCGCATCGTCACAAAAATGCAAACCGCCGGCGGGCGCGTGCTGGGAATTACGGCGCTGGGCGAGACACGAGCCGCGGCCCGCGAGCGTGCATATGAAATCGTATCGCGGATTCAGTTTGAAGGGATGCAGATGCGCCGGGATATCGGGGCAGAGTGACGACGACGGAAGCGAGTAACGATCGCGTGTTTCGCGGTCAGCTCTAATCGTCCCACGGGTTCACGGTCGGGCAAATCCGTGCGAAGTGTTTGACGTTTCGCGTAGCGACCGCTGCGCCATTCGACACCGCAATGCTGGCGATGAAAACGTCGCGAATCTCTACTGTTCGCCCGGATTCGCGGTTCGCCGCCACTATCTCTGCGGCAATTTCGGCCGCCGCCGCATCGAATGTGAGTACGCGAGATTCGAAATCCTGACTCACAACGGCTTCGAAAGCGGACACAAATGCGGTGCGCCGCTTTCCGGCCGGGAGAAGCCGGAGGCCATAGCGCACTTCATAGAGAGTGACGCTCGTAAGCCAAAGCCCACGCTCCGATTGTCGGCTGAACCAGACAGATACCGTCGCTTCCGGATCGGGCTGCGTAATCGCCGAGACTACGTTCGTATCGAGGACGATCACTCGAATTCCGCCGGTCGGGCCTCGAAACCGCGAAGTTCGGGAATTGGCGGCATCGGCCCGAGGCCGCGAAAACGCTCGGCGATCCGTGTACCGAGCCCTTTTCGCGGCTCCGTCTTCGGCTTGCGAATCACCGCAACGCGAATAATCTCGCGCACTTCCTCTTCCATGCTCCGCCCATGCGCCTTGGCTCGCGCGCGGAGCTTGTCGCGGATCGCGTCATCCAAATTGCGAACGATGATCTGTGCCATGCTAGCATGATAGCATTCGATTTGGGCTGAATGCGAGCGAATTCGGCACCGGCGCAAACGGGCAAACGAAGCGAGCGCGCCTATTCCTCGCCGCCGTCCGCCCCATCGTCGTCGGCATGAATCGCCGTCGCGTCGTCGTCCTGGCCCGCGTTTCGCGGCGCGCTCGCGCCGCGACCGCGAAAGATCAGCCGAATCGGCACTTCGCGGAACGGTGTCTGCTCGCGCAGCCGATTCTCCAGATACCGACGATAGTTCTGCGTGATCAATTCCGGCTTGTTGGCAAAGAACACGAACGTCGGCGGGCTCGTGCTCGCCTGCGTTGCGTAGTACAGCCGAATGCGCGTCGATTTGTACTTGGGCGTCGGGGCGCGCTGGTCGACGATCGCCGCGCGAATTTCATTCACGCGGGCCGTACTCAGTCGCGTGTGCGACTGCTTGTGCAGGCTCAGCGCCAGTTCGATCATCGAATCGACGTTCTTGCCCTCTTTCGCCGTCAATACGGCGATCGGGGCGTATTTCAATTCGGGCATAACCGCGCCAAGATACTCGTCATACGTCTGCGTATCGGTCTTGTCGCGCGCCAGATCCCACTTGTTGATGCCCAGCACCACGGGCTTGAACTCATCCGAAATCACGCGGGCCAGTTTCAGATCCACTTCGCTGATCGGCACGGTCGCGTCGATCAGCAGCAGCACAACGTCGGCCCGTCGAATCGAACTGATCGCACGCGTATGCGAATAGAAATCGATGTCGTTCATGCTCGACTTCTTCCGCACGCCGGCGGTGTCAATCGCCACAAACGAGCGCCCGTCTTTCTGAAACGTCACGTCGACCGCATCGCGCGTCGTGCCCGGCGTTTCGCTGACGATCACTCGCTCTTCGCCCGCCAGGGCGTTCACCAGCGTGCTTTTGCCGGCGTTTCGCTTGCCGACGATCGCCAGCTTCATCACGGGCGCGTCGGGATATTCCTCGTCGCCGGTCAGCGGGCCGAGCGACTCGACGATGCGCTCGAGCAACTCGTGGCGACCGCGATTGTGTATCGCCGATACCGTCACCGGATCGCCGAAGCCCAGCCGCATGTAGTGAGCAGCCTCGCTGGCGGCCTGTTCCGTATCCACCTTGTTGGCTACCACGATCACGCGCTTGGCCAGGGGGCGGATGCGTTCGGC
>JBJXFK010000204.1:0-15018 GCA_046155505.1 Phycisphaerae bacterium
CGCTCATGCAGCCACGCCGCGTCGATCAGCCACTCGGGCATTGCCGCCCGCAGCAGCGTGCGGCGACCGATGACCAGGTGATCCGTGCCGAGAATTTCGACTTCGCACACGTTGATTGGCTTTTGAGCAACGCGCGATCGGTCGAGCGCGCGGCGAACCGCGCGCGGAAACGACTCCATGAGCACAAACACGCCGACCTCGTGCAGCAGGCCCGCGGCGTAGACGCGATGCATCGACTCGGTCGAGCTGCCGCGCAGAGCGGCGATGCGACGGGCCGCACAGGCGATCGAGAGTGTGCGAATCCAGTGATCGAGTGCCTCGCGCGAAAGTTCTGCGAGTGCATCGGGCGAGTATCGTCGCGCGAGGGCGAGCGTGAGCAAATTACAAACGGTGGCGTGCGGCCCGAACGATTCGATCAGGTCGAGGAGGTTTGTCGCGCTCGATTTGCAGAACGCGCGTAGCCGCGTGTATTCCGCGCCGCCATCATATTGAGCGAGAAGTCGGTTGCGGAGATCGTCCGTGTGAAAGCGGTCGAAATCGAGCAGCTCGGAGCTGAATTCGAGCGCGGCTCCCGCGGATTCGAGTTGCGCCAGAACATAATCAGCAGACGGTCCGGCTATCGGTGTGTTGGCCGGCGATGGTTGCTGATCACGCACGCACCAATTCCGCGATCCGACGAACCAGTTGCTCGATGCTGAAGGGCTTGTGGATGAAGTCGTCCGCGCCGCTATTGCGCAGCGCCTCGACCTCGTTGCGATTGACCACGCCCGAGACAATGATGATCTTCACGTCCTGCAGCGTCGGATCCTGCCGAATCGTGCGCACCACCGCGTCGCCATTCAGGCCGGGCAGCATGTAGTCCAGCACGATCAGGTCGGGCCGAAACTCTTTCGCACGCATGCCGGCGTCAAAACCGTTCAGCGCGGTTTGCACTTCGAATCGACCATCCCGCTCCAGCAGTTCAACAAGCATTTCGATAATTGCGGGATCATCGTCGACGACCAGGACGCGGGCCTTCCCGGTCTCGATCTGGTCGAGCGGGATGTCGTTTTCCTTCATGAACTGGATCAGAGCGTCGCGCGGAATGCGGCGAAAGCGGGAGCCGGGAACCCGGAATCCCTTGAGGCGTCCGCTGTCAAAACAGCGAATGACCGTCTGCTGGCTGACTTTACAAATCTCGGCGACTTCGCCGGTCGTGAACACGCTCTTGTTCCACCGGCTGACTGACGCCTCGTCACTTGCCATCCCACGACCTCGAAATTACCCAAATACCCCAGATTGAACTCAGTATACGCTGTCCCGCGGCCTCCGCCAAGGTTATTTGGATAATTTCGCTGACTAATTATTGGGAACTTGGGGAGCTTCGCGACCGAGGCTGACCAGCAGGAGGGAGACATCGGTTGGGGTGATCCCGCTTACACGGGCCGCTTGACCGATATTTCTCGGACGTACATTTGTCCAACGGTCGAGCGCCTCGCGGCGAAGGTGGGCGATCGAGCGAAAATCAAAATCGCCGGGGATCGGGCGACCCTCCAGCTCCTGAAACTGGGCGATCGCGCGATCCTGGCGTTCCAGATAGCCTGCGTATTTGATCTCGACGATTGCCCGGGCCCAGACGTCCGGCTCGGCCTGGAACGCGGCCAATTCGGGGACGGCTGCGGAAAATCGCTCGCCGTCCTCTTCCGGCCGACGTAGCCAATCGGCGAGCACGCGGCCCTCGATGCGAGTGGTTGCGAGAAACTGACGGAGGATCGCCAATCGCGCGCCCTTGGCTTGGAATCGCGCCCACCGTGCGTCGTCGACCAGGCCGATTTCGCGACCCAGCGGGGTCAATCGCGAGTCAGCATTGTCATATCGCAAATGCATGCGATGCTCGGCCCGCGAGGTGAACATGCGATAGGGTTCGAGCACGCCGCGCGTGACGAGGTCGTCAATCATCACGCCGACGTACGCCTGATCGCGGCCCAGCACCACCGGCGACTTGCCCGCGACCCAGCGGGCGGCATTGATGCCGGCGACGATTCCCTGCCCGGCGGCCTCTTCATAGCCGCTGGTGCCGCAAATCTGCCCGGCGAGAAACAGGCCGCGAATGCGCTTGGTCATCATCGTGGCGTCAATCTGCTCGGGCGGCACGAAGTCATATTCGACCGCGTAACCCCATTGCAACACGCGCGCACGCTCCAGTCCCGGAATCTGCCCGAGGATGCGCGTCTGCACGTCCTCGGGCAGCGATGTGCTGATTCCGTTGACGTAGATGCGTTGCGATGCGCGGCCTTCGGGTTCGAGAAAAAGCTGATGCTCGCTCTTGTCGGCGAAGCGCACCACTTTGTCTTCGATGCTCGGGCAATAGCGCGGGCCGAGCGATTGAATCTGGCCGGAGTACATCGGTGCGCGGTGCAGATTCTCGCGAATGAGCTGATGCACCGCGTCGCTGGTGAACGTGATCCAGCAATTCACCTGCGGCTGCGTGATGCGATCGGTCAGAAAGCTGAACGGCGCGGGTGTCGCATCGCCGAGTTGCGGCTCGAGTCGGTCGAAATCAATCGTGTCGCGGTCGAGGCGCGGCGGCGTGCCGGTTTTCAGGCGGCCGAGTTGCAACCCGAGCGCGGCGAGCGACGCGCTCAAGCCGACGGCGGCCGCCTCGCCGACGCGTCCGCCTTCGCTCTTGCGCTCGCCCGTGTGCATGAGGGCGCGCAGGAACGTGCCCGACGTCACGACGACGCTCTGTGCCGCGACGGTTTGGCCATCGTTCAACACCACGCCGGTGACGCGTTCGCCCGTTTCGGCGATGAGTTGATCGACGCCGGCCTCGATGATGGTGAGATTGGGGCACGCTTCGAGGTGCCGTCGTACGCACCGCGCGTACTCGGTGCTGTCGCATTGCGCACGCGGTGCCCAAACCGCCGGCCCCTTGCGGCGATTGAGCATGCGAAACTGAATGCCGGTTTCGTCGGCGACGATGCCCATCAAGCCGCCGAGTGCGTCAATCTCACGCACCATCTGGCCTTTGCCGATGCCGCCGATAGCCGGGTTGCAGGACATGCGTCCGATCGCGTCGCGCTGAAACGTGACCATCGCGGTGCGCGCGCCGAGCCGCGCCGCCGCCCACGCGGCTTCCGCACCGGCGTGTCCGCCGCCGATGACCAGTACGTCATATTCGCGCTCGTTCATGCACGAAAGGATAGCACGCCGCGGTGGGGATTCGTATCGAAACGAAAACGAGGTCGGCGACCGGTCCCAAGGGGTCAGGAGCCGGTCGCCGTGAAGGAGATCGTTGCACGCTCGGCGGTGTGGGGCCGCCGCGTTTCGCATCCAGTTATCAGGAGTGCCTACGGCGGCGGTTGATACAAGATTCGCCTTGTTGGTCGGCAGTTTTGCTTACAACCCAAAGTTGATCAGCAAATACGCCAGATCGACCAGCCCGACGGAGCCATCCATGTTCACGTCGGCGAGTGAGTCGGTCAGGCCGAAATCGCGCAGCATGAGCGCGAGATCCTGCAAGTCGACCGCGCGATCGCGATTCAGGTCGCCTTGCAGCGGCTGCACCGGACCCTGCTGCGCGGCGAGGCCCGTGCGCAGCAGTCGACCGATTTGGTTTTGCACTTGCGGCGGATTCAACCCGTCGATGTTGAGCGAGGTCGAGAACATGCGCGACATCGTACTGTCCGCGCGATTCGCGTCGCGTTGCCAGCTCGTTTCCTGCGAGATGATCAGTGCCGCCGTCGCCGACACAAACGGAGCGGCGACACTGGTGCCTTCCCAGATGCCGTAGATGCCGCCGGGAATGGTGCTGTAAATCGAGTTGACCTCGTCGTACTGGCTTGGGTCACCGGGCAGGCGGCGACTGACCGCCGGCGCGCAGAGATCGAGATCGGTGTGGTAGTTGCTGAACGCCGCTCGCACGCCGACGGCGTTCACGCCCGCGACGCCGACGCAGCCCTGAAAGACGGCGGGTGCCTCTTCGATTGACACGTTGAGACCGCCGCGATTGCCAGCGGCCCCGACGCAGACGACGCCATTCTCGCGTGCGTGCTGAATCACGTCGAACACGACTTCCGACTCATAGGTCGACCCGCAACTGAGGTTGATCACGTCCGCGCCCTGTTCGACGGCGTAGTAGATCGCCTGGGCGATGACGAAATTGTTGCTCGCACCGTCGTCGTTTAGCGCGACAACCGGCAGCAGCCGCGCTTCGGGCGCGACCAGCGCGACGAGTCCGGCCACGTAGGTACCGTGTACCCACAACTCGTCCGTCGCACCGTCGCCGTCGTTGTTGATGCCGTCCTGCGTCGGCAGGGTGGCGGGCGACATGCTGATGAAGTTGTACCCGCCGGCCATCATGCGGCCCGCAAGATCGGGATGCGTCGAATCGATGCCGGTATCGACGATCGCGACGACCGTTCCGCGGCCCGTGCTGTGCGGGTGGGCGACGGTTACGCCGAGCGAGTCGACCGCGTACTGCGTCATGTAGTTGGCCTGATAGAGCACCGGGCGACTGTCGTAGATTGTGCCCGTGCTACCGTTCGAGGCCTGGCCGGCGTAATTCGCCTCGGCCCAGCGCATTGGCACGCCAGGCTCCGGCTCATCGGCCCGCCGCCACGCATACAGGTCTTCGAGAAACTCGGCGGCGAAACAGATGTCCTGTCCCGCCGGCAGCGGCAGGTGCATGAGATAGGTCTGAAACCCGTCAATCTCGCGAATGACGGTCGCGCCGGGGTAGTGCTGATTCACGAGCGTCAACACATGCGCATCGTTGAATCCCGGCGCGACGCGCACCATGAGCTGATTGGCGATCGCCGCCTCGTTGATCGCATCCGGTGGAACGCACTGCGCGAGCGCGGGCGCGGACAGCGCCCCCGCGCAAGTTGCCAACATCAATACTCGATTGGTCATCTCACGGCCTCCCCGCCAGAAAGAACGGCGCCCAAAGCAGCGGGTGCGGTCGGTCGGATAGCACGCGGAGCTGCGCTGTTCGAAGCGCTTCCGCGGGCGAGCCCCCGTCGGTCTGCCTTTGCACCATTGTATGAAAGTCGCTCATCAAACCCATCGCGACTTCGTCTTCCACAGGCCACAAAGTGGCCAAAATGCTTAGTGTTCCCGCCGCGAAAAACGCTCGCGACAGTCCGAGTAGCTCGTCGCCGGCCTGCACCAGCGAGCGGCCGCTGCTGCAAGCGCTGAGCACGACCAGCCGTGCACCCAGTTTCATGCGATAAATGTCACGCAGCGTCAGCCGCCGATCGGCGAGTTTCAGTCCGCTCGCATACGGCACGTCCGCGAAAAACTCGCCGTGACAGGCCATGTGCAGTGTGTCGTGTCGGCTTGCGGCCAACATCACGCGATCGGTCGTAGCGTCAGCGCCGATCAGCGTCGCTGCGCCCGGCATAATGCTCGCCAGTGCGCGCGCCTCATCCTCGATGCGCGGCGCGATCGGATCGGCCACGCCGACAATCAGCGCGCCCCGCGCGGTGCGCGGTGCGGCGTCACACACGGTTGCCCAAATGCTCGCGCTCGGCGCGTACGAAAACTCGAATCGCTCGATGGCGTACTGCTGTCCGTCATGCGCCGCGTGAAGCGGTGCGCCATGCAGCGGCCCGTGCGGCACGATAACGCATCGTCGCGCGCCGTCGAGCTTCTCAAGTAGCGGTCGCAGCACCAACTGGTACAGCCGAGCCAGTTCGCGCTGCGCATCAGCCGTTAGTCGCGCTGCACGCTCGCCCGCCAGCGCGCCGGGGCGCATCGCGCGGCTGAGTTGAAATTGCAGTCGTTGCAAACATTCGGTCAGATCGCCGATCGGCGCGAGCGGCTCAATAATCGTTGCTGCATCGTGGCGGATGACGATTGCGGCGAGTTGATCGCCGACGCCGAAAAACTCGACCAGTGCTTGATCCGGCGCGAGTCGCGATTGAATGTCCGAAAGTGCGACGGGCGCGGCGAACAGATCCGCTGCGCTGCGCACGCTGGCGACGCGGGTTTCGAGCTCGCCGATTTCGCGCTCGTGTGAGCGCACTTTCGCGGTCCAGTTCTCTGCGATCGCGGCCTTTGCGGACGAGCTCGCCCCAAGCTGGTTATAGAGCGCGTTGAGCTCGGCTCGCAGTTGCCGCAGGCGCGTGAGCAGCGCCGCGTTCGAGTCGGTGCTCGTTCCCTCGTCGCGCTCCAGGTCGATCGCGCCGCGTGCCAGATCGAGCAGCGCCCGGCCTTTGGCCTGCTCGACTACGCGAAAAGCCTCGCTCGCGACGCCCGGTGCACGCCGATTCAGGACGGCGCGGAGCAAGTCTTCATACACAGCGAGTCGTCGACCAAGAAACGCCGCTCGAAAGCGGTCGGCCGGCAGCGAGCCGCGAACACGTTCCACCTGTCGCACCGCCTCGCGCAGGTCTGCCACAGCGGCGTCCATTTGTCGGAGTTGAGAATACGCCACGCCGCGCTGGTGCAGCAGGTCGGCCGCGAGCGGCGCGATATCGACCGCAGCGGTCGCGGCGATCGCTGCGCCGAGAATTTCCGCCGCTTCACCGGGGTTGCCCAGCGCGATCGCCAGGCGAGCGAGTTGGTAGGACAAAACGCCTTGTTCGAGTGGCCGATTCGGCAGGTCGCGCTCGGCATCGCGAAGCAGCGAACGGGCGGATTCGAACTGTCGAGACTCGAGTGCGACCACCGCGCGCAGCAGATCGACCCGCGCACGGTCCGCGGCATTGTCCAGGCGATCAAACTCCGCGGCAGCCTGTTCGAGCGGCTCGCGCGCGTCCGCGGTACGACCCAGCTCGATTAGGCAGCGCCCGCGCCCGCTGCGCGCGCGCGCACTCTCCCAGGCGAGCCCGAGCGAGTCGAGTTGCGGGATCACCTCGTCGTATGTGCGAAGCGTTTCGTGTAACAATCCGAGCGTGGCCAACGCTTCCGCTTGTTCTGCGAGCAATCGGGCGCTATGCGTCGTTGCCGTGTCGGCATCGAGTCGACGCCGGGCGTGCTCAAATCCGGCCAGCGCACGCTGAAGCCAGCCGCGCCGCGCCGCGAGGTCGGCGAGGTTGCCCTGCACGATCGCCGCGGCGAGATTCGCGCTCGCGAGTTCATAGGCGGCGAGGGCTGCCTCGAACGCGTGCTGGGCCCCGTCGAAGTCATTGAGCACCAACAGCGCTTCGCCACGGTTGTTTTGCACATGGCCGAGAGCGAGCGGTTCGTTGGCAAGCGCTGCTGCCGCACGATCCAGATGGACCATCGCCCGCGCCGGCTCGCCGCGGTTTTGCAAGACTCCGCCCAAATTCAAATCCGCGCGCGCCGCTAGCAGCGTCTCGCCCGCCGCGACCAGCTCGGCCCGCGCTCGCTCGCCCGCGGCGAGTGCGTCCTCGTATCGGCCCATTTCGCCCAAGGGATGCATCGACGCCAGCTTGGCCCGCGCCGCCTCGACCACTTCGCCGCCCGAATCGGCGATTTGGGCTGCCTCGCGGCACGCCGTCAGCGCCGCCTCAAAATCGCCCGAATACGCCAGCGCCTGGGAGCGTGTGCGTCGCGCTCGCGCGCGGCTGCGCGCGTCGCCCACTTGATCGGCCAGCGCGATGACCAGTTCGCTCGTCGCGATTGCTTTCGAAGCATCCACAAACGTGAGTCGCTGCGTTTCGTCGGCCAGCGCGATGATGACTTCGTTGATTCGTCCGAATTTGGCCAGCATCGATGCACGCTCGCCGGGCTGCGCGCTGCGCAGTTGTTCGAGCAGATCACCGATCGCCGGCGTGTCGCTCATGGGTCATGCGCCCACGAAGACGTTGGGGATAGCGACGACCTTTGAGTCCACATGCAGAATCAGATCGAACGTGCCGCTCGCCAGCGTCATGCGGAACACACCATGCTCGTCGGTGCGGGCCTGTGCGACCGGCTGGCGCGATTGGGCGATGACCACCGCCACGTCGCCGCCGTCACGCATTTCGTCGAACGCGATCTGCCCGATCACGTTCCACGACGTGACGATGCCGGCATCATCTTGGTCGGCGGGTTCGAGTTGCAGATCGACCGTCATGCCGTCGCACTCATACGAAAGCTGGATCGCCGTCGCGCTGCCGCGGAAACCCGCCAGCGCGGGCGTCTGACGACTGTCGAACATGAGCGCCGCGATCGCTGTCGCGGCCTGGCTGAGCCACGACTCGATGACGCTCGGCTTGGGCTTGAAGATCGACTGCGCCGCGGTGATCCACTCGCGCGGCGGGGCGACCGATTCGTCGCTGCGCATCGTGCCGATCACCGTTCGCATGCGTGCCACTTCGCGGGCGACGGCGGGCGTGACGGCGAGGTAGGCTTCGATCGCGCTCGCGTCGCTGCCCGTCAACTCGCCGGCGGCGAAGGCTAGTAGCTGCTCATAAGTCGGTGTCGCGCTGGGCACGGTCAGTTCTCCTGTGCGTTCTCGCCGCAGTAGAGCGCGACGGGGTATGCGGAAATACGCACATGATGCGTGAATTTTCCCGTCAAGCAAGCTGAATGTAACTGAAAGCGCTTTCCGAGCTTACGACCGGTACGGCGACTGAATTTGACGCTATTCTGAGTCGAACAAATCGCCGCCGTCGCGGATGCCAAGCTCGCCCAAAATGCCTTCCAGTTTCTTAAAACAGCGAGCGCGTGTGGGGCCGATGCTGCCGACGCGCATGTCGAGCCGGGTCGCGATCGTCTCATAATCCGGCTCGCCAGAGTCGAAAAACAGCGCCCGCAGGAGTTTTTCGCAGCTTCCGCCGAGCTGCGTAAGTGCTTGCTGCACCAAATGTTGCCGCTCGTCGCGTTCGATCGACTCGCTGCTCGGCTCGGCGTCCGATGCGACATCGGTATCGAGTGTCGCGTTTTTGCGGGCGAGCCGCGACAGCCGCCAGCACTCGCGATGCGTGGTGGTGATCAGCCAGGCGCTCACGCAGGCGTGGTCCTGCAATCGTTGCAAATTGCGGTATAGGCTCAGGAACACGCCCTGGAACGCATCCTCGGCGTCGGCGCTCGACAAGCGATTGCGATTGATGACGGAATAGACCAGTCGCGCATAGCGCTCGACCAGCGCGTTCCATGCGGTCGGCTGCCCCTCGAGGCAGGCCAGGATCAGGCTGACATCGCTGCGATTCAAATCACGCCCCGTTGCCGCCGCGCGACGCCCCGTTTGCCCGAACCGAGCCGCGCGACGTTCTGGTGCAGATGATCCAGAACTCGCATTGTAGCGAGTCTGCGAATCGTCGCGTTCGCCAGGCGAGCGGGTTAGGCGGGCTTGGCGGATATTCGTCATTTCCGTTCTTCGCGTGCGTGCCAAAAGTCGCGCAACAGTTGAATGCGATTCGGAGGCCCAAACACAGACAGCTCGAACCGGGCCGATTGGTGCAATTCCCGTACCGAACTTGTCGGTGTGTCGGCTGCTGCGGCCGACTCCAGCACATTGAGCGGATCGTTCCAGCATAGCCAAGCGGCGACTCTTGTTTGCGCGGTGTCTTCTTCGCACAGCCAACCGTTTTGTTGCTCCAGAGCAAACAACTGCAAGACGATGAGCCGGTCAAGCACAGGGTCCGACAGTCCGCCGATGTGGAGAACAAATTCGCCGGACCGGATGCAGGCCCGAACGTCTGCAGAGAGCAGCCACCCGTTACAAGCCACGCCAGATGCGAGAAGCAGGGCCAAAGCGTGCGACTCCGCTCGTAGTGGTGTGATCGATTCATGTCTCAATGTGAGCGTCGAGAACATCTGATCATCGACGAGCGGCATGTAACTCACTTTGCCGAATCGCGGCGGCGTGGCATTTGTCGGCGGCGGCGCGTAGTGCCCCCTGATCCCGACTTCGTGCACAAACGTGCGTACGTCCTGTGCGTCGAATGCGCCGTACACCACGATTTGCAGTTTCGCGCTCGCGCCGCCAGTCATTTGCGTGAGCCGCACAACATCGGGAAACAGATTGGCATGCAACTCGATGGCGCGATCTGCCTCACCGGGCTGCGTTGTCGACTCGATTGCGAAGACTTGGTCGCGTGTGATTGCGCGTGTGGCCATCTCGTGAACACCCGCGTACGCCGCATCGACGCGACGTGCGACCGCGTCCGCATCATCCAGCGCGACGGCGCGGATCGTCGGTCCCGAAATTGTGGTCCGGATGTGGCATGCCGAAGCGCCGTCAACGGTCAAGAGGATCAACTCGCCCCCGAGTGCGAGCGGGTGCCGCTCGACGCTGTACGGCGGCAAGTCAATATCCTTCATTACGTCAACGATTGATCGATCGCCGTAGCGATCGCGCCATTTCCACGCGCTGTGAACGCGATAGTCGGACCACGTCCTGTTCGCCCCAGTTCGATCGCTCGCGCGTGAAGACGATGAAGCGTACGACTGCACAACATACCGCGTCGCGAGCAGGTACCGCGCCGCCATGCGAACTTCGCTCGCGCTCACCCGCTGCGTTCGCGGCAGTTCAAAGCTCGCCATGATCGCGTCGCCGCCGACGAGTTCTGCGAAACCGAAGCCGTGGCTCCGTGCAGAGAAGGGAGCGAGCTCGCCGCGCATCTGGGCGGCTGCGGCACCGCGGGCGATGAGCAGTTCCTCGGCCGAAATTCCCGATTCGGCAACCTCCTCGATCAACGCTAGCACGTCGCGCTCCGTCGCATTCGAAGCGTGGAGGCTAGCGATGCCAGCGTCGCGGAATCGCTCGGCGTGCCACGAAACATACGGCGCGGTATCACGGTGTGGAAAGCAATGCTCCAACACCACCCGAATCGCCGCATGTTCAAACGACGCATACCCCCCCGTCAAAAACGCCATCCGCACGCCCTCGCCACCCGGCGTCGTCAGGTCGATTCGCTCTGGCGCGGGCGGCTCGGGCCACGGCTTGCGCGGCGACTCGGCCCATTTCAACCTGGCGAACTTTTCGCGAGCCAGTGCGATCGCCTGCGGGGCCGAGATGTCGCCGACGATCATCAACACGCAATTCCCCGGCGTCACCCAGCGTGTCAGCGCCTCGCGAATCGCGACGTCCGCGCCCGGCTTTTCCAGCCACTCGCCGATCTTCGTCGCGGGGCGCGCGTAAGGCGTGCCGGCCATCATCCGCGCGAGGGCCGTGTCGTCGAGCGACGGTGTGTAAGCCGTGAATCGCTGCCGCGTCGCGCGAATCGTCGCGGCTAGGCCGCTCGGCGCGCTCGTCGGACGCGACGCCGCTTGCGATGCCTGCGGCGACACGGGGCGCGTCGTCTGCCGCGATGCCGGTTGCGTCTCCGCTTCGCGCGCCGCCGCCATCAGTGCACGCCCGTCGCCAATGTCCAGTCGATCGGCCTCGATCTTCAGAACATCCGGCAGCAGCGGCGGCGGCAGCACGGTCTGGAAACCGCAAACGTCCGGCGTAATCGTGTTTCGCGGCTCCAGCGCATACGCTCTCAGCCGCTCGTCCGCGTCCGCCGCGGTGATGAGCAGCGCGTGTGCCGCAGACATCAGCCCCGGCTGCGCCGGCGGGTCGATGTCGCCGCCGGCGTTGATCAGCAGTTGCACGCTGACCAGCGGAACCGTGCGGTCCTCGATCACCACCACGCGCAAGCCGCAATCGAGCGTCTCGACCATCGGCGGCGGATCGAGGAATTGAACCAAACCGATCAGAAGCGCCGCTGCTACCATTCGACGTACTCCACCGCAAGCCGCAATTCGAACCGCAGTGAAGTGTGGCGATCCCCGTCAGAGATGTCGAGTCACGCGGATAGGCGTAGCGGCTCGAATCGCCGAGAAGTTTGCGTTACGATCCTCGAACTTTGGCCGAGCGGCTTTTCGAATTGGGTAACCGGCCAAGCGTGGTTTTATCCTGAGCACTGAGCACTGAGCACTGAGCACTGAGCACTAGGCACTAAACACTAGGCACCGCTCAGCGAGTGGAGAACGTCGTGGCGATCGAGCTAGTTGTTCCCGAATGTGGCGAGTCCATCACGCAGGTTACGCTCGGCCCCTGGCTGGTCGGCGAGGGCGCGCCGGCCAAACGAGATCAGACCATCCTCGAAATCGAAACCGATAAAGCCACGATTGAAATGCCCTCGCCGGTCAACGGCGTAATCACCAAACTGCTCAAGAAGCAGGGCGATACCGCCGCGGTCGGTGAAGTGATCGGCTTCATGGAAGAAAAGGCCGGCGCGGCCGCGTCAGCTCCCGCCGCCGCTGCTGCACCCGTTGCGGCCGCGACAAGCTCGAAATCCGCGACCGGCGGTACGTTCGTCATGCCCGCCGCCCAGCGCGAAGCGGCCCAACGCGGCATCGACGCGTCGCAGGTCACACCCACCGGCCCCGGTGGGCGCGTGCTGAAAGAGGATGTCGTGCGAGCGGCATCCACGCCGCCGGCCGCCGCAAAAGCCGCTGCCCCGCTCGCGGCCATTCCCATCGGTGATCGCCACGAAGAAATCGTGTCGATGACGCCGATCCGCAAGCGCATCGCCGAGCGGCTTGTGCAGGCCAAGCAGTCGATGGCGCTGCTGACGACGTTCAACGAAATTGACATGTCGAACGTGATGGCCCTGCGCAAGGAGCACGGCGACGCGTTCGAGAAGAAGTACGGCATCCGCCTCGGCTTCATGAGCTTTTTTATCAAGGGCGCGATCGACGCGTTGAAGTCGATCCCGGCGGTCAACGCCGAGATTCGCGGCGAGACGATCGTCTACAAGAACTATTACGATATCAGCATCGCCGTGCAGGCGCAGAAGGGCCTGGTTGTGCCGGTGATTCGCAATGCCGAGCGGATGAGCTTCGCTGAGATCGAACGCACAATCGCCGACTTCGGCGCGCGGGCCAGGGAAAACAAGATCACGCTCGAAGAGCTGCAAGGCGGCACGTTCACCATCAGCAACGGCGGCGTATTCGGCTCGCTGATGAGCACGCCGATCGTGAATCCGCCACAATCGGCAATCCTCGGCATGCACGCGATTCAGGAACGCCCGGTGGCCCGCGACGGTCAGGTGGTCATTCGCCCGATGATGTACGTGGCAATGACCTATGACCATCGCATCATCGACGGACGCGAGAGCGTGACGTTCCTGAAACGCATCAAGGAGTGCGTGGAGAATCCGACGCGCGTACTCTTGGAAGTCTGAGAAACAAGGCAACAAGGTAACAAGGTAACAAAGTAGCAAGGTAACAGAGTAACAAGGGAACCGGGCCGCTCCTCCGCGGTGCGCAGCACTGCGCATCCGAACGCGACGCGCAAGCGAATGACCCGAGCGACAGCGAGGCCGTTCAGGCTAATTCGTACGCGAGCCGCGCCTTGGCCGCCACTCTCACGCAGCCCGCGGTTCACTCGCGTGCGCTTCGCGTTCGGTTGCCTGCTCGCGCATACAATCGCCCGGACCTTTGCCGGAGTGCCGCATGTTCGAACGTGAAAACAACGTTTGTGCCTTCACCCTTGCCTACGCCGCGCGGCTGCTCGGCGACGTGACGGACGATCGCATGGCGTTTCAGCCGTCGCCGCACGCCAATCCGCCAGCTTGGATTCTCGGACACCTGGCAGTCGTCGCCGATTTCGGCCTTGAGATGCTCGGACAGTCGCGCCGCTGCAACGCCGCCTGGCACAAGGCGTTTTCGCCTGGTTCCGATTCCAGCGCCGGCGAGTTCCCCGTGCATGACAAGGCCACGCTGCTCGCCGCGATCGACGGCGGCTATAAGGCCCTGATGACCGCGGCGGCCAAGGCCAATGACGCCGCCCTCGCCAAACGCATCGACATGCAGTTTTTCAAGGACACGCCAATTCAGACTGTCGGCGATCTGATCACGCACATGCTCACGTCGCACATGTCGCTGCACCTCGGACAACTGTCGGCATGGCGACGCACGCTCGGGTACGCTCCGCTGTTTTGACCGCCCGATGGGCCGAGTTTCCGCCGTGGGATCCGCCGATGCGCATCACGCTTGACACGTTGCGACAGATGAAGCATGCGAGCCGCAAGTTCGCGATGCTGACCGCGTACGACTTTCCGACCGCCGTCGCGGCCCAGGCGGCGGGCGTGCATTCGCTGCTTGTGGGCGACTCGGCGGCGATGGTTGTGCTTGGGCATGAGTCCACCCGCCCGGTCACCGTCGAATTCCTCGTCACGATTGCGAGCGCCGTGCGGCGCGGTTCGCCGCTCGCGTTTCTCGTCGGCGATATGCCGTATCAGCCGATGCAGCAGGGCGAGCATGCGACGTTTGGTGCCGCGCTGCGTTTCCGCGACGAGGCGGGCTGCGATGCGGTGAAGCTCGAAGTTGAGCCGCAACACGCACCGGTCATCAGCCGCATTGCCGCCGCAGGCATCGCCGTGATCGCGCATCTCGGCCTGCGCCCGCAATCGGTTACGACGCCCGACGGCTACAAGCCGCAGGCCCGCGACGAAGATTCGATCGCCATGCTCGCCGCCGATTGCCGCCGAATGGTCGACGCCGGCGCGGCGATGATTTTGCTCGAGGCGGTGCCGAACGAGGCCTCGCAAGCGGTGATCGATGCCGTCGGGCCAGAAATCGTCGTCATCGGCTGCGGCGCGGGATCGGCGTGCGACGGGCACGTCGTCGTCACACACGACATGCTCGGCCTCAGCGATATGCGTCCGCCGCGTTTTGTGCCGGTGCTGGCAGATTTGCGCGAGCAGACGCGGGCAGCGATGCGGCAATACGTCGAGTCGATCGAGCGCGGCGACTACCCCGGCCCGCAGCACGGCTATTCGCTTGCCCGCGGCGCTGCGACGGCGAAAGCGGCGACATGAGCGATGGCGCCGCGCCGAAGACCTGTGTCGCGTGCGGCAGCGCGCCGCGCCGCGATTTCACGCTGAGCAACGGCGAACCGCTGCTGCGCTGCCCGACTTGCAAGCTGGCTTGGTGGAACTGGCCCGCGTTCGACCCGGCGGCGTTTTATGACCGCGACTATTTTCAATCGGATCAGGTCGACAAGGGCTACAACGATTACTCGGCGATGGAGCGAGAAATTCGCCGTACGGCGATCGGGCGCTTGCGGCGGATCGACAAGATTCGCGCGCGATTCTCGCGCGGGGAGCATCGGCCTCCGGCCGGTGCGCCGGAAATTCGCACCGGCCGGAG
>JBJXFK010000212.1:0-5306 GCA_046155505.1 Phycisphaerae bacterium
TCATTCCGATCGTCAGCGATTCGGATGGCGTGCGCGGGCGGCTCGAAGCACTGCTCGAAGATTGGCGCAAGCATCTCGATGAGCCGGACGAAATCGAAGGCCCTGCAACCGCGACGCTGGAGCGCGACCCGGACGGCGTGTGGAGTTTTCGCTGGGGTCCGCTGGTGGGGCTGGCGGGGACATTTACCGATCGGTTCATCGTGCTCAGTTGGTCGCCCGGAGCGCTGCGCGAGTACGTGGACGAGATGGGCGACAAGCTGGGAAAACGCAAGCCGCAGTGAATCCACGCGCGGCTGCATGGCTACGGAAGCAGGCGGCGAACCGAGACCGCCAGCGGCTTTTTCGCAGTCGGCAGGAGCAGCTTCTTCGAAGCTGCGAGCGTCTCGACGCGGCCATATCGCTCGGCGCGCTTAAGCGGCTCTGAATAGACCTCTATCGCGCGATCGACGAGATTGACGATCAGATACATCGGCACGCTATGCGCGGCGTAAAGCGATTGCTTGGTCGTGCGGTCATATCTGAGCGACGAGTCGGCGACTTCGATGACGCAGAGCACGTCTTTCGCGCTCGGGTGCCCGCCGCGATAGCCGTCTTCGTCGCCGACCACGATCGCCGCGTCCGGTTCGGGTTCGCTGCCGCGCGCGAGAGCCAGCGGCAATTGCACCTGAAGGTGACAACCGGTGCGCCGAAGTTGTCCGTCGAGTCGAGCCAGTTTCTTGATGGTGAGTGCGTGAAACAAACCAACGATCATCGCGCCTTCTCCGCATGCGCTGCGATCTTTGGCGACGATTTGTCCATGAATC
This sequence comes from Phycisphaerae bacterium, assembly GCA_046155505.1. Lineage (GTDB taxonomy): Bacteria > Planctomycetota > Phycisphaerae > UBA1845 > Fen-1342 > JBJXFK01. Next base: position 804 of record JBJXFK010000212.1, read on the forward strand.
AACTCATACGGCGCGCCCTCAGGCAAGAGGCCGGTCTCGATCATTTTGTGGTACATGTCAACCGTAATCGGGAAATAGCGCACCGGCGGCGAAGTTGCGCCCGGCGATATGCTGTGCGGCGCGGATGCCATGAGCAGATCCTCCGAATCGAACGTCGCCTCAATTCTACCAACCGTGCCCCGGCGATGTCATTTTTTCGAGAGCGCGAACGCTTTGCGGATTAACAGTCAACGCGGGCGATCGGCGCTCGCGTCAGGCTCGAATCGCCCAGCGCAGCCGGGCCGGCGCGGCGCGCGGGTTATCGCGCAGCTCGGTCGGATCGGGGCGAATCGGCTCGTCGCTGCAAGTCGCGTAGATGCCTGCCGAGACGCCGTCGCGCAGCGCGTGTTTGACGATGCGATCCTCGCCGCTGTGAAAACTGATGATGACCAGTCGACCGCCGGGTGCGAGTGCGAGCGGTGCGACGCGCAGCAGCGACCGCAATCGCGACAGTTCGTCGTTGACCAGCATGCGGAGCGCTTGAAACGTGCGGCTCGCGGGTTGCGCACGTTGATCATCCGGCGCGATGCGCGAACGATTGCGTGCGTGTACGCCATCGATGATTCGCACGAGCTCGCGCGTGCGCGTGATCGGCGCGCGCTGTCGCTGCGAAACAATTGCGGACGCGACCAATTCTGCCAGCGGCTCGTCGCCGAGCTCGCGCAGGGCTTCGGCAAGCTGCGGCTCGGTCATGGTGCGCAGCAGTTCGGCCGCGGTGCGCGCGGCCGACGGGCTCATGCGCATGTCGAGCGGGCCATCGTGCTTGTAGCTGAAGCCGCGCGATGGATCGTCGATCTGCATGCTCGACACGCCGAGGTCCGCGAGAATTCCGTCACATTGTTCGATCGACTCGGCCGCGAGCGTTTTGGGCAGGCCGGCGAAGTTGGTGTGGTGCAGCGCGAGTCTCGCGAGAGGCTCGGCTGTCGCGATTGCGGTCAGCCGCTCGCGCGTGCGGGCGAGTTGCGACTCATCGATGTCGAGGCCGATCAGCACGCCCGTCGGCCCGAGTCGCCGCGCGATCTCCAGCGCATGCCCGCCGTAGCCGAGTGTGCAATCGACGACTCGCTGGCCGGGCTTTGGGGCGATCGCCGTGAGCACTTCGTTCATCAGCACGGGCACATGCGAGCCGGCGGGTGTGCGGCCCTGAGATCGAACATGTTGCTGATGATCCGGGAATTTGTCGGGATTCTGTTCCTTGTATTTTTGGTCGAATTTTCGCGGGTGTGTGCCGCTGTAGCGCGGTCGGCGGCGATGCGGCGATGGGGTTGGCTGCTCGGACATGTCTGATCGCTCCGCGTTAGTGCTACGTGACAAGTCGCGATCGCGACAGTCGGCGGGGAGCATCGGCGTCTTCGCCGGTGCGAATTCAATTCGCACCGGCCGGAGGCCGATGCTCCCCATCGCAACATCGCGAACGAACATTTAGATCGCCGCCGATGCGCCGCGTCGCCGTTCGTGCAGCACCAACCCGGCCAGCATAACCGCCGTCGCCGCGACCACCCACGCACCCTCGCGTAATCCGGGCGTTCGATAGCGGAGCTCGACGCGCATCTCGCCCGGCGTGTTGGGCAGCATGACCGCGATCAGACCGTCTTCGGTCGGGCGGACAACGACACGCTCGCCGTCGACGCGCGCTTCCCAACCGCCGATGTAGAGTCGCGAGAATACGAGTGCCGGCGTCGCGCTCTTGGCGGCGAGCCGAACAGTCGCGATCGCCGCGGCCGGCGCGTCGCTTGCGACTTCAACGGTGCTGCCCTCGGCGGCGTGATCGAGGAACGCCGTCCCGCGCGACTCGGGCATTCGATAAAGCTGCGAGCCGTGCCTCGTGCGCAGGACGAATTTGCCGCCTGCGGGCGACGGCAAGTCGGGTGTGCAGACCATCACCCAGCCGACGTTGAACCGCCCCATCCAGTTCGAATCTCGTAGCAACTGAGGCGCGCGATCGGTCTCGCCCCAAGGCTTGAACTCAAATTGCGGCTGCAAGCGGCGCGGCTGAAGCGGGCCATACTCGGTCAGCGACGACACGCCGTCGAGGATGTTCACGTTCGCGACGCCGCGATGCAACGAATCGACATATTCGCCGGGCACGCCGCGGGTGCGACCGGCGACCACCCAGACGCGCTGTCCCGAGCTACGCACCTGGGCCGCCCATGTCTCGCGCGAGTCCGAACGTATAAGATCGTCGACCGACGCGACGTCGCGCGGCACGTCGATCGTCCAGCCGAGCAGCGCGAGTTCGACGACCAGCAGCGCGGCGATTGTCGCCGGAACAGCGCGACGGGCGAACGCGCGCAACACAAAGCCTGTGACCATGAACAGGAGGGCGGGAATCCAAATCGCCGCGTTCCACGGCGCGATCGCAGCGAGGGCCGCGCCGCGTGTCGGTCCGTCGAGCACAGGCATCGCCGCGAGCACGCACAGCGGCGGCGCGAGAAGCAAGATCGTCGCCAGCCGCAACGGCCGCGCGGCTAAATCGCGCAGTGCGGCACGCACGCGGGCCATGAGCGGCGACGGCTCGCCGCACATTGTGTGAATCGACCATGCGGCAAGCACAGCGGCAGCAAACTGCGCGAGCAACATGGCCCGCGCGGGGACACGAAACAGGCTCGCGCCGGGCAGCCAGTAGAGGATCGGTGCAATCGGGCCGAACAGGCCGAGCGCGAGCAGAATCGAAAACGCCGCGAGCACGACCCACGGTCGCCGAGCCGCGTCGCCCTGCCAGCCTGGCCGAAGCGCGAGCAGCGCGAGCAACAATCCGGCGACGCCGATGTATGCGAGTTGCTCGACCTGATGCGACGGTCCCCACCACGGTTGATCGAAAAGATTCGGCGTTCGCTGGCCGAAGAGCATCGGAATGAGCCAGAGTAATGCACTCTGCGGATACCAACTGTTTTCGACGAAGTCCATGAAGCCGCGCTGCGTGCGTGTGCACTCGGGTAGATACGCGAGCGTCGGCAGGAACTGCATCGCGAACAGGCCGGCGGCGAGCGCGTAGCACGCGGCGACTCGGAATAGCTTCGACCATGCGGCTCGTCCATCGCGACCGATGAGCCAGACGACGAGGCCGAGCGCCGTGAGTGCGGCGATCTGCACATGGCCCGCGTAGCACTGCAGGGCGATCGCGACCGATGCGAACACGAGCTTGATCGCGCGATTCGAATCGGCATAGCGAACCACGGCGCAAAACACGATCGGCAGCCATGCGGCAGCGTGCTGCATCGTGAAGTGGGCGCGATGCGCGAGCATGAAGCCGCAGAAGGCGAAGATGATCGCGCCGATGAGGGATGCATCGCGACGAAATTTTTGGCCGCGCAGCAGGCGATACATGCCGGCGAGTGCGAGCGAGTAGTGCAACCAGAGCGACGCGGCGTAGGCGAGCTTCACGGGCAAGATGGCGACGAGCCAGGTGGTCGGATACCAGATCGCGGTCTGCGGGTCGGCGAGCAGCGGGCGGCCGAGGCCGTTGAAGGGGTTGATCGCCGGAAGTTCGCCGCGATGGAGCGAGTCATGAATCAGCGTTCGCGACGGGTAGTAGTAAAGCAGGTCGTCTTCCTGCGCACCAAGGCCGGCCAGCGACCAGACGGGAAGCAGCACGATGCCGGGCAGCAACGCGGCGAGCAGAAAGACGGCGAGGCGGCTGTTCAGCATGTTGGAATAGTAAGGGGCCGAGGGGTCTAGGGGCCGAGGGGCCGAGGGAAGACGCCCAGCGGCTTCGGTCCTTCCCCTCGACCCCTTGGCCCCTCCCCCTTGGCCCCTCGATCCCTACTTCGCGAGATTCGAGAGCCGGATGTACGTGACAATTCCCGTCGCGACGAGCTTGCCATTGTCATCGACCATCTCGATCGATACCGGGCAAAGCGTCTTGCCCAGTTTGATCACGCGCGCGGTTGCAGTGACGGCGGTCATGCAGGGTGCCAGATAGCGAATGTCGAGATCGGTAGTGACCATCGCCTCGGTCGGGCCGGTGTGCGTTGCGATGGCAAACCATGCGACGCAGTCGGCCACCATCGCCAGCATGCCGCCGTGAAAGCCGCCGATCAGGCCGTTGAATCGCGGATCGATCGGGGCAGACATGCGGCACGAGCCGATCTCGGCGTCGAGCAGATTCAACTGCAACGATTCAATGCACGGGGCACGGCAGCAAGCGGCGAGCAGTTCGTCGAGACGGGTTTGATCGAGCATGGCGGGAGAGTAGCGAGGGGAGTGCCTAGTGCCTAGTGTCTAGTGCCTAGTTCGAAGTGTTCAGCGTTCAGTGCTCAGCGAAGGCACCGTCCGAACCCCGAGCGCGAGCGAGTGGGGTGAGGTGCGGAGAGTGTCGAGTCACGAGTATCGAGTACCGAGTTGACGCGGGTGCCATCCGAACGCGACGCGCAAGCGAGTGCCCCGAGCGACAGCGAGTCTCGGCATTTCCGAACCCCGAGCGCGAGCGAGTGGGGCATCGTGCGCTCAAGAAGAAAGCAGCCG
>JBJXFK010000217.1:0-22413 GCA_046155505.1 Phycisphaerae bacterium
CAGATTGACGCGCGATGCCTGAAAAATGCCGCGTAGGTGCTCGCCATGCTCGGCGATGCCGCACGCGAATCGGCTGAGCGTCGGATGGGCTTCCCAGCCGCGACCGTCGAGCCGCCAGTGCAGTCCCGCCTCGGCGGCCCAGATGAGCGGCTGCTGGCGGAAGAAGATGTTGATTAGTCGATCGACAAAGTCGCGGCGAAAGCGGGCTGCAAGTTCGTCGGTGATCGCAAAGCCGAGTCGGCGCATGGTGTCGTGGATCAGGCGTTCGACGCGGAATGGCGTGCAGGGCACCTGTCCCGCGGCGATCATCGGTTCGAGTGCATCGCGCAGCGCATCGATCAGCAGATGCACCTCGCGGCGGGTGTGCAGGCGCTTGGCGTCGGCCACGAAGCGATCGATGGGGATCGACAGATTGGAGACGAACGACACGTCGCAACCGTGCTTTTCCAGTACGTCGCGATCGGGCGGGGCGGCGTGAAACACGCGTTGATTCACAGGCACCGGCACATAGCGCACCTGTCGTAGCGGGTAATCGGCGATGCGTGCCGAGCGCGAGCTGATGACGCCGACGATCAGATCGTCGGTGCGCGTTAGCGACCCGCTGCCGGGATTGAAGAGGTGCGGCAGTTCGTCCTGAATCCAGTTGCAGAACGGGATCGGCAGGTCGAGCGTCGGGCCATACTCCGCGCGATTGTGGTCAATGACGAGAATCAAGTCGGGCTGGAACTGTTCGATTTGTCGCAGCATGTGTAGCGGCGGCAAGCCGTGCGTGTGATCGTCGCGTTCCAGGAGCAGGCGAAATTCGTGACCGCGGGCGGCGAGGGCCTGACCCACGTCACGCATGGAGTGTTGCAGAAACGTCGTGAAGCGGCTGGTAATACCCAGGACGCGCAGGCCGACGACGCTTTCGTCGGCGATTCGGGGTGCTGTCGTGCTTCGCGCGGCGACGATCCGCGCGCGGACTTCGCGTGCCGCGGACTCGGCGGCGCAGTTGAGCTCGCGCAGCATCACATCGGCCGGCGGATCGAGCTTCGCTCCCCATCCCGGTGAACGGATGACCTGTGTCGGCAAGGCTAGGTCCGCATTCGACTCGTACTGCGCGCGCAGCTGCGCAGCCGCGTCGGGGCCGATCCAGAAATGGATGCGTTCGTCGGCGATGATTTCGCGCCAATCGGCGACGCACATCCATGCCGCGAGCTGCGACAGATTTGCTTCGAGCACATGGATTCGCGGCGAGAACGTGAGGAACATTTTGGCGGTGCCGCCGCGCACATGGTCGAGCAGTTCGCCGGTGCCGATGCCATCGATCACATACGGCGCGCAGAAATGCGCGCCGGTAGGGGGGATGAGCGCGGGCGAGCGCGAGTTGGTTCGCCAGGGGGCGATGGTAGGTAGCCAGCGGCGGGGGCCGGTGCCGATGCGGCGCGAGAGCTGCACCTCGCCGTCCGCGCAGCGATGCAACTGAAGCGTGCGGAGCGCGCACGCGAGCTTCGACGCAAGATCGGCGGTGTCGTGATCGTGTGATTGTGGACTCGATCGTAGCTTCGTTTGCAGCTTCGTTTGCAGAGCCGCGAGGTTCGATTGAAAGTGCGGCGACTGTGGAGTGGTGTCGATCCGTTCGTCGGGCAGGGTGTTCAACTCGGATCGAATCGCCGGCAACTCCGGATTCGATTGCGGGAGCGATTCGATCAATTCTTCGGCGGCCGAGCGAAGGCCGAGCGCCGCGAAGTGACGTAGAGCGAGTCGGCGCAGTGCGTCGTCGTTTGGTGACCGCTGCATAGCCGCGAGTATTTGCGGCAGCGCCGCGTAGGGGCTGAGCGCGATCGGCGCGAGCGGTGGGGCGGTTGCGGCTGCTGACACTTCGTCCTCCCGCGTCGGGGCGCAGTTATTGCGGCTGTGGCGGTTGCCTGCACACTCTTTCGGCGGTTCGGTTGGTCGCGCTGCAATCGCGGCTCAGGCACACGTCGCGCGACCGACGATATGGACGAGGCGGATCGTCGGACGGCTCGACGACGCGGAATTGTTGCAGCAGGAGCAAACCGTGCCCGGATCGCTTGCGCTGGTGCTCGACGCGGCGGACTATGACGCCATTGTCGCGAGCGGCAACTCGGTCGATTCACTGGTTGCGTGCGATCCTGAAATTCACGTCGAGTTGCGGCGGCGCGGTGTCGCGCACAGAACGCCGTGGGATCTGATCGACGCTGCCCGGTTCGATGCGTTGCGACGGACCGAGCGGGAACTGATCGCTTTCTGGCGCGAGCACGCACACGCGCCGTGCGACGGGGTGAATCTGCTGGCGTGTGCGGATTTTCGACACGCGGGCGCGCTAAGCCGCATTCTGTGGTGCCATGCGATTGTCGATGGGGCGATGCGTCACGCGCGACCCGATCGCGTAATCGTGATCGAGCAACCGTCGCGGCATGGGCTGAGCCAGCCGCCGGAAGTGCGGACGTTTCCGCTGCTACAGAGCATGCTTGCGGGCAGAGCAGCGGGCGACGGCGTGGTCGTCACGCGCTGTGCGACGCGCGCGCCGCAGGCCGCTTTCGACGATACCGTTGCGCGACGGCGCGAGCAGCCGCATGCGTCGCGACGCGATGACGCGGATCGGCTGACGAGCCGGCGATTTATTCTGGTGCATGGCAACGGCATCGATCTGGATCGGCAGCGCGAGCTGGCGGCGGCGATTCGGGCGCGGTGCGATTTGCCGCTGGTGCATTTGCATCGCGATTCGACGGTTGATCGCGTCGCCGCGCTCGATACGTTGTTTGATTATGCGTGGAACGAAGCACAGTTCGCGCAGCCGGCGGATTCGATGGTCGTGGCCGCGCTCGCGCGCGACGCATCGCGGCAGTGGAGTACGGCTGTGCAGCACGCGCCGCGGACGATACGCGATGTGCTGAGCAATCCGGGGCTCGACGCGCATTTCGATTTCATTTTCGGCGACTATCTCGCGCGGATGGCAGACCATGCGGCGACGTGGACGCGGTTTCTCGATCGGCATCGACCGGCGGCACTCGTGACGCACTATCAAACGCCGATCCTCGACATCGCGGTTGCGAAAGGCATACCGGCGCTGATTCTGCCGCATGGTGCGAACATGGATTTTCCGCAGTGGTATTCGGGGATGCCGGCGTGCCGCATCGGCGCGCTAAGCGAGACGCATCGCGACGCGTTGGTCGGTGCGGGTGTCGATTCTTCGCGGACTGCGATTACCGGCGATCCGTGGCTGGGTCGGGCGCGAGCGGCGCGTATCGGCGAGGGTGCGAAACGCGACCTTGGGTTGCCGGGCGACCGTCCGCTGGTGCTCTTGTGTACGTCGCAACTTGGGTGGCTCGCGAAAAATGAGTCGCTGCCGCAGACGCAGTGGCGAGGGGCGATCGAGACGTTGCTGGAGATTCGGGGGCTGGCGGATCGGCGGCCGCAGTGGCAGTTCGCGCTGAAGTGTCACCCGCGGTATGACCATCACGAGCTGTATCCGCAACTGTTCAGCGGCGGTGGCGTGATTCCGATTTATTGTGACGAGTCCATCTACGACGTTGCCGCGGCGGCTGATGTTGTGGTGTTCGCGAATGTACACAGTTCGGCCATGATCGAATGTGCTGCGCTTGGCGTGCCGACGCTGCTTTTGTGTGATCAGATGCCGGGGTTTGATTTTGATCGCACGGGTTTGTCGCGCTGGCCGCTGGTGCGATCGGTTGCGCGGCTGGAGAGAACACTAGACCTGATGCTGCGCAGCAAGCAGGTGCGAACCGACGAAATCGAAAAAACACGGCTCGGCTTGGCCCATTACCTGCGCGGCACGCCGACGGATCCGCTTGCGGCCGCGGCGGCGCTTGCGGTGGAGCTTGCGCAGTCGAACGCCACGCAGCCGACGACGCGAAGCGTGCGCGGCTGATCGGCGTCGCTGGTTACGGAGCAGGCGTTGACGCGGACGATGACGCCGGCGCGGACTGCGGCGCGGTTGACGACGGCGCAGCGACGAACGGCTTCACTTCTTTGATCGCCTCGGGCGTGATTAGCGAGATGGCCCAGCGATCGCCGAGGTTGACCAATTCAAATGTGTAGATGCCGCCGGCGCTGGGCAAGTGGTAACGCACCTGGCGGCTGTTGTCAGGGCTGAGAATGACGCGCAGCTCGTTGAGATTGAGCGTCGCCAAATCGTGCAGCATCATCGCCGCCCAGTTGTTGCGAAATGCCAGTAGGGCGTCTTCGCCAAAGATCGACTCGTACATCGGGTTGTCTTTCACCTGCCGGGCGGCGGCGGCGGTGAGTTGATCGGCGGCGAGCAGACGCTTGCCGTCGAGCGCGGCCTGCGCCGCGGCGGCGCGCTGGCGGGCGGCGATCAGCGTTTGCTCATACCGCACGTTGGCGACAAAGCTCTCGATCGTCGCCTGGGGCGTGGTCATGGTGATCGGCGGCGGGGGGGGCACGTCGCCGGTGGGGCGCGGGCCGCAACCTGCCACGAGCAGCAACGCGGCGAGCGCGGAGGCGAGAGCGACGGAGTGGACGAAAGTTCGCTGCTTACGCATTCAGTCCGAGCTCCATCACTTTGGGGTCGAGCTTTTCAAAGAGCATCTGCGTCGCGCCGAGCGTGTGTCCCGCGGGCAGCGCCGTCGGCGGCAGCCAGCGGATCGGCGACGCGGCGAGGCCCAGATTGCCGAGAATTTTCTCCGCCGTCGTGGGCATGAACGGATAGCACATGATCGCCAGATAGTGCGACAGGTGTACACACGTAGCGATGCACGCGGCACAGTCCGGCATGTTGTCTTTGCGACGCTTCCACGGCTCGCGCATGGCGATGTACTCATTGCAGGCGCGGGCGAACGACATCAGTTCCTCGAGCGCGGCGCGGAAGCGATAGCCCTCAATGCTCTTGCCGACGCGCTGCATTGCCTGCTCGGCGGCGGCGACGATCGCCTTGTCGGCATCGGTCTGCGTCGCATCAGGAACCTTTCCGCCGAAGTCGTCATTCGCGAATTTCGGCCAGCGATTGACGAAGTTGCCGAACGCCGCGACGAGTTCGTTGTTGTTGCGGGCGATGAAGTCGTGCGGGTCAAATGCGGTGCGTGCGGTCTCGGGCGCGATTGCCGTCAGGTAGTAACGCAGTGCATCGGGATTGAATCGCTTGAGAAACTCCTCGATCCAAACCGGCGAATCGTCGGCCGTCTTGCTCTTGCTGACCTTGGCGTCAACATCGCCGAGGCGAAAGTTGATGAAGTTGTTGGCGATTACGTTAGTCGGCAACTGATGCCGCCCGTCGGCCATGAGCATTGCCGGCCAGATCAGGGTGTGGAACACCGTGTTGTCTTCGCCGATGAAATGGATGATCGGCGTCGCCGGGTCGCACCACCATTTTTCGTAATCACTTGCCTGGCCGCCACGCTGTTCGCAGAGTTTCGCGGTGAACGAGACGTAGCCGATGGGTGCGTCGAACCAGACGAAGAGCACCTTGCCCTTAGCATCCGGATCGTCGAGCGGCACGGGAATGCCCCAGGCGATGTCGCGTGTCATCGCGCGTTCGGGCAGGCCTTGCTTGATTTGGCCCAGCGCGAAATTGAGCACGTTCGTGCGCCACTGTCCCTGCTTGCTTTCGAGCCACTCTTTGAGCGGCGGTTCGAAATCGTTTAGGCGCAGATACCAGTGGGTTGTCTCGCGCACCTCAGCCGGTTGGCCGCTGATCTGGCTGATCGGGTTTTTGAGCAGCAATGGGTCGATGATGTTGCCGCAATTTTCGCACTGGTCGCCGGTCGCGTTTTCGGCGTTGCAGTGGTGGCAGGTGCCGCGGACGTAGCGATCGGGCAGGAACCGATTCGCGACCGGGTCGAAGAGCTGCTTGGTGCTGCGCTTGGTGAAGTAGCCCTTGTCGTAGATGCGTTTGAAAAAGTCCTGGCTCAGTTTCTCATGGATGTCGGAGAAGCCGGGCTGGTGCGTGCCGCCGTAGATGTCAAAGTCGATCCGCAGTTGCTCGAAGCTCCGTTTCTGGCTGGCGTGAAAGTGGGCGGAGATTTCGGCGGGCGTCTTGCCGCTCTTCATGGCCGAGATTTCGATCGCGACGCCGTTGTCGTCGCTTCCGCAGATGAAGCAGACCTCGTGCCCGCAGGCGCGGAGATAGCGCACGTACGTGTCGGCGGGCAGATACGCTCCGCCGATGTGGCCGACGTGCAGTCGACCATTCGAGTAGGGGAGGCCGGACGTGACAAGGAATCGCTGCGGCATTCGGGGTTCCATTCAGGCGGCCGGTCGGGTGGTGCGGGCATTCCGCGTGCGAGGGCGGGCACGACGCCCGCCGCACCCGACGACACACATGCGACGGAGCGCTAACGCTTCGTGCTCGTCATTCGTTGGATTGGGGAGCATCGGCCTCCGGCCGGTGCAAAATTGATTCGCACCGGCCGGAGGCCGATGCTCCCCAACGATTCAGCGTTGCCAGAACACTAGTTGAACCAGGTGAACAGGAAAAACAGGATCACGCCCGCCAGAACCAGGCCCAGAATGTTCACAAAATCGAGTTCCATCGCAAATCTCCACTCGAGTTGCCTTGATCGGTGCGTCGCGCTCGCCGCGCCGGCGGGCATGTGTGCGGGCCGATCATTTTGAATGGCGCATTGTCGCGACCGGGCGCGACGGGTCAAGCGGCGGCGACGACGCTATCATGCCGCGCATGTCATCGGGGCCCGGCGAGCATATCGAACTTTCGGTCGTCATTCCCGCTTTCAACGAGCAAGAAAATATTACGCCGCTGCTGGATCGGCTGCTGCCGGCACTCAGCGCGACGGGGCTGCGCTGCGAGATCATTTTCGTCGACGACGGCAGCCGCGATGCGACCGCGGCGCGCGTGCTGGAGGCGCGCGGGGCGCACGTCGAGATTTGTTTGGTGCGGCTGGCGCGAAATTTCGGGCATCAGGTGGCGCTGTTTGCCGGGATCGAACACAGCCGCGGACAGGCGATCGTCAGCATGGACGGCGATTTGCAGCATCCGCCCGAGTTGATTGCGACGCTCGTCTCGCGCTGGCGTGACGGGTTTGACGTGGTGCAGACCATTCGTCGCGATACGGCTGATGCGGGCGTGCTGAAGAAGGCCAGCAGCGGGTGGTTTTATCGACTGCTCTCGTCGGTTTCGCGGATTCGCGTGACGGCGGGGGCGGCGGATTTTCGATTGCTCTCGCGCGAGGCGGCGGATGCGTTTTTGCAATGTCGTGAGCGGAGCCGATTCAATCGTGGACTGGTGCAATGGATCGGCTTTCCCTATGTCGAGGTGCCGTATGAGGCCGAGGCGCGGCACGCGGGGCGGACGAAGTACACGCTGCGAAAAATGCTGCGGCTGGCGGGCGATGCGATTTTCTCGTTCAGCTCGCTGCCGCTGCGGATCGCTGGATTGGCGGGCGTGATCGTCTCGGTTGTGGCGGCGGCGTATTTGCTTTTCGTGCTGTGGGCGGCGGTGTTCACCGATCGCGTGGTGCCCGGTTGGACTTCGACGCTCGCGACCATTCTGATTCTCGGCGGTGTGCAGCTTGTCGTGCTGTGGATCATCGGCGAGTACATCGGGCGGATGTACGAAGAGGTGAAGCAGCGACCGCTCTATATCGTGAGGCGGGAGTTGCCGCGTGGGAAGACTTGAAGAGGGGAGTTGAGCGACGAAGCGACGAAGCGACGAAGGGAGAGGCACGAAGGCACGGAGGCACGAAGGCACGAAGGGAAAATGCAGCCGGGAGCGGCTGCTCCACAACAAAAGAAGCAGCCGCGGGCGGCTGCTCTCCAAGAAACCGCGGAGGGCCGCGGTGCTCCATTTCGCACTAGGCACTAAGCACTAGGCACTAAGACCTAGGCACCGTTGCGTCACTTCTTTCGCGTGTACTTGATTTCCAGCACCTCGAATTCAGGAATGCCCTCCGGGGTTTCGATGAACTTGTATGTCCATGTGTCGTCGTCGATTCGCCGCTGCTCGCCGCGCATCTTGCGCATCGGGATTTCGCCCATCGGCTCGGGGGCGTTGTAGAGGAAGTCGATTTTTTTGCCCTCGTCGTCGCCGTCGCCCTCGGCCAGCCAACTGTCGGTGCGGTGCGAGTCGATCCAGAACGAGAAGAATTTCTTCTTGAACCGGTCGTAACCCATGATGCCCATGCCTGGGCCAAACGTCGATTGTGACTCCTGCATCAGGTATCGCCCGTCAAAGATCAGCTTGAACTCGACCTCGCCCGAGCCCTTCGTTTGTCCGCCGCCGGGCATCTTCATTAGGAATTCGATGTTCCATTTGCCGACGTACCACTGGAACGATTTGTGCTGCTCGCCGGGGACGGCGTACTTGGCGAACCGCTCGGCCATGACCTGTGGCGAGGGCATGGCGGGGGCGCTGCTTGTGTTGCTCACCGATTTCTCCTGTGAATAGACCTGCGTCGCCAGCAACACGCCGCCGCCGACGAGACAACCGATTGCGAAACCACGGAAACGCATTTGGTGCTCCTTGCTGAGTCTCTAGTGCCTAGTGTCTAGTGCTTCGTGCCCGACCCGGTAGGTTGGGCACTGCCCAAGATTCGACGCCGCGCGTGCAGCAAATGTAATGGTGGGCGATGCCCACCCTACGGCTACTCGGGCGGTTTTCGCGCGACACCGGGGCCGGCGGCGCATGCGTCGGCGGGGTCGAGCGATTCGGGGAAGAGCCGGAGCATCTCGCTGGTCAGATCGTCGCGAAGCTGTTGCAGCCGCTCGGGGGCGAGGCCGAACGTGCTGATCCAGAGCGTGACGTCGCGCTTGCCGAAGCTGTCGTCGATTTGCACACGCAGCGTGGGCAGTGCGGGGTCATTGGGCTTCAGCCAGACTTCGCGGTTGGGCGCGAGATTGTGCAACAGGCCGGCTATCCGCGATCCAAATGGCAGCTTCAGATAGGCAGCAGCGCGTCGCGACCCCCGCGAATTGTCAAAATCGAATAGCCCAGCTTCTCCGACGATTCGTTTCCATGCCTCATCGACCGCAATCGTCGGAATCGCTCGCCGAATGTACACCACCTCGCGCGACTTGCCGCGGTGGCCTTCAAGGTAGGCCTTGAGGCCGTCCAGTTGGAACGCCCAGCCGCGGACGGTGCCGTCGTACTGGTTGTCCCACGACGCGTCGCGCGAAAAGCCGGAGTGAACGAGGCGGACGATGGTGCTGCCGCCTTTGCCCTCAATGTAATAGTCGACCGCGACGCGGAAGGGGATCACGAACGGGGGCACTGGCTCGCCGGGCTTGGGCGGCGGCGTCGCTTCGACATAGACAAGCCGGAGGTGCTTGTTTTCCTCCCAAATCTCGATCGGCGTGTCGAACTGATACTCGTTTCGCCACGACATCCAGATGCTGCCTCCGCTGCCGGGCTTGACGCGTGCGTCGAGCGGGAACCAGCGGGTCAGCTCGTCGGCGTCGGTGAGCGCCTTCCAGACGGCTTCCACTGGTGCGGCGATTTCAATTTGGGATTCGATGTTGCGTGGGGTGGTCATTGGGTAGTGCCTAGTGTCTAGTGCCTAGTGCCTAGTCATGGAGGACGGCGGCCCTCCGCTGTTCGTCACGGGGAACAATTGAACAACGTAACAAAGGAACAACGTGTCGGCGATCCTCTCCCGTCATGTGGAGCAGCCGCCCTCGGCTGCTTTCTTCACTTCGTGCCTCCGTGCCTTTGTGCCTACGTGCCTCTCTCCCTTTCCGTCGCTTCGTCGCTACGTCGCTGCGTCGCTCTTCTTCGTAATCGTCGGATACGCCCCGACGAAGAACTCGAACTTGCGGCCATCGGGCGTCTTGTCGTCGTGGTATTTCGCCGCCAGCGTGGCAAGAAAATTCGCGAGCTCCTCGGCGAAGGCGTTGCGGTCGGCGGCGGTTGCGAATCGCACTTGTGACTGCAAGGTCAACGTCGGCAGTTTTTTGCCCGCCGCAGTCGCACGCTCGCGCAGGGTTGCCAAGTCGCGAATTGCCTTTGCCGCGACGGCCACGAGATACGCCGACGACAACTTGTCCTCGACGAGACTCGGATCGGTCGCCAGCGGCCCCAACACCTCGGGGTTGATCAGGTACGAAGTCGCCACCGCCCGAACGACACGCTCGAGGCAATTTCCCTTGCGGCGTTCTTCAACCAGCTCGACCACGCCGACGCGTTCGAGCTCGCGCAGGTGGTAGTTCACTTTTTGCCGCGGCAGACTCAGTTTTTTGGCGATACCGGTCGAAGTGTCGCCTGTGCCAAGTTCCTGGACGATGCGCAGCCGCAGCGGGTCGAGCAGCACCGCCGCACGCTCGATGCTGGACAACATGCTGACGGCGAGGGCGGACACGGAAGCTCCAAGGGAAACGGGAAACGGCGAACGGGACAACGATTCTGCCTCTCCATCCGAACCCGGAGCGCGAGCGACGAGGTAACGTGCCGGGGCGAGCGGTTCTCGATACCGAGTGTTCGCTTGCGGAGCGTGTTACCCCGCTCGCTCGCGCTTGGGGTTCGGATTCGCGCAGCGCCAACGACTCCGTCCGCGTTAGGTTCGCACAACGGCAAGTATGCAACAGACAAATTTGTTTGTCAAGACAATATCAGAATTCGGCTGAAATTTTCGCGTCCCGCGCCGGGCTATACTGTCACCCTGAAGGATGTCGCGACATGGAAATCACACTGAATGGCGAAGGCCGAACACTCGCCGGGCCGCTGACACTGGCCGAGTTGATCGAGCAGCACCAATTGACGCCACAGCGGGTGGCGATTGAGGTGAATGAGCAGCTTGTTCGCCGGGCGGAATTTGCACTGACGCGGCTGAACCCCGGCGATCGGGTGGAGATTGTGACGCTCGTGGGTGGTGGGTAGAGGAAGCGATTGAGCGACGGCGGGGGAGGCACGAAGGGAAAAAGCAGCCGGGGGCGGCTGCTCCACAAAAAAACCGCGGAGGGCCGCGGTGCTCCATTGCACTGAACACTGAGCACTCTTATGAACCTCACTCTCGCCGGCTTCACATTTCGTTCGCGGCTCTTTGTCGGGACCGGCAAGTATTTGCGCGACGGGCAGCCTGACTATGAGCTGATGCGCGACGCGCTTGACGCGTCCGGGGCCGAGGTTGTGACTGTCGCCGTGCGGCGCGAACGGCTAATCGACAAGCAGGGTCGCAGCATTCTCGATTTTCTCGATACGAAGCGATACACGATCCTGCCGAACACGGCGGGTTGCTTCAACGCCGAGGATGCGATTCGCTCGGCTCGGCTCGGGCGCGAGTTGTTGGAAGGCATGGGAAACGCCGGTCACCGATGGGTGAAGCTGGAAGTGCTGGCCGATCCGAAGACGCTGCTGCCCGATCCGATCGAGACCCTGCGCGCGACGCAGACGCTGGTGAAAGAGGGCTTTGTCGTCCTGGCCTACTCGAACGACGACCCGGTGCTCGCCCGCCGGCTGCGCGACGCAGGCGCGGCGAGCGTGATGCCCCTCGGCTCGCCGATCGGCAGCGGACAGGGCATCTTGAATCCGAACAACATTTTGATCATTCTCGAAGAGTTGAAGGGCGCGGATGCGAACTACCCGGTCATCGTCGACGCCGGCGTCGGCACGGCGAGCGATGTGACGATCGCGATGGAGCTGGGTGCCGACGGCGTGCTGCTCAACACGGGCATCGCGAGCGCGAGCGATCCAGTCGCGATGGCGCACGCGATGCGGCACGCGATCGAGGCGGGGTACCTGGCCCATCGAGCCGGGCGGATTCCGCGGAAGCTGTATGCGAACGCGAGTTCGCCGTGGGAAGGGCGGATTGCGCCGACGGGGAGCTGAGGCGAATGCGGAATGAAGAATGCAGGCAGAATGCAGAACGTCGCCGCGCCGTCGCAAATCCGAACCCCGAGCGCGAGCGAGTGGGGTAGGCCGCGGCGGTAGGAGTGCGCCCGAGAACCGACACGCACTCGCTCCCGCGAATCACCGCGTCGCGTGAGCCCCGGGTCCGGACGAGCGCTCAAATGCGTTGCGCTCGCTTCGCTCGCGATCACTCGCTTGCGCGTCGCGTTCGGATTTTCTCGTCGCGCGGTATACTGATCGTTGTGAACTACGACACCACACGCAAATCGCTGCTGCTCCGCGTCCGCGATCCGGGTGATCAAGGCGCTTGGTACGAATTTGACGCGTGTTATCGCGAACTCATCCTGCGCTATTGTCGAGCAAAGGGGCTGCAAGCCGCCGACGCCGAAGATGTGCGGCAGATCGTGATGATCAGCCTCTCGAGCGCGATGAAGAATTTTCAGTATCAGCCGGAGCGCGGGCGGTTTCGCGGGTATCTCGGGCGCGTCGTCAGCAACGCCGTCGCACGGCATCGCAAGCGGCAGTCGAGCGCGGTGCCGCTGGAGGGCGAAGTGCTCGAAGGGATCGCGCCGATCGACGACGTGAGCGAGAACGATTCGGATTGGGAACGCGAATGGGTGAATCACCACTATCGCCGCGCGATGCAGACGTTGTCGGCAACGGTCGAAAAGTCGAGCATTGATGCGTTCGAGAAATTGCTCGCGGGCGCGTCGGTTGAGCAGGTGGCGACGGAAATGAACATGGCCCCGCAGACGGTTTACAAAGTGCGGCAGCGCATGCGCGACCGGTTGCAGGAACTCGTGCAAGAGCAGATTCGGGAAGAGGATGACGCCTGGACTTCCGCCAGCTGACGATCGCGAATTGATCGACCCGATGGCGACGCGCCCCAGCGGCGGGGGGCCTGCGCAGCCGTCGCAGCGCGAACTGCCACAACGCGACCCCGCCTTCGACGAAACGCGGGCGACGGTCGGCGACGCGACGCCGCCGCGATATGACGAAACTCGCGCGGCGGGCACATCGGGCAGCGAAACCGGCCTCGGCTTTGACCTCGAAATCGACGATTGGATGAAGCGCGTGCATGACGCGCGCGACGGCGCGAAGCTTGGCCGCGTTGGCGGATACGAGCTGCTCGAAGAGGTCGGTCGCGGTGGACAGGGAATCGTGTTTCGCGCTCGCCAGCTCAGCACCGGACGGCTCGTCGCGGTGAAAAGGCTGCTGCACGGCGGCTTTGCGAATGCGGCGATGCGTCGCCGCTTTCAGCGCGAGGTGCAGGCGACCACGACGCTCAAGCATCCGAACATCGTTACGGTCTACAGCGTCGAAACCGCCGACGACATGCCGATGCTCGTGATGGAATGGGTCGAAGGCACGCCGCTCAGCAAGTGGATCGAGCGGCGGCTGCGGGGCGACGGGTCGCAGGGGCGCATCGGCATTCGCGACGTGATCGCGGTGTTTCTGAAAGTATGCGATGCGGTGCAGCACGCGCATGGCCGCGGGATCATTCATCGCGATCTGAAGCCCAACAACATCCTCGTCAGCGACGACGGCGAGCCGCGCGTGCTCGATTTCGGCTTGGCCAAGTTCCTGATCGAGGAGCCGGGCCAAGTGCAGATGACGATGAGTTCCGAGTTCGTCGGCACGCCGGCGTATGCGTCGCCCGAGCAGGTGCGTGGGGACAATTCGGCGATCGACATTCGTACCGACGTTTACGCGCTCGGGCTGATTCTCTACGAGCAGGTGACCGGGTATCTGCCGTTCGTCGACGAGCCGAATCTGGCGATGATGTTGCAAGCGGTGATGGAGAAGGATCCGCCGACGCCGCGTTCGCTCGTGCCGAGTTTGCATCGGGAGATTGAGATCATCCTGATGCGGGCGATGGAGAAGGCGCCCGACAAGCGCTATCAGACGGTGGACGCACTGGCAGGAGATTTGCGGCGGTATCTGGGCGGCGAGGCGATTTTGGCGTACCCGCCCAGCCCACTGTATCAGTTCGGCAAGCTGCTGCGGAAGTACCGCTACGCGTTCTCATTTGCGGCGACGGTGTTCGTGCTGGCGATCGGGTTCGCGGTGTACGCGGTGGTGCAAAACGTGCGTTTGCAGCATCAGATCGAAATTTTGGAATCGGAGCGGACCAGCGGCGGCGTGGTGAACGAGTTCGTGCTCGAACTTTTCCGCCAGGCCGATCAGGCGCACGCCGGCGACGGTACGCCGAGCGTGGCGGCGATGTTTGATCGCGGAGCGCAGCGCGTGGCGGCGGAAATCAAGCGACCCGACTCGGCGGCGGATATTCACTTGCTGCTCGGCGCGGGGATGAGCCGGCTGATGGAGGCAGAAAAGGCTGAGACACAGCTTCGTTTGGCGCTGGCCGCCGATGCCGTGGCACCGTTTCCGAATTTGAAACGAACGGTGCTGATCCTTAGCGAGTTGGCGCACGTATTGGTACAGCGAAGCCGCTTTGACGAAGCGCGACCACTTCTCGAGCGACGACTCGCCGCGGCCCGCAACGTGTATGGCAATCGCAGCGATGAAGCGGTGATTGCGATTACGACACTCTGCGACGTGCTCGAGCGGCAGGACGATTACGCGGCGCTCGTCACCGAGTTGGAACGCGAGGCGGCGGATCGCAGTGCGGGTCGGCGGGCGCTCGATGCGAACGGTCTGATGCTTGTCGGTCGTCTGGCACGCGCGCTCAATCGCGAGGGCCGCTTTGACGAGGCCGATCGCTGGTATCAGCGCGTCGTGGGGCCGGAAGCGGCAGTCGGCGTTGAATCATTGCCGCTGCTGAACGAGTGGGGGGGCATGCTCACTCGCGCGGGCAAGCTGGATCAGGCGGCGGCAGCGCTCACGCGGGCGATGAACATCGCCGCCGAGAAACTCGCACCGACCGATTGGCGGCTCGCGGCGCTGCGGCGGGATTGCGGCATCGTGTATCACTTGCAGGGCGATCACGACCGCGCGATCAAGTGGCTGCTTGCGGCGTTGGACGAACTGACCGCGATACTCGGCGAGTCGCACGACGAGACGCAGGCGGCGATTCGTGCGCTGGTTGATATGTTTGAATCAACCGGGAAGGGCGATCAAGCTGCCGAGTTCCGAGAATTGTTGTTGCGGCCGTAACGACGCGATGAGCCGTGTCAGCATGAATCGATTCGCGGACGGCTCTCGCACTTCACACGACATGAGGCTATCGGCAGGATTCCGTAACCGGTTTGACAGTACACGCCCGAGTTTGAACCCTTCGTTGGAACCGATGCAGCCACAGGTCTCGTCGGACGCCGGCGCGCTGTCGCCGGTGGGAGGGGAGTTATGTTCGCTGGGCAAACGTCTGAAAAACAATCCATGCGCGGCCTGAAGTCGCCGCAGCCGTCGAGGTCAGTTGGGCGATTCGCGTATTTTGCGTCGATTGTCGCGCTGTGCGGCGCGGCGTTTCTGCCGGGCGGTTGTCCATCGGGCGACTCGTCGCTGGTCGCTGGAGCGACGGTCGAAAACCCCGACGGCGGCTCGATCAACCCAAACGACGATCCGTCGAATCAGACCGGGGACGTTGGCGACGGCGGTGAACCGAACGACGCCGGCCCAGGCGGTCCGCTCTTTATCGGCGCGGGTGGCGGCTTTGCCAATGGCAATAGCAATACGAACAGCGACGCCGGCGGCGATGCGACGAATACGAACTCCAACGGCGTCGCGCTCGACCCGCCGGTCGGACTGTCCGACGAAATTCAGAACGCCCTCGACACGACGGGCTATTACTTCATTCCGCCCGGCGCGCACAACATCGGGCGCACGATCATCGTCAAACGCAATCAGCGCCTGGCCGGCGCGGGCGCGGCGTCGGTACTGCGCTGGGTGGGCAACGGCAACACGGCGATTCAGTTCGGCGAAGACGGGCAGACGTTTTACGGCGCGTATCTGGACAACTTCTCGCTTCAACTCGGCGGACTACGCGTCGCGATCATGGCCCAGCATTGCGGCATCGATCGGGTGTGGGTCAGCGGAGCGCCGGGTGACGGCATCACCATCGACGGCATCGGCGAGCGGCTCGTGTTTCGCGATGTGGTAGCCTGGGGCAACGGCGGGCACGGTATCGTCGCACGCACCGCCGGCACGTTCAACGGCGTCGTATTCGACCATTGCACGGCCCAAAGCAATCAGGGGCATGGCATATTGGTCGACGCAAACGGGCAGACCGCCGAGATTCGTAATTTCATCTTTCGTGACTGCACGGTGCAGGGTAACGGGCAGGGCGGCGTGGTGCCTTCCGAGATTCTGTTTCGCGGGCTGGTGCGTGTTGTGCGCATCGAGAATATCTGGATCGAGAATATCACCGGCATCCGCGCCGGCATCCGCACCGAATCGGTCAGCTACAGCGGCGCGCCGGAAGTGCATCCCGGCCGGATTCAATTGCTCGGCCCGAACTCGATCAACCTGATCACGAACGCGATTGAGATGGACACCTGCTATGACTGCCCGATCGAGCAGTTGACCGTCACCGCGGGAAGCAAGATCCGCTACCGCAGCTATGCACCGGTCGGTGCGCAATGGCTGCTGGCGAGCGGAACCGTTCTGCCGTTCTAACTCGGTCGGCCTTTCGGACAGCGCGAGAACCGCACGCAGAACTGAACAACCCCCGACGGGCCGCGAGGCTCGCCGGGGGTCGTCGTTCATTCGTCGAGATTTTCGAAGTGCGGCTGACTGGAGTCGAACCAGCATGATCTTGCGATCACAAGGACCTGAACCTTGCGCGTCTGCCAATTCCGCCACAGCCGCGGCGAATGACCATCCCGCTGGTTTGCTACCAAGCGGTGAATCGCGGATCATATTCGACGGAATGTAAATTTCAAGCGCTCGACGCGAGGCGCGCACTTCCGGCCGCGCAATCGCGATCTCGTAACGGGGAGCGCATCGCACGGGGAGCATCGGCCTCCGGTCGCTGCGGACACTGTGCGCACCGGCCGGAGGCCGATGCTCCCCGCGTATTTGCCGTTGCGCGCTTCGATAAGGAACCCTTGCATGAAACGTCCCCTCGAAACCGCCCCCGGCGAACGCCATGTGCGCATTCAGAAATTTCTCTCCGACGCCGGCGTCGCCTCGCGACGCCACGCGGAGGAGCTGATCGAACAGGGCCGCGTGCTGATCAATGACGAAGTCGTCGAGAAGTTGCCGGCGTTCGTCGATCCGGAGCATGACGTCATCATCGTCGACGGCGCGCCGGTGCGGCGACGCCCGCTGGCCTACTTCGTCGCGAACAAGCCGCGCGGCGTGGTGTGTACAAACTACGATCCGGACGGTCGCCCGCGCGCGGTCGATCTGCTGCCGCCGGACATGCGACATCTATTTGTGGTAGGGCGGCTGGATGAGTTCAGTACCGGCTTGCTGATGCTCACGAATGACGGCGAACTTGCGACGCGCGTCACGCATCCGCGATATGGCATTGTGAAGCTCTATCGCGCCGAAGTGGCGGGCGAGGTCCCCAACGACCTGCCCGGCCGGCTGCGCAAGGGCGTGTTTCTGTCGGATGGCAAGGTGCAAGCCGGACAGGTGGATATTCTCAAACGCAGTCGCCAGCAAAGCACAATTGAGATGACCATGTTGGAAGGGCGGTCGAGCGGCGTGCGCCGTGCGATGGCTAAACTCGGGCATAAGGTGCTTACGCTCAAACGCGTAAAGATCGGCCCGGTTTCGCTGAAGGATATGCCGATCGGCGCGTGCCGAGAAATGTCGCCACACGAAGTGAACGCGATGTGGAAGGCCGTGAAGGAAGCCGAGGCGAAGGCACCGCCGGCGTCGCGCGGCCGCAAGCGTCGCAATCGCGGCGCGTCGACCGGGCCGCGCGCGGGACGACCGCAGACGGCGAATTCCGGATCGCGCGATGCCGCACGTCCGGCGCGGCCCGGCGAAGCGCGCTCCGCGGCAAGACCCGCGGCGCGCCCGATGCGCCCGATCGCCGAACGCCGAACGGGTCGGCGAATCGTCGAGTAGCGTGGCCATCGCCGAAGATCGCCGGCGCACTGTCGGCGATCCGTCTCTTCGCGAAACGCACTTTTCCCATCGTTCGCGCCGCGCGCGTCGGTATACTCGCACACATACGAACAAGTGTTCTCTTCCCGCGGAGGTGCCATTTATGTTCACGCGCGCAGCATTCGTCGGCTTCACGATCGTGCTCACATCGCAGTCGTTGTCGCTCGCACAAAACGTCTATTTCGCCGACATTTTCGCGCCGACGCTCCAAGACGGCAGCCTGCGCCGGCTGTTCATCGGCGAGCCCGAGCCGGTGACGCTTTCGGCACCCGGCGGCGGGCTGCGTAGCCTCGCGATCGACTCGAGCGCGTCGAAAATCTACTGGTCCGACGTCGATCAATTCGCCATCCGCCGCAGCAATTTGGACGGATCAAATGTCGAAGACGTGATCACGACGGGCCTCGTATTCCCCGCGGCCATCGCCCTCGACACTGCCGCGGGCAAGATCTACTGGGGCGACGGCGTCGAGAACACGATCAGCCGGGCGAATCTCGACGGCACGAGTGTCGAGCCGCTGCTTGAAACGCCGTTCTTTCGCGGCCTGACGATCGACGGTGGGGCGGGCAAGATGTACTGGACCACGTCGCTCTCGCCGACACGCGGCGATATTCGCCGGGCCAATCTCGACGGCAGCGACGTTGAAATTCTCGTCAGCACGCCGTCCGGATCGTTCAAGCCGGCGAGCCTTGCGATCCATCGCGCGCTCGGCGTGATGTACTGGACCGACATGGCGCTCGACACGGTGCATCGCGCGAATCTCGACGGGTCGAATTCGCAGCCGATTCGCACGACCGCGCCCTACATCAATCCGCGCGGCATCGCGGTCGATGAAGCGTTTGATCGCATCTACATCGGCATCGAGGTCGATGGCGAAAGCACGTACGGCCTGATCATGCGGCTCTATCTCGACGGCACCGAGGACCAGATCGTCCTTGAAGGCATCGGCCTGGCCAATGCGATCGAGCTGGGCCCCGACGCGCCGTCACCGTGCCCCGGCGATGTCAACGGCGATCGCGTGGTCGATCTAACCGACCTTGCGACGCTACTCGCGAATTTCGGCACGGCCGAGGGTGCGACGCGCGAGCAGGGTGATCTGGACGCCGACGGCGATGTGGATCTGGTCGATTTGGCGACGCTGCTGGCGAATTTTGGGACGAGTTGCCCGGTGTAGCCGTCCGTCGCAACTGCTCCGGCGGGAACGCTTGTGAAATTCCTCGGCCGACTGTGCGCCGGTGTTCGACTCTATAACTGCGCGAAAGCTGCCTTTTTTTCAATGTTGTTCCTCCCTCGCCTCGCGTATCATGTGTTGATTCGCACGGAGAAATAGATGATCCGCCGCTCTTTACGACGATGTGGCTCGATCGGCATTTTCGGAATCGTGATGCTGGCAACCCATGCCGCTCACGCAGCCACCATTTTTGTTTCGACGACCGGATCGAACGCCAATGACGGTCTGTCGTGGGCGACATCGAAGCAAACGGTGCAAGCCGGGCTTCAGGCCGCCGTCGCTGGCGATCGGGTTTGGGTGGCGGCCGGCAGGTACGTCGAACGCATCACGCTCAAGGCCGGAGTCGGTCTCTATGGCGGGTTGGCTGGCAACGAAGACGCCGCGACGTTCGACCTCGCGGCGCGCGATTTCATCGCGAAGGTCACGGTGTTGGACGGAAATGAGCTTGGGAGCGTGGTCATCGCCCCGGGCGGGGCGACTGAGAGTTGTCGCATCGATGGATTCACGATCACGGGAGGCAGAGCGTTTCACGGAGGGGGAATCTACGTTTCAAGCTCATCACCAACCGTCGTGAACAATCGAATCGTCGGCAATTTGAGTACAGGCGAAGGCGGCGGAATCCATGTTCGAGAATCATCACGACCGTTGATCGCTAACAACGTGATCTGCGGAAATAGCTCGCAGTCATTCGGCGGCGGCGTCGCCGCATCGGGTCTGCCGACGAGCGGAACGCTCGCGCGGCTGATCAACAACACGATTCTCGGGAATCAAGCGGAATCGGGAAGCGCGAGCATCTATTCCGGACAGCTGCGAATGGTCAACAACTTGATAGCATACAACTCGTCTGGACTGTACCGATTCGGTGGTGGTGGAAGTGTCACGTACATTCGCAACAATTGCTTTTTTAGCAATGTCGGAGACATCCCAAGCAGCAGCGTGGTCGGGGTCAACGGGAATTTCTCGGCCGACCCCCGCATCGCCGACCGCAATTATGGGCGCGTCCATTTGCAATCGGATTCCCCCTGCATCGACGCCGGCAGCACTGCGGACGTGACCGAACTGCGCGACTTTGAGGGACAGGTGCGCATCCAAGGAATTGCGGTCGATATCGGCGCTGATGAGTCGAACGGCGCGAATTGGCTTCCGGGTCCAAACATCGTCGTTCGAGTCAGCTTGACCGGAAGTGATGCCAACGATGGCTCCAATTGGGAGTCGCCGAAGCGGACGGTTCAGGTCGCGATTGACGCCGCAGCCGCAGTCGGCGGCGACGTCTGGATTCAGGCCGGGACATATGCGGAGCGTGTCTTGCTGCGCGCTACGGCACATGTGTTCGGTTCATTCGCCGGAACTGAGTCCGCGACAAACCAGCGCGACTTGCAGCTAATCACTTCGACGCTCGATGGGCAGCGGCAGGGTTCGGTCGTCCGGGTGACCGCCGGATTCCAAGTCAGCGCGCTGGACGGGGTATCGATTCAATGGGGCAGGGCGGCAACGGGCGGCGGACTGGACGCGCAATCGTCGTCTCCGCAGGTATTCAATTGCGACTTCCGTTTCAATACAGCGTCGAGCTCCGGCGGAGGAATGTACGTGCGGCGTGGAAACCTCGCGATCGTCAATTCGCGGTTTGTCGCCAATACGGCTGCCTTCAGTGGCGGGGGTTTTGCCGGCTACTGGTGTGAGCCGACGATTGACGGGTGCCAGTTTTCGCAGAATTCGGCACCGTCGGGCGGCGGGCTGTACATCAACGAGGGCCGATCGTTTGTCCGTAGCTCACTTATCTTGGGCAATTCGGCGACCGGTTCCGGCGGTGGCATCGCACTTGTCGGCGGTACGACGACAGTTAGTGAAAACGAAATTGTCGCGAACACGGCTCGCAATGGGGCGGGTGTTCACGCGGTGCAGCAGGTAACCACAGTCATCGAGCGAAACGTCGTTGCTCGAAACGTGGCCGCGGAAACGGGTGGCGGCATCGTCTCTGGGCCCTCGACGATGACCGGTAGCACGATCACGAGCAACCTCATCATTCAGAACGCCGCAGCGGTGCGAGGTGGGGGCGTGTCCACGTCGGGCTTAACGGTTGCGGCGAACACGATCGTCGGCAATCGCGCCCCGCAAGGTGGAGCGATTTCCGCAGGGAGCGGCGGCATTGAAAGCACGCTCATCGCGTTCAACTCCTCGGGGATCTACGCAAGCGGCCTCTCGGGGCAGCCGGTCTTCAATGGAAACTGTGTGTTCGGCAACGCGCACTACAACGTTTCTGGATTCCCAGATCCCACCGGCACGAGTTCGAACATTTCACTCGATCCGCAGTTCCGCGTCGCGCCGTCGCCCGGAACCGACGGAATCTGGGCGACCGATGACGACGACTTGGGCGACCTGCGGCTGACGATCGCATCGCCGTGCATTGACGGCGGGAATCCGCAAGTGTTGCCACCGCCGGGAACCGAGTTTGATTTCGCAGGAGAGCCGCGAGTCGTAGACGGAAACGGCGACGGACAGCGGCGGATCGACATCGGCGCGTATGAACACGTCCCGACGATTGCCGGCGATTTTGACGGCGACTGCCTGGTCGGACTGAGTGACCTCGCAACGCTGCTCACCAACTTCGGCCTGCCCGACGGCGTGCGCTACGAAGACGGCGA
The DNA here is from genome assembly GCA_046155505.1 of Phycisphaerae bacterium. GTDB lineage: Bacteria > Planctomycetota > Phycisphaerae > UBA1845 > Fen-1342 > JBJXFK01. Next base: position 21,668 of record JBJXFK010000217.1, read on the forward strand.
TTTCGATCGTGACGGCGATGTCGATCTGGCCGATCTCGCGGGCGTGCTTACCGCGTTCGGGTTGGTATGTAACTAACGAGGTTCTTCGCACAAAATGCGCCGGCGAGACCTCAAATGATGCTTCTCGGCCTGCCGCCGTCGTATGTGCTGATCCTCGCCTGCCTAGCAGTTCCGTCCCTGGTCGGCGTCGCACTCGCGTTCTGGGGACTCATCCCGCGACGAATCGCCGATGGGCCGCATTGCCGCGCGTGCGGCTACAACCTCAGCGGCAGCCCGTCGTCGCGCTGCAGCGAATGCGGCGGCGATCTGACGCGACGGCGAGCCGTGAAGCAGGGAAAGTTTCAGCGCCGGTGGGGGCGTGCGGCGACGGGGATCGTACTCGCGACTTTGTTTGCGCCGCCGGCGATGGTAGGGGGCTGGAGTGCCCGGTGCCACGCCGACATCGGTACTCCGAGGTCGTCATGCTCTTCACCGACCCCCGATCCACCTCGTCCACATTCTCTTCGTTCTGCATTCTTCATTCATCATCCTGCATTCCCGCTGCCGCTCAAACCCGCTCAAATCCGCCCACCACCGTTCACCTCTTGCACTCGCCCCGCGCGCCACTTGCCACACCGCGCCCCGCGCACCAATACTTCCCCCGAGTACTCACCGCGCGAGTCGACGCGCGCGGCGTCTGAAAGAGAGAGTGCAGATGCGCGCGTCGCGCATCCGCGAATTTGAACTTTTCACGTTTCACTTTGCAT
>JBJXFK010000243.1:0-18351 GCA_046155505.1 Phycisphaerae bacterium
ATCGACATGACCGTCGCCCCGACCGCGAGGCCGACGATGATCAGGCCGCGATAGATCGAAACTTGTGTTACGCCGCCGCCGAAGACATCACGGACGATTGCGGGCACGACCGAGATCACCACGCCGGCGCAGCCCCAAAACACGGTGCCGAGCAGAATCATCTGCCACACGCGGCGATGGTCGCGCACATAGCGAAACCCCTGCGCGATGGGCGTGAATATGCCTTCCAGCTTGGGATGCGTCACGGCTCGCGTGTGCGACATCGCGATCATCGAGACGAACGCGGCGGAAATGGCGAACGTGCCCGCGTTCATCCAGTAGTTGTAATGCAGTCCCCTGGGCCCGAGGTAATCGACCAGCACGCCGCCCAGCACGCCGCCGGTGATACCGCCGACCGTGCCGAGAGCGCTGATTAGCGCGTTGGCCCGCACGAGTTGATCGTCGCGGATTAGCGTGGGGAGCATCGCCTGTCGCGCGGGCGAAAAGAACGCCGCGAGAAAGCCGACGATCGCGAGCGGGATGACGATTGCCATGTCGCCTATGCCGGTGGTGGGCGGCGAGACGGCCTCGGGTAAGGCGCTGCCGATGGGCAGCAGCCATGGCGCACCCGGAAAACGCGCCGGTTCGAACCAGCGCTCCAGTTGGCACACGATGTACGCGAGGTTGAACACGAGCAGGGCCCGCAAAACGTCGGCGACGATCATCGTTGTCTTGCGGCTGAAGCGATCCGACCACCAGCCGGCGAGCGGGCCGAAAACGACGAACGGCAGGAAAAATCCGAACGAGATCAGTGCTTGAATGCGGGTCGCGTCGTCGCGGGCGAGGCCGCCGCGCTCGCTCAGCAAGGCCATCTCGCTCAGGTGGTCGCCGATGGCGGCCACGCCGTAGGCCAGCCATAGCAGCACAAAATTCTGATTGAGCACAAGCCAGTCGGGCAAGCGCAGCGACGTACGAGCGGAAGACGACATATTCACGCGGCCTCGAATTCGTGCGGCGACAAGCCAGGGACGCAACCCCCGCGGGCGCGCCGCGCGGGGAGAGCGTATCCCGCCGGTGCGCGATCATGCCAGTGCGTCGGCGGAAAAATCGCCGACCGGCGACTGCGGTGCGGGGCTCTTGTCCGCGATGTGGTGCGCCGCGCCCTATCCGCACTTGGCGCTCCGTCGTCTCATCGAACGACCGGATCGATTACGATTCGATGCGGAGCAGCCGCATGATGCAGGTCGGCGACATTCACGTCTTCGTCTCCGATATGGCGCTCGCGCTGCGATTCTGGGCCGACGGCCTCGGCCTGCGAATCGCCGAGCAGGAGCTCACGCACACGACCGGCTTTGCCATGCTCGAATTTCCCGATGGCGGGCCGTGCGTGCGGCTGTTCAGCGGAGCCGAGCCGTGGGCCGAGGGCCAGCGACCGATGGCCGGGTCGCGACCGACGATTCGCTTCGACATCGCAACCACCGAATTCAACGCGACGCTTGCACGCCTACTGGAGAGCGGCGGGCGGCAACTGGACGAGATTGAGACGTATAGCGGCGTGCGATTTGTCACCGTCGCCGACCCGGATGGGAATTCGTTTGAGTTGGTCGAGTTGCCCGCCGACGCATGAGTGGTCGGATCACGAACGGATCACGCGCCGATCAGGTCAAGGATTCGCCGAACGGTGATCGCCGTCGCCCCGGTTTTCGAGCGCACCGCCTCGCGGCCGTTCTCGCCGATGGTCGTTCGGCGCTGCTCGTCGCGTAGCAGATCGCCGATTGCCTTCACAAGTTCGTCGCTGCGCGAAATCTGGACGATGCCGCCGCGCTCGCGCAGGATTTCCATCGCCTCGGCGAAATTCTCGGTGTGCGGGCCGACGACGGTCGCTTTGCCGAGTGCCGCGACCTCCATCATGTCCGAGCCGCCCATCGCGACGAGTGTGCGGCCCACAAAAACAACCGTCGCCAGCGAATAGAATTTGCGCAGCTCGCCCATTGTGTCGCCAAGCAGCACTCGCGCCGCGCCGTTCGGCATCGCCGTCGGCTTGCCGCTTCGTCGCATGCAGGCCAATCCGCGCTCGACGATGAGCTGGGCAACCTCGTCGAATCGCTCGGGCTTGCGCGGCACGATCGCGAGTTGCAGGTTCGCAAATTCCGCTCGCAATTGCTGAAATGCATCGAGAATCGTCGCCTCTTCGTCCGGCCCCGTGCTGCCGCAAACCCACAGCGGCGATTCGGTGTCTATCTGCATCGCGGAGGCGAGTTGATCCTGACCCTCGATGAAATCGGTGATCTCGGCCGTGTCATACTTGAGCGATCCGGTGACCTCGACCCGCGCGGCAGGCACGCCCAGCCGCACAAACCGCTCCGCATACGTCGGATCCTGTGCCGCGACATATTCGAGCCGACCGAACATCCGCCGCGCGACCGTGCGCAGCAGCGGCAAATTGAACCGCCGCACGCTCTTTTCTGCCGTGATGCGGCCGTTAGCGATCATGACGGGAATGCCGCGTGCGCTCGCCAGGTCGAGCAGATTGGGCCAGACCTCCAGCTCCATCAGCACAATCGCCGACGGGCGGATGCGATCCAGCACGCGTCGGACGACCAGCGAGAAATCGAGCGGATAGCGAAACACGACCAATTTGGGATAGAGCTGGCGTGCCTGTGCTAGGCCGGTCTGCGTGGTGCTGCTGATGACAATTACAGTATTCGGCGAGAGCTTGTGCAGGTCGCGCACCAGCGTACGCGTCGCGTTCATCTCGCCCAGCGAGACGGCGTGAATCCAGACGCAGCGCGACGCGACCGGTCGCAGCGGCACACCGCCGAGCCGCTCGCGCAGGGCGACGCTGCCGGGTCCGCGGCGAATCCGCCGAATAACCAGCAGCGGCCACAACAGCAGCAGGCCCAGAAGATAGAGCGCATCGAAGATCAACCACATGCGGCGAAGCCTGTCGTGTCGGACGCACGCGCCCGAGAGAGTGCCCGGCGACTCATCCGCTGTAGAATCCGCATCGAACGCTACGCACCGCAGGCACAGGAGTCCGCGACGTGAAATGGAACGCACTTGGATCCGCAGCGACGGGCATGATAGCGACATTGGCGACGGCCCACATCGCCGCCGCGCAGCAATCGCAGCCGGCGACGTCATCACCAGCGCCGATCGCTTCGCCGACGAGCGCGCCCGCAAGTACGCCAACCAGCTCGACCGCGGTGCTCACGTCGGGCGATGAGAGAGTGGACAAAATTCTCGACCGGCTCGAAACTCGCGAGATTCAGGACGTGCGGGCCGAGGTGCGATGGGAAGTTCTCTACCCGATCGAGGATTCGACCGTCGTGCGCATCGGGCAGCTCAACTATCGCCAGGACACGCCCACGGCCAAGTTCAAGGCACATTTCAACAAACGCATCGCCGGCGATCGAGCCGATCCGCTGGATGAGATTCACCTGTTTGACGGGCGTTTCTACGTCGAGCTGAACTCGCAAACCAAAACTGTTTCGCGCCGAGAGATTCGCACGGCGGATGACAAGAGCAACCCGTTCGCGCTCAAAGAGGGCAAGTTCCCGCTGCCGTTCGGCCAAAAGAAGGCCGAGGTGCTGGAGGCGTTTCGCGTCGAGCGGGTGGATGACAAGGCCAGCGCGGTGCCTGATACCGATCACATCCGCCTGACGCCGCGGGCGGGCAATCCGCTGGCCGATCGATTCGCGACGATCGAGTTCTGGGTGGCGACGGACGGCAAGGCAAGCGGCATGCCGGTGCGCGTGCGCTATGGGCAGCTCGACGGCACGGGCAATACGAACTCATTCACGACGCTGTCGTTCAAGGATCCGGAAATCAACATTGGCCTGTCGCCATCAGTGTTTGAGCTGAAGACGCCGGATGGGTATGAGCAGATTGTGGAGCCCATGGCACCGGTGCCGTAACGGTGAGGTCGCGCCGCGCGTAGCGATCGGGCCTCTGTGCCCGACGCCGGCTCGCGCAGCAAGTCCGAACGCGACGCGCAAGCGAGTGCCCCGAGCGATAGCGACGCGAAACCGAGCCCGAAGCGCAAGCGAGGGAACACCCTCCGCCATCGCGACGTGTGCCGGTCTGCCGAACACCTCGTCACGCCGGGTACGCCGATAGAATCGCAGCCGAGGGCGGCTGCTCCACAAACGCCTCGATCAAACACCGTTTCAATCCGCCCACCCCTGCGGTACGATAAAATGGTCGAAGAGTGTCACCCGCGGCCGCGATACGCGTGCCGCCCGATGAGGAACAACCATGATTCGTACGCTCGCCACAATCGCCGTCCTGACCATCGCCGCCACCGCCATCGCGCAGCAGCCGCAGCCCAAAAACGCACCCAGCGCGCCGAAACGTGCGGCCCTGCAAGGCGAACGCCGCGCGAATTACCTAGCCAACCAGCTTTTCCTGACGCCTGATCAGGAAAAATCGGTGGAAGGCATCATCGACACCGTGTTCCACGAGGGGCCGGCCGAGGCGCTCGACATCAACAAGGTGCAGTCGCTGATGCAGGAATTGCGCGAGGCTCAGGAGAAAGGCGACAAGGACGGCGAGGCCCGCATCACCGCCGAGCTGCGCGAGCTGGGCCGCGGCAAAAATCAGGAGCCGGAGTTCCTCGATAATCTGAAGAAAATCCTGACCGACGATCAAAAGAAGCTGCTCGAATTCCACATTCAACGCCTCGAACGCAACCCCAGCGGCGTCGTTCGTCCGGTGGACATGGTCGGCATGGCTCGCCGCATGAGCCTCGACGCCAAGCAGAATGAGCAGCTCGACAACGTGCTCGACGCGTTCCGGGTCGACATCAACAAGCCGGTCGCCCCGCCGCAAGACGGCCCGCGGCCCGACCAGATGGACGGTCTGCTCAAGAACGTTCGCGACGTGCTGAAGGCCGACATGCAAACGAAGTACGACGACACGATCAAGCGCATGCGTCCGCGTGGCGAAGGTGCCGAGAAGCGGGCCGAGGCCGAGGCGGGCAAAGCCGAACCGGCGAAGAAGCCGTAATCGCCGCCGCGTGCTGCATTTGGGCCGATGATCGTCGGGTCTTCAGGAACTCCACCGATGCTTGCAGACTCCGCCGGATTCTGGATGCGTCTGGTGGAGTTTGTGCAATCCGAGGGGCTGTGGAAATCGCTCTTCACCGATTTCGTGACGCTCTTTGTGGTGGTTGACCCGATCGGCACGGTGCCGCTGTTTCTCGCGATCGCCGGCGCGCGGCCGCCGGCCGAGCTGAATCGCATCGCCAATCGGGCGGTGCTGATCGCGGCGTGCGTGTTGATCGCATTTCTGTTCGCCGGACAATTCGTACTCGAAGCGATGGGGATCGGCATCCACGCCTTTCGCATCGCGGGCGGCATCGTTTTGTTCTATCTCGCGTTCACCATGATTTTCGCCGAGCCCAAGGCGCAGAAGCGCGACGTGCAAGAGGTCGAGGGTGACCCGGCGATTTTTCCGCTCGGCATGCCCGCGATCGCCGGACCGGGAACGATTCTGACCGTGGTCGTGCTCACCGACTATCACCGCTTCAGCTTTGTTGATCAGGCCCGCACCGGCGTCGTGCTGCTGCTCGTGCTGTTTGTGCAGTGGGCGTTTCTGCGCGCCGCGATTCCGCTGCAACGACTCATGGGCATGGGCGGGGCAAACATCCTCAGCCGCGTAATGGGCTTGATCCTCGCCGCCCTCGCGGTTGAGACAATTCTCGCCGGGCTGCGAGCGGCGGGATTCGCATTGCCGACGACGATGCCGGGGTAGCGAGCCGATGCAGGGCAATAACACCTCCGGATTCGGGCCGCGCTGCGCTGGGGGACCGGTCTCGTGACCGGTCTCTATTCTGGAGGAAATCAAATTGAAGAAAGACCGGTCAGGAGACCGGTCCCCCTGCGCGCGCCGACCGTTTCGAAACGCCGTCGCGCAGCAAACCCAAACGCTCGACTGCGACTATCCTCTGCACGGTTACTGCACTACTTCGCTCGTCCTGCGGCGTGCGCGTCGATCGCGCAGCTGATATCAAGGAGCCGGCCAGTGAAACCGGGCGCTCGCAATCGTACAGTTCGTCGTTTCTCGTCTCGTGGCGTGCTGATTTTTCTCGCTGCGGCGATCATCGCGCCGCCGCTCACCGGGTGCAGCGAATCGCAAGCCAATGCGATTCCTACGCCGCCGCCCGCGGAAGTCATCGTCAGCCAACCGCTGAAGCAGTCGCTTCAGGACACGATCGATTCGACCGGCGTCATCGCCCCGCTCGAAGAGGTCGAGGTGCGGGCCCGCGTGACCGGCTTTCTCGAAAAAATGTACTTCCAGCCGCGCGACTGGGTGAAAAAGGACCAACTGCTATTCACCATTGACCCACGCCCATTCGAGATGGCGTTGTCGAAGGCCGAGGCCGATCATGCGGCGCTCCGCGCCCAGTTCGCAAAGGCCGAGAACGACGTGAAGAAGGTCGACGAGCTTTTCAATCGCGGCGTGTCGAGCGCCGACGAACGCATCGACGTCATCTCGAAGCGCGACGCACTCGCCGCCCAGATCGCCGCCGCCCACGCCGACAAGGAGCGTGCTGAGCTAAACCTCGAATGGTGCAGCGTGAAAGCACCGATCGAGGGCCGCACCACGCGCAATCTGATCGACGTCGGAAATCTCGTCTCGTCCGACACAACCGTGCTGGCCCGAATCGTGAATGACGCGGAAGTCTATGCCTATTACGAAATCAGCGAACGTGATTCACTGCGCCTGCGCAAGCGGGCGGAAGAGACGGGCGAAAAACTGCCGGCGGCCGCAAAGTCACCCTCGTTCCTCGGGCGCATGAACGACGAAGGCTTTCCGTTCGAGGGGTTCGTCGATTACGCCGACCCCGGCATTCGGCCCAGCACCGGCACGATTCAGGTGCGCTCGCGATTCAAGAATCCCGACGATCGGCTGCTTCCCGGCCTCTTCGCGCGCGTCCGCGTACCGATTTCAAAGCCGTATGACGCGCTGGTCGTCACCGAACGTGCGCTCGGCTCGGATCAGGGGCAGCGCTTCCTGCTCGTGGTCAACACGCAAAACGTCGTCGAGTATCGACCGGTGCAGGTCGGCACGCTCGAAAACGGATTGCGGGTCATCACCAGCGGCATCACCGCCGACGACCGCGTAATCACCATCGGCCTGCAACGCGTGCGGCCCGGCGTGACGGTCAAGCCGGTCGAGCAACCCATGCCGGTCAGCCCGGAGCAGAGCGGCAAACCCACGACCTCGGCCCCAACAAGCAAGCCGTAGCGATCCGTCATGAGTGATTCGTCGAATTGGGTGAGGCAGGCATTCTGATTGCAGCGGCGGGCAGGATGCCCGCCCCACCCGCGCGAGCCCGAGCGGCTCGCCAGCGCAGAAAGCAGGCAGTCCGTGGCGCAGTTCTTCATTCCACGACCCATCTTCGCGATGGTGATCTCAATCGTCATCACGCTCGTCGGCGCGGTCGCGTTTCGATCGCTTCCCATCGCGCAGTACCCCGAGATCGCCCCGCCCACCGTTTCGGTGAGCTGCGCCTATCCCGGCGCGAGCGCCCGCGTCGTGGCCGAGACCATCGCCTCGCCGATCGAGCAGCAGGTCAACGGCGTCGAAGACATGCTCTACATGTCGTCGAACTGCGGCAACGACGGTTCCTACAACCTGACCGTCACGTTCAAGCTCGGCACCAATCTCGACATGGCCCAGGTGCTGGTGCAAAATCGCGTCAGCCGCGCGACGCCGCTGCTGCCGGATGTGGTCAAGAACACCGGCGTAACCGTCGTGAAGCGCTCGCCCGACATTCTGCTGGTCGTGAACCTATTCTCGCCCGACGAGCGCTATGACCAGCTCTACATCAGCAATTACGCGACGTTACAGGTGCGCGATGAATTGTCGCGCGTCGAGGGCGTGGGCGATGTGGCGTACCTCGGTCAGCAGGATTACAGCATGCGGATCTGGCTCGATCCGCAAAAGCTCAGCGCGCGAAACCTGACCGCGCTCGACGTGGTCAACGCCCTGCGCGAGCAAAACGTGCAGGTCGCCGCGGGCCAGATCGGCCAGCCGCCGACGCCACCGGGACAGGATTTTCAGTATGTAATGACCACGCTCGGCCGCCTCGCCGAAGCCGAGCAATTCGCCGAGATCATCATCAAGACGGGCGAACTCGGCGATCTGACGCGCATCAAGGATGTGGCGACGGTCGAGCTGGGTGCCAAGAATCAAGATCAATATTCGATCATGGATGGTCGCCCATCGGTCGGCTTGCCGATTTTCCAGCTCCCGGGATCAAACGCACTGGAGACCGCCGAACGCATCCGCGAGAAAATGGACGATCTCAAGTCGCGTTTCCCGGAAGGTCTCGACTACGCGATCGTGTACGACACGACGCCGTTTATCGACGAGTCAATCCACGAAGTCGAGAAGTCGCTGCTCGACGCGGTGATTCTGGTCGCGATCGTCGTCCTGCTCTTTCTCCAAAGCTGGCGGTCGGCGCTCATCCCGCTGCTCGCCGTGCCGGTGGCGATCGTCGGCACATTTGCCGTCATGGCGGCGTTCGGATTCACACTGAACAATCTGACGCTGTTTGGTCTGGTGCTGGCGATCGGCATCGTCGTCGATGACGCGATCGTCGTCGTCGAAGCCGTCGAGCATCACATCGAGCGCGGCCTCTCATCGAGCGAGGCGACGCAAAAGGCAATGCACGAAGTCTCTGGCCCCGTGATCGCGATCGCGCTTGTGCTGTCCGCGGTGTTTATCCCCTGTGCGTTCATCACCGGCATCACCGGTCAGTTTTTTCGCCAGTTCGCCGTCACCATCGCGGCGGCAACGATCATCTCTGCCGTCAACTCGCTCACGCTCAGCCCGGCTCTCTGTGCATTGATGCTGCGACCCAAGCACAAGACTCGCGATCCGCTCACACTACTGCTGAATTTCACGCTCGGCTGGCTGTTCAAGGCCTTCAACGGCGGCTTTAACATCGCCACCGGCGGATACACCTGGATCGTCGGGCGCAGCTTGCGACTGAGCTTGATCGTGCTCGTGCTCTACGGCGGGCTGCTCTACGCGACACAGTGGAGCTTTACCAAAGTGCCCGGCGGGTTCATTCCCAATCAGGACAAGGGCTATCTCATCAGCGGCGTGCAATTGCCCGATTCGGCCTCGCTCGAACGCACCAAAGAGGTCATGCACAAGCTCGACAAAATCGGCCGCGAAACCGAAGGCGTGGCGCACACCGTTGGCGTCGCCGGTCAGTCGTTCATTCTCAACGCGTTCGGCTCCAACTTCGGCTCGATGTTCTTTCCGCTCAAGCCGTTCGACGAACGCAAGAAACGTCCCGATCTGCACGCCGACGTGATCGCGCAAAAGCTCCGCCAGCGCATCGCGGCCGAAATTCCCGAAGCGATGGTGCTGCTGTTCGGCGCGCCGCCGGTGAGCGGCATCGGCAACGCGGGCGGTTTCAAGCTGATGGTGCAGGATCGCAGTGACCAGGGACTAGAAGCGTTGCAGGGGCAGGCCGACAATATCGCGACGAAGGCCAATTCGCTGCCCGGACTGGTGGGCGTGTTCAATTCGTTCCGCGCCAGCACGCCGCAGCTTTACGCCGACATCGACCGTACCAAAGCCAAAAAGCAGGGCATTCCGCTGAGCGACGTGTTCAGCACGATGCAGATTTTTCTCGGCGGATTTTACGTCAACGATTTCAACCGCTTCGGCCGCACCTGGCAGCTCAACGTGCAAGCCGCGCCCGAGTTTCGCCGCTCGCCCGAGGATGTGCAGTTTTTGAAGGTGCGCAACGAGGCGGGCGAGATGGTGCCGCTGCCCGCGATCGCCGAGGTCAAGGACGCATCCGGGCCGGTGATGATCACACGCTACAACATGTATCCCGCCGCCGCAATCAACGGCGCAACATTGCCCGGCGTCAGCAGCGGCGATGTGATTCGCAACATGAACACGCTGGCCAAGGCCGAGCTGCCGCGCGGCATGGGATCGGAATGGACCGAACTCACGCTGCAACAAATTCTCGCCGGCAACACGGCAGCGTACGTGTTCATCGGCGCGGTCGTGCTCGTGTTTTTGCTGCTCGCCGCGCAATATGAGAGTTGGACGTTGCCGCTGGCGGTGATTCTGGTCGTGCCGATGTGCTTGCTCAGTTCGGTGCTGGGCGTGTGGCGGGCCGACATGGACATCAACATCTTCACGCAGATCGGCTTTGTGGTGCTGGTCGGCCTGGCCAGCAAGAACGCGATTTTGATCGTCGAGTTCGCCAAGATGAAACGCGACGAAGGCATGCCGCGCTATGAGGCGACGCTCGAAGCGTGCAAGCTGCGGCTGCGCCCGATCATCATGACCTCGCTGGCGTTTATCCTGGGTGTTGTGCCGTTGATGATGTCGAAGGGGGCGGGTGCCGAGATGCGACAAACGCTCGGGACGGCGGTCTTCTGGGGCATGCTGGGCGTGACGCTGTTCGGCATTTTTCTGACGCCGGTGTTTTACTATGTGATTCAGTTTTTCAGCGACATCCGGGGCGGGAGCAAGCCGCCGAAGACGCCAATGTCCGGTCCTGCATCACCGACAGCGGCACCGGCCACGCACTGATTACTGCGGCGACTGTGACGATGTGCGTCGCGCCGCAAAAGACAAGTCCGCACCGGAGACACCGGGCCGCGACAGAGTCGGCCTCACGTCTGTCCCGAGCGCGGACGTTTTTTGGTTTTGTAATTTCTAATCGAAACGGTCTTGAATGCCGGCCGCGTGTTTCACGCAACAGGCGACCACTCGGCGACCCACAACAGCAGGCCGACCAGAATCGCCACATTCAATACCCAGATGGAAACGGCGACATATGCGCCGAGTTGCTCTTCCCGCCGGGAATAGGCGGGGTCGAATTGGATGCGCGACATCGGTGGTCTTTAGCCCAGTGAGCCAAAGATGTCGATGCCGAACAGATCCATCATTGTTCGCAGAATGTCAGAGATGAAGCCAGGCATGGTAATCTCCGCTTCTTGTCCCATACCCCGACCACGGAATCGCTACGAACCGTAGTCGGTATCGGAAGTATAACGCGCCGCGCTTAACTTGCAACGCAAAGTTTCTCGCCGCCGCGTCAACACATGCCAATTTCGCGTTCGAGCCGGACCGTCCGACCCACACCACTGTAGACCCGAATCGATCGCAAATCCATACCAATTCAGAGTTTTTGACGCCACTTCGTCGGATCGCGGCGCGGCATTCGGTTGCGCACACGCCCCTCTGTATTGAATACGCTCCGCCGACCCAATTCTTGCTGAATATTGTCCCTCAAACCGCGAATCCCTCATCGATCCGGCGGCTGTCCCGCACGGATCCCCGGTAGAATCACGCCCCATTGGGGCACGAATCGTGAGGATCGGCATGCTCTCCCGCTGGCTACATACGGGAATTCGAGCCGCTGAAAGCGCTCTCAGCGACGGCCGGATCGACGAGGCATTTGACCGCCTCGCGTCGCCGGACCTCCGTCGCCAGCGCCGCGCTCAGGAATTGCTCGACGACCTCGCCCGACAATTGCTCGCCCGTGCCCGCCTGCACGCACAGGCCGGCCGTTATCGTGACGTTCTGTCCGACCTCGACAAGCTGGCCGCCATCGACCGCGTCGGCAGCGATGCGCTGGCCCTTCGCAAACGCGTCGAAGAGGAACACGGCAAACGCATCGACCGCCACGCCGCCGAATCCGACGCTTTCAAACGTGCCAGTGCTCAACTTGACGCGGGGCGACTCGAAAGCGGACGACTGAGCATCGAACAACTAGAAGACCCGCAGCGCCGCGAACAGTTGCGCGAGCAACTCGACGTTCGGCTGCAACGAAGCGAACAGATGCTCGCTCAAGCTTCGACCAGTCTCGCCGCGGGCGACGTGCTTGCCGCTTGCCGCTTCTGGGAAGATGCCACGCAGCGCCACGGCCGGACCGATTCGTCCGACCGCATGGCCATCGAGCTTGGCGCGGCACTCCATCGACAGATCGACGGCTGGATTGCATCCGGACAGCTCGATCGGCCGGCGGTTGCTGCGTCGTTCATTCGATCGCTCGCGCCGCTTTCGCCGGCGCTCGAGGAACAACAACGCATGATCGATCTCGTCAATGTCGCCGCGCGACAATTGTCGAGCGGCGACTTTCACGGCCTGCGCGATTCGCTGCTGCGCATCAGCGCATCGCGCAGCGACGCGGCGTGGGCGCGCGATCTGAGCAAACAGGTGGATCAGCTCACGACGGCGCGGGCGGCACTACTCGCTTCGCCGCTCGGACTGCTGACCGCGGGCGAGCCGCTACACAAATCGCCTGAGATTCTCATCGCCGCGCCGCGCGAAATTCGGCATGATGTTGCTCCGCGTGAGGCGTCGCCGCCGATTGTCGCCGCTGCAGTGCAACCGGCGCGCAACGCGACGTCGATGCTGCTGCTGGTTGACGGCACGGGCAGCGCGCTAATCGTTCGCCGCGATCTGGTGCGCATCGGTCGCGGCGGGAGTTCGCAGAAGATGGACGTGCCGATGCCGGCCGACATTCAGTCGCACCATGCCGACATCGTGCAAAGCGGCGATGACTACTTCATTGTCGCGCACGGGCCGGTGCGGGTGAATCAGAAGCCGGTGACCAAGGTGCTGCTGCGCGACGGCGATCGCATTCTGCTCGGCGCGACGACGAAGCTGGTATTCTCGCGGCCGAGCGTGAAGAGCGAGACCGCTGTGCTGCGACTGGCCGATCGCAATCGCCTGCCGCAGGATGTGAGCGTGGTGGTGCTGCTGAGAGATACGTGCCTGATCGGTCCGCAGGAAAGTTGTCACGTGCGGACGCGCGAGGGCGAGGACCGCGTGCTGCTGTTCGAACGCGACGGGCAACTGCTCGCGCGGCGACACAGCAGCAACTTGCGCGAAAAATCGGCGGCGTTCGAGTTATTGCCGTCGATGCCAGTCGAAATCGGCGAATTGCGGCTGACGGTGAAGAAATATGACTCGCGCGACATTGCGTAGCGATCGGGCCGCCGTGCCCGACGATCGGGAGTGCAAAATGAAAAGTGCAAAGTTCAAAGTGGAAGAAGTGCCGAACGGCAGCACGCTCGTATCGGGCAGGCGTTGCGCGTTGCACGCTCTTCACTTTGCACTTTGAACTTGACACTTTGAACTCCGCAAATTGAACGCAGAGCGGACGAGCAGCCGAGGGCGGCTGCTCCACATGGCGCAGCCGAGGGCGGCTGCTCCACTTTGGTAGAAGGAATCACACGTGGCCTATACCTTCAAACATGGCGACCGGCCTCTCGAGGGCCTCACCATTCAGCGCGCTGTCGGCCGCGGCGGGTTCGGCGAGGTGTACTACGCGCTGGCCGACTCGGGCAAACAGATCGCGGTGAAGTATCTGCGCGAAAACCCCGAGGTCGAGCTGCGCGGCATCGCCCATGTGATGAACCTGAAAAGCCCGTATCTCGTCTCGATTTTTGACGTGAAGAAAAACGCTGAGAACGAGCCGTTCGTGCTCATGGAGTACGTCACCGGCCCGTCGCTGCGCGAGTTGATGAACGTCGACCCCAGCGGCATGGGTGTGCAGAAGGCCGCGTTTTTCGTCACCGGTATCGCCAAGGGTCTGGCCTATCTGCACGATCGCGGCATCGTGCATCGCGACCTGAAGCCGGGCAACATTTTCTATGACGACGGCTATGTGAAAATCGGCGATTACGGCCTGAGCAAGCACATCGCCATCAGCGCCCACAGCGGCAACACGGTCAGCGTCGGCACCGTGCATTACATGGCCCCCGAAATCGGTTCGGGCAGCTATTCGAAGGCGATCGACATCTACGCGCTCGGCGTGATTCTCTACGAGATGCTCACGGGCAAGCTGCCGTTCGCCGGCTCGAGCATGGGCGAAATTCTGATGCGGCACCTGACCGAGAACGCCGATACGACCGGCATCCCCGAGCCGTTCGCGAGCGTGATCGCGCGGGCGCTGGCCAAGAACCCGAACGATCGCTTTCAAAGCGTCGATGCCATGATCGACGCGATCATGAGCGCCGGCAACATTAGCACCGAGATGGCCTCGTTCGACCCCGCGTCGCTCACGCATGTGCGCCGCGAGGAAGAGCCCGGCGACCACGACCGCACGCGCACGACGCCCTACGAGCGCCCGCGCGTGCCGGTACTCGACGCACGCGAAATCGCGGACGCACCGCTGCCCGAGATTCCGCCGCTGCCCGGCGAGCGGGCGGAGAACAAGTACGTTTATCACGCCGACATCGGCCAAAAGATTCGCGACGGCTTGGAGATCGCGCGGGAGCAGGGTCTGACCGTCGGACGCGAGCGCTGGCCGACGCTGCTGACGATGGCGGTGATCACGGTCGCCGTCGCCGGCGGTTGCTTTGTGATCTCCGGCAACAAGTCCGAGGAAATGCCCATCGCGATCGGCCTGATGATGGCCGGCGCAACGGTCGGCGCACTGCTCAACCACTTCGTATTGGCCAAACGCATGGTCGGCGGCGAGGGATTGCCCGGTCGGATCATGTGTGCGGCGTTTGGTTTTGTCTGTATGATTCCAGGATTGATTGTTGCCGACGAGGCCGGCGGTCGCGTGCAGGCGCTGATTTTTCCGCTGTTGGCGGTGCTCGGCTTCTTCGACATTCGGCAGCGCATCGAGGGCGGCCAGCGCGGCAACATCAACGCCGGCGATGCGTTTATGCCGGGCTTTGTCGGCCTGATCGCCGCCGCGATCGGCAAGGCACATGAGTTGGTGTTCGTCGGCGCGGCGATGGCGGCGACCCTGTCGATTCTGACGCAAATGGGTGGCAGCTTATTCCCCATCGCGCCGACCCGCTCGGCGCGTTCGCGCAACGCAGGCCGTGCCGATCGCGACAAGGACGACACCAGCGTCTGGCTGAATCGCACGGAACGCCCCGCCGCCGCAGCCCCCGCGGCACAGCGGTCGCCGGTCAACTTGCCACCCATCCCGGCGATCCCCGCCAGCACGCCGATGCCCGCGATTCCCGCAGCGACCGTCGCAGCCGAGCCTGACTCGCGGCTGAGCGCGTCCGGCATGCTCGGCGCAATCCCGGGATGGCAACGTAACCTCTGGAAACTCGCGGCGGCGCTGGCGATGATCATGATGATCATCGGCTTCGTCGCAGTCGGAACGACGCGCGGCGACGATCGCGTTGTTGGATTCGTGATGGCGATGTCGTCCATGTCACTACACGGCTTTTTCAAATTCAAGGGCAGCCAGGTTTTGCCTCTCTCGGCGTGGCAGGGCACGCTTCGCCCGCTGCTCAGCGCACTCTGCTTCGCGGCCGCGTGCATACCGATGGGACTGATCGCATTCGGTGATCGAGATCACAACAAGCCGATGCTTGCCGCCAGCATGATTGGGTTCCTCTGCGCGGCGGGGGCGTTTCGCAACAAGGACCGCAAGACAACCGAACCCAGCGTCGCCAAGACCATCGCGGCGTCGAATCAGCCGGGGTTTTTCGCCCGTCTGGCGAATATGAGCTTTTCGTTCGTTGGGCAGATTCTCGTATTGGTCGGTTTGGTCGCGGCGCTGGCGTTCATCGGGCCGCGCATGGATGAAGCGTCAGACATGAACGCCATCGCTCGCGTCGGCGCGCCGGCCGCACCAATTCCGCCGATCGCGCCGGTAATTGACTTTCGCGCCGGCGGCGAGCGTGTCTACGCCGATCGCGGACGGATCATGCTGACCGAGGACGGCCGCACCCGACAGATCGCCGAGATCAAACCCGCCGTGATCCTGATTCCTCTCGCGATCGGCAGCTTTTTCCTCGTGCTCGCCCGTCGCCACGACGGCTCGACACACATGTTCCGCGCCATGCTCGGCTGCGGCGCGGTGATGGGTGCCGCGATTCTCGCCGTCGGCCCGGCTTCGACCGAGCTGGCGACGGTGATCAACAGCAACGACTGGAGTACGCTCAGCGACGACATGGTCAAGCCGGTGCTCGCCGTCTCGGGCCTCATGGTCGGTGCGCTGTGCCTGATGCTCTGGCCCAAGCCGCGCGCGAAAACGCCGGGCGTGATTGTGATTTGATGAGTCGACCCTGATCGTCTCGTCGCGTTATCGCGTGAGCGCGAACAATACAACATTCGCCGCAATATGCTTCGCGTCATCGTCCACTACGCCGCGACAGTTGAAACACTTGTGCCCGTCGAGTCCGCAGCCAAGCGAGTACGGGCTATAGACCAGCGCCAGCCGCCCACCGAGCGTCAAGCCCCACAATCGCGGCTGATCCAGGTCTGGCGTCTCGGCCTGTGCGGTCGGCTTGTAAGTGATGCGATCGATCTTGAAGCCGGGGTTTCCCGCAAGCAGCGCATGATCGGGCGGCAGCAGCTCAAACGACTCGCCCGGAAACGCCTCGGCGATCATCGCCCGAAACGATTGATCGAACGCCGGTCGCCCGCAACACGCATCGGCCAGCACGAACCCACCGCGACGCAGATACGCGCGCAGCGCCGTGCGCTGCTCTTCGCTGAATTTGATCGCATAGTGCCCCGTCAAGTACGCGATCGGCGACGCGGCCAGTTCGCGCTCGTCGAGCCGCACGGGTTTGTACGCCGTGACGAGCGAAAGCTGAAACTGATCACGCAGATACTCGGCAAAATGCACGAGCGCAGTCGGATCGGGCGACCAGTCGCCGTCGTACACGATCTGCGCGAGCCGCACGCCCGCGACGGTCGGCTGTTCGTCGATCTTGCGCTCGCCATCGGGCACCGTGACGATATCGAGCCGATCGCGAAGCGCCTGTCGCCCGGTCGCAAACGCGGCGATGTTAGTACCCAGCTTGAATGCCTGTTCGCTCAGCAGCGGCACCTTCACCTGCTCCCACAAACACGAAAGATCGCGCGGGGCATAGATCACGCTCGTGCGACAGCCGAGATCGATCCCCTTCAACCCGTACGGCGGCACTTCGAAATGCGCGCGATAGACCGGGTGGCTCTCATCCAGCTCGCGCAGCGGATACTCGGGGAATACCTCGACGCAAAACTGTTCGAAGCCGCGCTGAAACGGCTCGCGCCCGCAACACGCCTCGGCCAGCAGCGTGCCGCCCTTCTCGACGTACTCGCGGATTTTCTTCTTGCGGGCGGGCGACCATTGCGGGAATTGATGGCCCTGCATGTACAGCAGCGGGGCGGCGAGCCACTGATCCAGCGGCGCGTCAATGTCCACCACCTGCCACGCGACCGCCTCGCCCAGTTTGTCGCCGATGAACCCGACCAGATTCTCGACGTCGCGCCGATCGAGATTCCACTGCTCTTCGTTGTTGCTCCACGCCAGCTTTTGAATCGCCAGCGGCTTGTGGCCCTTTCCGAGAAACAGCACCGCGAACGACGTATCGACCAGGCCGTTTCCCCACTGCCCGCGGTTGTTCTGCTCGCGCACCAAACGGGCCGCGCCGCGACGATACCAATCGTGCTGCCCGAACGCGCGGCGACCGCTGAGAATACCGACGCGCTCGACCGCGTAGAGCCAGTAGTTCACATACCAATTGCCGCGCGCGGGATTGGCTTCGACGGTGAAGTGATTGCTCAGCCAGTTGAGCCCCTGATTGAGCGGACGCGAAAAGCCGTACTTGCCGCAGTCCGGCGCGACGCCGTCGCGAAAGCCGCTCTCGTTCGACGTGGCCATGTTCGAGCCGAGGATCAGTAAGTTGGCGACGCCCGCAGCGGTCATGCTGCCATAGCTGTCGCCGATGCTCTGATAGGCCCATCCGCCGTCGGGGCGCTGCGTCTCGAGCACGCGCGTGCGGGCCTTGTTCCAGACGTTCGGCGGAATCTCGATGCCGGCCTGTGCGGCGTGGTGCAGACCGAGCAGTGCGAATTGCGAATTGGAATTGTCGAACACGCCTTTGCTCGCGTCATACGTCCACATGCCGCTGTCAAGCTGCGCACCGATCAGCCACTTGGCGGCGGCTTGAATTTCGGCGCGATACTTCACCGGGTCGGCGATGCTGAGCACCATCAATTTGAGCGAGACGTTGTAGGTGCGCTCGTTGCGAATCGTGCGGATGTAATCGAGAGCGCGGGCGACGACCGTCGAGATCGGCTTCTCGCCGGCTTGCAGCAGCGCGAGCGTGGCGAGACAGGTTAGCCCGTCGCCGCGCTCGCCCTGGCTCCATGTGCCGTCGTCTTCCTGAAGCGATTTGATCGCCCGCACGCCGCGCGAGATGGCCTGCTTGACCTGCTCGCCGGTCACGTCCTGCGGTTGGGCGAGGGAGGGGGTGCAGACCAACTGCGCGATCAGGACGGCAACGACGAACACAAAGCGGCCTACTCGCATCGGAAACAGTATAGCCGTGCGATGAATGCGGCGCGGAAAGCGCGCGGGGAGCATCGGCCTCCGGCCGGTGCGAATAAGAAACGCACCGGCCGGAGGCC
>JBJXFK010000245.1:0-2901 GCA_046155505.1 Phycisphaerae bacterium
TGCGAGAGCGGCGATTTTTTGGCCAAGGGACGGGCGTTGCCGCCGGTGAAGCAGGGCGATCTGCTGGCGGCATACACAGCGGGTGCCTATGCGATGACGATGTCGAGCCAATACAACTCGCGGCCCCGCGCGGCCGAGGTGCTGGTGCATGGCGGTGACGCGCGGCTGATTCGGCGGCGCGAAACGTATGAGGATCTGGTCGCCGCCGAACGGGTGTGATGCAGTGGTTAGCCGTCGCGGACGCACCAAAACATGACGCGATACTTGCGACTCGATGAGTTCTCACCGCCGCCGCAGGGCTGCGTGCTGTCGGTCGGTAATTTCGACGGCGTGCATCGCGGTCACGCGGCCCTCGTGCAGCGTGCCCGGCAAGCGGCGGAGTGGTGCGACGCGCCGGTCGTGCTCGCGACGTTCGACCCGCATCCGCTGACGCTACTCGCGCCGGCGAAGGCCCCGCCGCGATTGACGACGATTGATGAACGCGCGGAGTTGTTGCGCAGCGTCGGCGCGACGACCGTAATCGTGCTCAACACCGATTGGGATTTGCTCAATCAAACCGCTGAGGAATTCTTGCGGCGAATCGTCGAGCGTTGCCGCCCGCGGGCGTTCGTCGAGGGGCCGACGTTTCATTTTGGGCGCGGGCGAACTGGTTCCGTAACGACGCTGCGAGAGCACGCCGTGCGGTTCGGCTATGAGGCGATCGTGCTGGACGAAATCGAATGCCCCGAACTGCCGGGTTGCCCGGCGATCAACAGTTCGGCGATTCGCGACGCGATCCGCTCCGGACAAGTCGATCATGCGGCGACGATGCTCGGGCGACCGTATCGCATCAGCGGCGTGGTGGGCAGCGGGCAGCAGCGCGGCGCATCGATCGGTTTTCCGACGGCGAACCTGACGGCGATTGAGCACCTGTTGCCGCGACACGCGGTGTACTCGGCGGTCGCGCAACTAGATGATGTTTCGTTTCATCTGGCGGCAGTGAATCTGGGGCCGCAGCCGACGTTTGATCAGCAGACGGCGGCGGTCGAGGCGCACTTGATTGACTTCGCGGGCGATTTGCGCGGGCGGCGCGTCGGGCTGCATTTGTGCGCGTGGCTGCGCGATCAGGTGAAATTCAACGGCGTCGAGGAGTTGAAAAACCAGCTTGTCCGCGATGTCGAGCGAGCGCGGCAGGCTGCGTGCGTGCGCGACGCGTTGCGGGCGGGGCCGCACATCGCGGTGTGACGCGGAAGACATGGAGCACCGCGGCTTCCGCGGTTTTTCGCGGCGATTCAGCTGCGGGTAAAAGAGCAAATACCGCGGGGGGCCGCGGTGCTCCACGCCGTCGGGCACAGAGGCCCGATCGCTACGGCTAGGCCTGCGCCGGCGCTGTGCTGAGCTTGCGGTTCGTTTCGAGCAGCGCCGCCTGAAACTGCGTCAGGCGGCTCTTGGCGTCGTTGATGGCCACTTCGTTGACGGACAAGTCGCGTTCGCGTTTCTCGACGGCGGCCATCCGCGTCTGAAACTCCGCGCTTTGCGTCTCGAAGTGTACGCGCATCGATTCGAGCGACTTGGTCAGCGCGTCGACCGCTTTTTCGCGCTCGTCGATCTTGGACTGGCGGGCACGCAACTGGCCCTCCAACCGATCAAGGAACGCACGCAAATCCTGAATCGTCGATTCCAGCTCGGCGTCGTTGACGGCGTGCAGCGTGGCTACCATCGGCATTGCGGTCATCGCCGCACCGGCGAGGGTCATCCCCGGAATCGACACTTGCGCACCTCCCATGCCCTGCGGAGCCACTGGAATTGCGTTACCCATCGCGCCGGCCGAGCTGGGCAGGCCGTTGCCGACCGGAAGCGACGGCTCGGCACCCATCGGCCCGGACCATTCGACCCGCAGCGGAATGCCGCCGACTTTCACCTCGTCGCGATTGCACAGCCACGCGATGCGCACGCGGCTGTGTTGCACGAACGTACCCGAGCGGCTCTCCAAATCGGCGATCACCGGACGACCGTCGATAGTGAAGATCAGTGCGTGGGCCAGCGAAACATCGGGCGTATCGAGCGGCACCGACGACGTGCCGCGACGGCCGATCACCGCGGGGATGGCGTCGATCACATGCTCGCGTCCGTCGCCGCTGAGGCGTAGCGGCTGGGGCAGGACGAATTTTTCGGGCTTGGTGTAGATGTTCGGCGGAATGGCGAGCCACTCGACCTGTATCGAGACGTTGGCGATGGACAGCCGGTCGCCGGGTTTGAGGGCGCAGCAGGTTACCTTTTGGTCGTTGACGTAGGTGCCAAGACGGCTCGACAAGTCGGCGACCATCAGCGCGTCGCCGGTGTTAACGATCGCGCAGTGGACTTTCGACACGTCGGCGTCGTTCACGAACACATCGCAGTCGCGGCGGCTGCCGACGAGCAGTACGGGCTGGTCGGTCTCGCGCGAAATGGCGGGACGAATGCCCAGCACGCGCAGGACTGCGCGGAGCGAGTTCGGCGGGAGCGCCGGTGTGGTTCGTGCTTCTTGGCTCATGCGGGTCAATACCTCGCGCCCAGCGAGCGTGCGCGGCGACAGCTCATGCCGCGTTCCCCTATCTGATGAATATGTAAATTCCGGTTGGCACTTGGCAAATGCGGCGTGGGAATTGAAGAGAAATTGGGGGAGACGTTATCGGGGGTAGTGGTGTGACGCCGATGCGGGAGGTTGCTCGACTTGAGCTTGCGGCGAGCCGCGGTGCTCGACGTAATACGCGCTGGGTGCAGGGCGTAGTGCGCGAGGGCGCTTGCGTTGCAAAACCATCGGCGCGCAGTGGTGCTAATGGAGGTGGCGGGGATCGAACCCGCCGGCGCGGCGGTCGGATTGTCTTGCGACACTCCGGCCGTCGCGCTGCCGAATCCGCGCGGGGCGGATTCACAACACAG
>JBJXFK010000252.1:0-9595 GCA_046155505.1 Phycisphaerae bacterium
GTGCTCGCACAAAATACGCTTCGCGCACGTTCGCCAGGGAGCCGCTCATGTTGATCGACGTGCATGCGATCGTCGGAACGCTTGGCGAGCAGCCATTCACCGCCGAGGCCGTCCTCGCCGCCGCGACCGCCGCCGGCATCACGCGAACGTGGGTGGCGAGCATCGACGCCGCGGAACGTGGGACCAACCTCGACGAACCCGACGCCAATATCGCCTGCCTCGACATCTGTCGCCGACACGCGGCTCTCTCACCCGTCTACGCCCTGCGACCGACGGCGATCGACAGCAACATTCACGCCATCGCCGGCGCGCTCGATACCGAACCGTTCGTGGCGGCCGCATTCTGGCCGGTGCAGAGCGGGATGGATGCCGACGATTCACGGATTGATCGCTATTTGCCGCTGCTGGTCAAGCTCAATTGCCCGTTGCTGGTACACACATCGCGCGATGATCGGTGCCGTCCGGCACGCATTAACGCCCTGGCCAAGCGCACGCGAAACCTGCGCGTCATCGTCTGCCCGACCGACGCGGCGAGTTGGGTCGAAGCGCTCGATCTGGTGGCTCGAGCGACCAAGCGCGACGAAGCGTCCATGTGGCTGACCACGTCCCACGCCACTGCCGAACAGGTGAAGCAAGCGGTCGAGCAACTCGGTGCGAGCCGCATCCTCTTCGGCACGGATTCGCCGCGCGGCGACAACCATGCCGACGCGACGGTGAAACTCATCGCCGCACTGCGTGCCCTGCTTGCGAAAGATACGTTTGATCGCGTCATCGGCGGCAACGCGCTCGAAATGGAAAAGTCGCGGCACGCGGCACGGTAGCGACGAATGCGGGGCCAGGTCGCGGGGCGCGATGTTACGGCGCGGTTGCGGCTCGCTGAAACGCCGCGATGTCGGCCATGTCTACATCCCGGTCGGCGTTCGAGTCGGCGGGCAGGCATTCATAGCCGACCGGCACATCGGGCCCGAGCAGGCAATCGAGTACTGTCGCCCCGTCGCTCGCGTCCACGTCGTCGTCGAAATCGAGATCGCCGTATCGCACGCGCGCAACATAAACCGTGCCGCGACCGCCGCTGTTGAACGGCGCGCCGATGATGATCTCGTCGCGACCATCGTCGTCAGAATCGCCGCCGGCGAGCGCGAAGCTGATGCGATCCTGCGCGGCGCTGCCCTCAATGCGCAGATCGGTGTCGACGCTCGCGAAATACGTCGGCGATCCCGCGACCGGGCGACCGAGCAGCACCTCGACCACGCCGTTGTTGCTGGGTCCGCCGAACCACTCGCCGGCGAGCACGTCTGCGTTGCCGTCGCCGTTGACATCGCCGATCGCAAGCGAGCTACCGAGTTCCTTTTGCGGGTCGCCGACGAGCATGAAATCGGGCGCGTCGAACGCGAAGTCGATGAGATGCGTACCGGTTTGCCATGCGGTGCGGCCGCGCATGCCATAAATCAGGCCGTCGCCGATCTGGTTGGTGAACGCGCCCAACTCACCGCCCGGCGCGGCGGCGACCAAGTCGGCGATGCCGTCGTTGTCGAAATCGCCGATCGCCGCCGTTTCGCCCAGTGCGTCGTACGGGCGATTGCCGAACAGGGTTATGTCGGCAGGCGAAGAAGCAAGACTGAAGCTGCCCGACCAAGACGTGCGACCGCGAAAGACATGCACCGCCCCCTCGCTATCAAAAAATGTTTGGCTGAAATAGCCATTGGGGATGATCAACTCATCGATTCCGTCGCCGGTGATGTCGCCGGTCGCGACGGCGTCGCCGAGTTCGTCAAACTGGCCCTCGCCGTTGACGACGACAATGCCGACGACGCTGATCGAAAGGTCGATGGTGGTGCCGTTGAAAAATGGCGCGCCCATTCGCACGACCACGCGGCCCGACTCGGTCGCCCCCCCGTTCGCCAGATGTACGCCGAACACGAGATCGCCGAACGCGTCGTTGTTGAGATTGCCGATCGCGCAAGCGTGCGTGTCGAGTCCGCCAAACGCATTGCGCCCGCCCATGTCGCCACCGATCACCGGACCGGCGAATCGCACGTTCCATGTGCCGGCTTGGGCGAGATTGCGGGTCGGGCTCGCGAAAAATGTCGCCCCGCCGTGGATCAAGTACGCCAGGCCACTGCGTGTCCGCGCCCCGAATGACGCATTCGATGCACACAGCAGCAGGTCGTCGATCCCGTCGCCGTTCACGTCGCCGGTGGCGATGGATGAACCGAGATTGTCGTCGACGGTCGCGCCCAAAATGACCTGCGACGCCGGCTGGACGGCGAGGTCGATCGATCCGCGGGCTGTTGCGTCGGGATCGCCGCGAACAACAAACACCCGGCTGATGAGGCCGCCGGTCGCGCGGCTCGCCCCGATCATTACCTCATCGAATCCGTCGCCGTCGAGATCGCCCGCGGCGATCGGGCGAGCATAGTCGACGCCCGCCGCCGGACCGACGTAAGTTGTTCCACTGGAATCGCTTAGGCGAGTCGGCGGTGCCGCGTCGAGTGCCTGGACGTAGCACGCGAAGCAGATGATCGCCATGTGAACCGCTGTTTTTCGCATCTGTCTGCCCCACTGTGAATCGATATCTCATCGTAGCGTGCCGCAGCGGCGGGGCCGCGCTGATTTACGCATAAAATACGCGGCATGCCCGACGGCAAGTCGTCATCTGCTTCGTGGCGCGCTGATGTGCTCATCGCGCGGCGACCCTGTCTTGTTTGAATCTCGGGGCACTTGTATCATTCCCCGGAAGCAAAGGGCGACAACCGGCGCTGCGCACAAGGTTTGCGGCGGCGAGGACAAGGATTCACGTAGGGAGATTGCGAATGCGTAGAGTATCAGCGCGCCTCGGCGTAGCGGCTGCCGCTTTGTGTACCCTTGGCGCTGCCTATGTCGCGTCGGTTGGTTGCGGCTCAAGCCAAGATCCGAGTTTCGCCTTTGTCTCGCCATTTTTCCTCGGCTCGGGCTTCACACCGCCAGGCGGAGGCACTGGCGGCGACGACGATGGTGACGGATTTTTCGACGACGACGAAGGCGGCGTTGTCGATGCCTGCGGCGAACAGACCGAACGCAAGTTTGTCCGCGTGATCATGCGGAACACCGCGACCAACGAGCACATTCACTACTTTGCGGCGTTCATCGCTTTCGAGCAGGGCGAGGTCTATCCCGCCGGCGCGGTGTGCCCCGACGATCGCAGCCTGTACACCGACTTCGGCTATGTGTTCATTGAGGCGGACGATTCGCGAAACTTCGGCAATTACTGCATCGTCGGGCCGGCGTATTTGTACTTCCACCGCGACGGGCAATTCCGCAGCAGCACGACCTTTGCATCGGGCATCGCACCTGCGCAAGGTTCGGCCTCGACTTTCGACGCGTTCTTCACCGCCAGCGGCGCGCCGGTTCCCGCCCCGAATCTGATCCTGTTTCACAACCCCGGCAGCGGAGCGGGCCGCGCGCTAAAGGTCGCAACCGCAAACTCCGACCCGTGCGATTCGGTGCTCTTCACGGCCGACCCGGATTGCGATCAGGATGCGTTCTACTACGTCGATGCAAACGATCGACCGGCGGGTTCGACGACGCTCGGTCGCGGCTCGGCCGTCCGCACGCCGAGCGACATCCAGGGCTCGGGCTGCACCTGCACCGGCAGCGGCAACCCGGTGACTGATGCGGCCCACCAGCTTGCCCCCGGCACGCAGGCGGCATCGGACGTTGATTGCAACGAGTTCCTACGCGGCGGAGCGGTTGAGTATGTGTTCCTGCGCGACGATTCGGAGCCGCCGTTCCCGCAGCTTGTGTGGCGCGTGACCGACGCGGGCGGAACGATCGCGCAGTCGTTCGACGAGCGGGCACGTATCCCCTAGTCGATCCAGCGAACGAAATTCTGAATTTCACCGACGCCCCGCATGTACGTGCGGGGCGTTTGCATGTTCGCACGCTTGCATGATGGTATGTCGCGTCAGCCGAACGCCACGAGGCGCCCCGAAATCTCTACAATGTGCCCGATCGATCACCCGATTCGAAAGGCAGGTCGTCCGTGTCGCTGCAACTCAACCCGCTCGAACGACGCGTGCTCGGCGTGCTGCTCGAAAAGTCGCTGACGCAGCCCGAGTATTACCCGATGTCGGTCAACGCGATCGTCGCCGGCTGCAATCAGAAGAACAACCGCGACCCGGTGATGGAGCTTGATGAGGACGCGATCTGGAGCACGCTGGAATCGCTGCGCGGCAAACACCTCGTCGCCAAAGTGCTGCCTTCGGGAACCAGTCGCGTCGATCGCTGGAAGCACGAGGTCGAACTGGCGCTGAAAATCGAAAAGCCGCAGCGTGCGGTCTTGACCGAGCTGCTCCTGCGCGGGCCGCAGACGGTGGGCGAGTTGCGAACGCGGGCGTATCGCATGTATGCGTTCGAGAACATCGAGGCGGTGTCCGCCGTGCTCGACTTTCTGGGGCAACTCGACCCGCCGATGGTCAGCACTCTGCCGCGCGGGCCGCGCGAGTCGGCGATCCGATTTGCACACACGTTCTATCCGCCCGACGAAGCGCCGGCCGCCGCGCTGCCAAGCGCCGGGGGAGCGGCCGACGCGCCCAGCGCGACCGTGATGCGGAGCGCGCCGGCGTCAAGCGTGCTGCGCGACGCGCGCGGCGATTCCGGCGGTTCGCTGCAATCGCAGGTGGATGAATTGCAATCGGAAGTCGCGGAACTTCACCAATTGCTCGCCGAGTTGCGCCGCCGCATCGAAGTGGTCGAATCTCGGATGTAGCGATCAGGCCGATCGCTACGTTCGCAGCGGCGTTACGGACAATTTCCGCCGAAGCCTTGCAGCAGCAGCGCGAGATCGGTCAGCGTCACCGCCCGGTCGCCATCGAAGTCGGCATATGCCACATACCCTACGTCATTCACGTTCAACCCGAACGCCGTCAGCAGCGTCGCCAAATCGGCCAGGTCGATGTCGCGATCGCCGTCGATGTCGCCATTGCAGATCTCGGTGCCGTAGATACGCACGCGAGCGTTGGTCCAAGTCGCCGCCGTCCCCGCAATGCCGTCGCGGATGTTCACCTGCCACGTACCGATCGACGGCTCGTCCCAGTGACGCCGCGACGTGAACAGGTGATTCACCAAATTGTCCTGCGTATCGCTGCTGCGGCTCGCGGTCAGCAGCGACTCGATGCCCGCCGGCGAGGTGAGCGCGATGCGCAGATGACCCACGTTCGTTGTCGTCGCGTTGAGCACAATCTCGACATGTTCGACGCGGATGTTGTCGGCGATCGGCACATCAAGCGTCACGCCCGGGTTCGGGTCGCCTTCGACGAAATCCGGAATCGCCTGATTCACTGCGATCACGTCTGAGTCGATCAGCGCCTCGGCCCCGACCGCGTTCCAATTGAGCGCGAGCGTCAGCGCCGCGGCCGCATCGGCCGCGCCATAGCCGTAGTTGTAATTGACCCATCGCGCGGCACCGTTCTGGATCCAGCTTGCTTCCGCTTGGTCATTTCGTCTGGCCGATCGGATCAAAATGTGCTGCACGTCGCGATGCGTCAGAATCGGGTTGGCCTCGAGCATGAGCGCGACGATGCCGCTGGCCAGCGGTGCCGCGGCGCTGGATCCGCCGAAGACCGTGTTCTCGTCGTTGGTCGGCTTGATGGTATAGACGCGGCGCAGGTTGCCGTCGCTGTGAGCGACAATGGTCATAGCCGAGCCGGTCTCGTTGTAGATCGCGCGCGTGTCCGAATCGCCGACCGAGCCGACGCAGATCACATGGCGACTCGACGCATAGGGGTCGTAATCGACGCGATCGTTGGCCGTGCCGCCGTTGCCCGCGGCCCAGACATACACCTCGCCAAGGCCGCCGCGACCGGTCGCGATGCCGGTGGCGATCGCCGTCTCGACCACGCTGGGCAGTTTGCGAAGCGTGGTATCGTCGAACGGCCCCCACGAATTGTTCTTGATGTCGTTCAGATCATTGCGAAAGCCGAGCGCGTCGGCCTGGGCCTGCGAACTGCTGACCACTTGAATCGACAGCTGCGCGTTGTAGGCCGCCCCCGCGCCGAAGATGCCGTTGTTGGCGTTCATGCTGACGACGCCGGCGACGCTGGTCGTATGCAGCGACGTCGAACCGATCGCCTGCGAAGCATCGCTGACGAACTTGCCGACGAGATCGACATGATCGGTCTGCCAGCGCCCTGTCTCGCAAATGCCGACCAGCACGCCCGCCCCGGTAAAGCCCATGTCCCACGCCGGTTCGAGATTGGCATCGGCCAGCGGGTTCTGGCGATTGTTCAGCGTCCACTGATTGGTGAAGTAGCGAGGATCGGTCGGCGGCGTGCGCTCGGCCAGCGGCTCCTGCGCATCGATGTAGGCTTCGAGAATTCGCGCGTCGGCGGCGAGCACGTCGGCCATCGCGATCGCGTCGAGCACCGTCGCGGTCTCTACCGACCAGAAACCCGGTGCCGCGTTGATTGCCGCGATCGCTGTGGTGCGCGGATCACTCGCGGCAGCGGCGACGCTTTCGGCATCGGCGGCGCGCACGATCACGCGACTCAGCAGCGCATGCCCCGCGGTCGGCTGCATCGGCGCGCCGTCGGCGGTTTCCAAGTCGTCGTTTGTGCGCATTGCGTCGCTGCGATCGGCCAGCGGAGCGATGATCGTGAAGCGCTCGACGCCGCGATGCGTGCGCACGGGCAGCTCGATCGCGATCGGCAACGCCGCCGATCCGACGGCGAAGTGCGCGAGCGCCCCCGCCGCACCGGCCATGCACAGGACGGCGAAAACAGAGACGCAGCGAAGCGATCGCATTCCGCGCATTGGACCATCCTTGTCGCCCAGGAAAGACGAGGCGAGACCGCCCCCAACGATGATGCTAGTCAGCCCGACGGTCGCGGGTCAATGCGATTTGCCCGCCGCGGCGGTGTAGCGGCTTTTATCGGCGATTTTCGACGAAGATGCCGCCCGCGACGCGGCGCAAAGCAACGCGACCGACGGCGGGCTACTGCTCCCGTCGTCGGTCACGCTCCGCTTTGAGGAAAGGAGTCCGTTATTTCAATGCGACTTCGGCAACCTGCGGCACACCGCCGTCGATCGCGTCGCGCAGCTTGTCGAGTGCCTTGTTCTGAATCTGTCGCACGCGCTCCTTCGTCACGCCGAAGACCGCCGCGACCTCGCGCAGTGTTTTCTGCTCGGCCAAAGGCTGAAGCGGCGACGCACCGAACGTCACGCCGAAGCGCTCGAACAGCACCTTCATCTCAATGCGGCTCAGCTCGGCGCGGTTACTGGTCAGCACGTTTTTCAGCGAGGACACTTCGTCGGCCTGCTCGGCGGTGCGGCGGAAATCGACCACGTCGGCCCGCTGCATATCAGGGTCGAACTCGGTCGGGAAATGCGCCCGATGACGGGCCATCAGAGCCACCGAGCGGATGATGCTGGTCAGGATCGATCGGCACGCATAGGTGCTGAATTTGAAGCCCTTCGAGCAGTCGAACTTACTGATGCTGCGCAGCAGGGCGAGGTGCCCTTCGCTGATCAGGTCGGCGAAATCGACGCCGACCACCCGCGAGCGCTCGACCATCGTCGGCACGAGGCCCAGATTCGCCTGCACGACCGCTTCGCAAATGCGCGTCGCGACCGCGTCCCAGTCGAGGATGGTGTGCATCGCCGCCGCGCTCAGCTTGCGGTCGGCGTGTTCGCGCAGCGTGCGAATCACCTGATAGCGGGCGTAGTTGTACGCCAGAAACAAGGTGCGCTCGTCGGCCAGCGTCAGCGCCTTGATCTTGGGCACGTAGTGCGTGTTCTCGTGATGCGGGATCGACGAGCCCAGCGTGTGCAGCTTGTCGACCAGCGGGCGCGCGTTCTCATAGAGCTTCGGCGCGCCGGCGGACTTGAACGCCGAGTGAATCACGACCTCGTGCGAGTCGGCCAGGATGCGCCGCAAGCGCTGCATCTGCTCGGCGGAGACGCCGCGCATCGCGTTGCCGGTCGGCAGCATGGCCGTCGGCGTGAGCTTGCGCAGCATCGACCGCGTCGGACCGTCGGTGGTCTGGGCCGGCTTGGCATTGGTCTGAAGATTGCGATTGAAGTTGCGTTTCACCTTCATTTTCGGTCTCCCTGCCTGACTAGAACCGCGATCCGCCGCCGGTTATTCATCCGTAATACGTAAATCAGACTCAATAGGTTCCATATTCCGGGCAAATTCAAAAATTTCGTGCAAATCGTTCACAGGAAGTCTACACGCGCTTTGGGATCAAAGCAAACCAAAGCGCACAATTCGCATGAATTATCGTAACTCACTATCAGGTCTGTTCTTATGGAAAGTCGCGGCCGCGTTTGGTTGCGTCCGGCGATTTACCGAGGCGGCGAGGTCGCGCGGTCGAATCGGCGCGGGCGGGTGGGCGTAAATTCATTGCGGATAATTATTTACGACCTGTTTCGAATGGCGTGAAAACGCCGATGGTCGGCTTGCACGAGGCAAGCCGACGATCGGCGAGACGATTTTAGGAATGCTCCGCGGTAGCGCTTAGCGCGTCAGCCGCCGTCCGCTGACCGCTCGTCCGCCGCGAACCAGGGCGAGGCCCAGCATGCTCAGCGCCATCGCCTGAACCGCGCCGAAGCCGCAGATGCCGGCCGCGCCCAGACCGCCGCCATCGAGCGTCGGATTCTGATCGGTCGGATCGAGACGGTTCTCGACGCCGTCGTTGTCGCGGTCGTTGTCGCAATCGTCGCCGAGGCCGTCAGCGTCGAAGTCGAGCTGCTGGGTGTTGGCCTGCGTCGGGCAGTTGTCGGTCGCGAAGAGCTGTGACACCCCGCTCGTAAGACGCTCGTTGACTTCGAGCGTGCCGCTGCCGCCGCTCTGTACGCGGAATGCGCCGAAGAGAATGCGGCCGAAGTTGAACGCTTGTTCGCGCGTCTCGTTCGGACCTTCGCTGCCGACGGCGGGATCGCCCACGTCGAAGCCGTCATCGAGCGAACCGTCGTTCGAGAAGTCGATGCCGAATAGCTGCTCGAGCGTGGCTTCGTTGTAGCGCGTGAAGTCCGGGAAGCCGTCGGCATTGGTGTCCGGGGCTTCGAGGAAACCGTCACCGTCGAGATCGAAGTTCAGCAGCGCCCGCTGGAAGGCCTCAACAGTCGCAGGGACTTCGGCGGCGTTGCCGCCGGCATCGGTCGCCGCGTTACGTAGCGCGGTGATGTCGGCGAGGTCGAACACGCCGTCGCTGTTCTGATCGAAGCCCCAGTTGGCGGGGTCGATCTGCGGCGCGGGGTCGGTCGCGTCCGGCAGGCCGTCGCGATCGGTGTCGCTGCTCGTCGGATCGGTCCGCACGCCGCGGAGCGACTTCCCGGAGACGCCGGAGAAACTGCCGTCGCTATCGCGACGCGCGGCGATGTCATCGAGCCCGATGCTCTGCACCACGTCAGGATCGCCGTCGCCATCGAGATCGGCGTTGCTTCGTGCCCAGGTGTTGATTTCCGCCCAGTCGTTGACGCCGTCGTTGTCAGTGTCGGGCACCAGCGGATTCGTAGAGACGATCAGCGTTTGCTCTGGGTCGAAGAGCCCGGACGAGCGACCGCTGTAATTCGAAATCCTGAAGCCATTGATCTCTTCAAGATCGCTCAACAGGTC
>JBJXFK010000261.1:0-4098 GCA_046155505.1 Phycisphaerae bacterium
TGATCAAGACCCGGCCCGAAAAGCTGGAAAAAGAGCCGATACGTCCGGAGAACGCGCGGCTGATCAAGAGCGACAACCATGTGCAGAACTGGATCGACTGCATCCGCTCGCGGGCGCGGCCGATTGCCGACGTGGCGATTGGCGCGAGCTCGATCACGGTTTGTCACTTGGGCAACATTGCGTATTGGACCGGCCGGACGATTCGCTGGGATCCAGAAAAGCTTCAGATCATTGGCGATGAGGCGGCCGCGCGGCTGCTCGATCGGCCGAAGCGGGCACCGTACACACTGCGTGCGTAGCGGAGCGCTGTGCGTAGAGGATCGGTTGGCGACAAAATTGCGTCGCCTCGGGGAGCATCGGCCTCCGGCCGGTGCAGTTGTGATTTGATGTTGTACTTTCGATTGCACACAAGGCCACACCCATGAAACGCATATTCGCCATCTCCGTCGTTTCCGTTGCCTGCGCGATCGCCGCGGCTCAAACCGCGAGCGCGCCGGCCACGCCGTCGCAGCCGTCCGCTTTCGTCGAGCAACTGTCGGGCAAAGCCGCCGCGCCCAAGTGGTCGCCCGAGGCGCTCGCCGCGGCCTACAAGTCAGCCCTCGACGAGCTGATGCCTGGAATCGCGGCGGCCAAAATCGAAGATCGCGCGAAATCACAGCTCGCGCTCGAGGCGATGTGCGTGCATGCCTCGCGTCCGGGCAGCGACGCCGAGCGGGTTGCACTGTGCAGCGAGTTATGCAGACGCATCGGCCCCGGCAACAGCACCGTCGCCCGCGTCTGGATCTTGCGCCAACTCGAACGTATCGCCGGCAGCGAATCGGTCGAGACCATTTCGGCCCTGCTGGCCGAGCGCGATGTGATCATTCGCGATCTCGCGCGGCGAGTGTTGCAGGCGTGTCCCGCGCCCGCGGCGGGCAAGCGCCTGCGCGACATGCTGGCCCAGACCTCGGACGACGACATGCGAGCCGCGATCATCGATGCGCTCGCGGCGCGCGGCGAGAGCGATTCATGCGGCGTTGTGCGCGAATTCGCTGCCAGCGGCGATCCTGGCGTGAAGGCTGCCGCGATCGCCGCGATTGCGGCGACATGCGACGCGGCGGCGATCGACGAATTGATCGCCCTCGCCCGCGGCGAGGGCGAAACGCAGGCGCACGCGACGGCCGCGCTGCTGCGCCTGTGCGAACGTGCGAGTGTCGCGGGAAAGACGGACGCCGCCGCTCGTGGGTTCGAGCATGTGTATCAGAACCAGAAACGCGCGAACGACCGGATCGCCGGCCTGCGCGGCATGTTGAGCACTGTGCCGACGAAAGCGCTGCCGATCGCACTCGATTTGCTGTGCGCCGAGGATGCAACGCTGCCGCAGATGACGGTCGCGGCGCTGCTGCTCGACGTCAAGGGCGAAGCCGCCGGTGCGGCGATTGCCGAGCGGTTCGCCAAGTGCGGCCCGAGCGGGCAAGCGGCGATCGTTGCAACATTGGCGGCACGCGGCGATTCATCGGCCACGACGACCGCGCGAACGGCGATTGCGTCCGAGCATGAGCCAGTACGCGTCGCCGCACTCGCCGCGCTCGGCCGATATGCCGAAGCGTCCGATGTCCCGACGCTGGTGCGCATCGCAACCGAGGGTACCGCGGATGAAAAGAAAGCCGCGCGCACTGCGCTCGCCAGCGCGCCGACCATCCGCCAAGGCATTCTCGACAATCTCGTGCCGCTCAAGGGCGAGCAGCGGGCCGCGCTGCTCCGCGCGCTGGGCGATCGACAGGATCGCGACGCTGTGCACACGCTGATGAGCTTTGCCGAGGAATTCGACCCGATCGTGGTCACCGCTGCCCTCGATGCGCTCGGCGAAGTGGCGGGCGATGTCGAAGCGGCGAAACTGGTGACGATCTTGACGAAGCTGCAAGGCCCCACGCGCGACGTAGCCGAGCGAACGTGCGTGCGCGTCATCAGCCGCAACCCAGACGTGATTCGCCGCGTCGAGCCGCTGCTGCAGGCGATTCACAGCGGCGAAGTCGCTGACCATCCGTCGCTGCTGCGCGTATTGGGCAAGCTCGGCGGGTCGGCGGCGTTCGAGGCGCTGCGACTCGCCTCGCAAGACCCGGACGCGGCGTCGGTCGATGCGGCGGTGCGGGGTCTGGCCGAATGGCAGTCGATCGAGGCGATCGACGCGTTGTTCGGCATCGCGCTCGAAGCGGGCACCGAGGTGCATCGCACACTGGCGATTCGTGGTCTCGTGCGGCTGCTAAAATTGCCTTCGGATCGCACGCTCGACAGCACGCTGCAAATGGTGCAACGATTGCTCACCGGCAGCAAGGACATGGCCGAGCAGCGCATGTTGGCGTCGGCTCTTGGCGAGATTCCGCATCTCGGCGCGCTGGGCGTCGTTCGCAAGATGCAGGGTGTGGAAGCGATCAAGGATGATGTCGCGCTGGCGATGGTCGGCATTTCGCGCGGCATCGCAGCCGAGAATCGTGCGCTGAGCATCGCCACATTGCAGGAAATTCAGGGTGGCAGCTTTGCCGAGCCGGTGATCGAGGCCGCTCGCAAAGCGCTCGAGTTGATCGAGCAGAACGCCGGCTCGATCGGCATGTGGTCGTTCGCCGGTCCGTTCCGCACCGAAGGCAAGAAGGCCGAAGAGGTGTTCGACACCGGCTATCCGCCCGAGGTTCCGGGCGCGGGCGGGATCGAATGGAAACCGCTCGGCGCGCGATCGAAAGACAATCCGTGGTTGTTTGACCTGACGCGAATCGAAAGCGCCGGCGGCGCGCGATGCGTGTATGTGCGCACGAAAGTGTGGAGCGACACCAAGCGCGACGCGCGACTCGAACTCGGCAGCGACGACGGCGTGAAAGCGTGGCTCAATGGCGACATCGTGCATAAGAAATGGGCGGGTCGCGCGGTCAAAGCGGGTGACGACAAAGTCGCAGTCGAGCTGAAAGAGGGTTGGAACGTCTTGATGCTAAAGATTGGTCAGGACAGCGGCGGCTGGGGCTTCACGTGCGCGGTGCGTGGGCCGGGGGGCGAGGCGCTCGAGGGGATGCGGGTCAGCGTCGATTGACGGGACAAGGAAACAAAGGAACAAAGGAACAAGGGAACAAGGGGACAACGGGACAACGGAACAACGTTGCGCCTCCGCAGAGAATTGCTCGGCGGACGCGAGTTGGCACGTCAGACTGGGCTACTCGATTCCCGCCAGCTTTGTCTGCAGCGCGCGCCGTCGTGCATCGGCCGTTGATAGCAAGCCGAGTGTTCTCTGTATTGCGGCCTTTGCGTCTTGGCCGCGTCCGACGGCTAGCAGGGCGTCGGCATACGTATCTGCAAAATCCGGCTCGGCGGGTTGCATTTCGAATGCTCGTTGGGCGAGCGTGATCGCGCGCTGCGGGTCGCGCAGTGACTCGGGCACTGCGGTCAGCAGATACCACGCCAGGTTATTCTGCAAGTTCGCGCTGCGCCCGCCCGCTGCGAAATATCGATCCAACATCGCGATCGCTTCGGCATAGTCTCCGCGCGATTTCAGCACGTCGGCGGCGATCGTCGCCGCGTTTTCGCTGCCGATGCCGCCGAGGGCGATGCTGCGCTGCATTGCGGCCAGTGCGCCGTCAGCGTCGCGCATCTGATAGCGGGCCATGCCGAGCAGCCGCCAGGCGCGCGGGTCGGTATCGAGAATTTCAATCGCGTGACTCGCGCTCGCCGCTGCTTGCGCCCATTGCCGGGCGGCAATTTCGTCCGCCGCGCGCGACGCCCATAGCCGCGCGGTGCGCGGATGACTCGACAGATCGACCGCGTTCAACCGCTGCGGCGTCGCAAAGTCCCCGTGACGCACGATCGAACGTCCCGCGTAGAGGACGACCGCGATGCTCAGCACAGCAGCCGTCGCAACGCCGCCGCGCGAGGGAGCGACGCTCTGTGCGATCCGACTCACCATGTGAACGAAGAGCAGACAAAGACCGGCTGATGTCAGGTGCATGTACCGCTCGGCGAACAGCGCCCCGATGACGATCGCGACGTTGGCGACGACCGCGTACGCCGACGCAGTGAGCGCGATCGCGGCGAATGTCCGCCGCGTGCGGCGCAGCGAAATCGCCGCAGACGCGATCG
>JBJXFK010000262.1:0-4057 GCA_046155505.1 Phycisphaerae bacterium
TGATCAAGACCCGGCCCGAAAAGCTGGAAAAAGAGCCGATACGTCCGGAGAACGCGCGGCTGATCAAGAGCGACAACCATGTGCAGAACTGGATCGACTGCATCCGCTCGCGGGCGCGGCCGATTGCGGACGTGGCGATCGGGGCGAGCACGATAACTGTTTGTCACCTGGGCAATATCGCGTATTGGACCGGTCGCGCGATTCGCTGGGATCCGGAGAAGCGGCAAATCGTCGGCGATGAAGCGGCCGCGCGGCTGCTGGATCGGCCGAAGCGGGCACCGTACACGCTGCGCGCGTAGCTGAACTATTGGGGACGTTGGTACGTCCGCTTGGGGAGCATCGGCCAGCCGCCGGTGCGTTTGTGAATTGCAGTTGTACTTTCGAATGAATACAAGGCCACACCCATGAAACGCATACTCGCCATCTCCGTCGTTTCCGTTGCCTGCGTGATCGCTGCGGCTCAAACCGCGAGCGCGCCGGCGTCACAGTCGCAATCCGCCGCGCTAGTCGAGCAACTGTCAGGCAAAGCCGCCGCGCCCAAATGGTCGCCCGAGGCGCTCGCGGCGGCCTACAAGTCAGCCCTCGACGAACTGATGCCCGGCATCGCGGCCGCGAAGATCGAGGATCGCGCGAAATCGCAGCTCGCGCTCGAGGCGATCTGCGTGCATGCTTCGCGACCCGGCAGCGACGCCGAGCGGGCCGCGCTGTGCAGCGAGCTATGCAGGCGCGTCGGCCCCGGAAGCAGCACCGTCGCCCGCGTCTGGATCTTGCGCCAACTCGAACGTATCGCCGGCAGCGAATCGATCGAGACGATCTCGGCCCTGCTCGCCGAGCGCGATGTGGTCATTCGCGATCTCGCGCGGCGTGTGTTGCAGGCGTGCCCCGCGCCCACCGCGGGCAAACGCCTGCGCGACATGCTGGCCCAGACCTCGGACGACGACATGCGAGCCGCGCTCATCGATGCGCTCGCGGCGCGCGGCGAGAGCGATTCATGCGCCGTCGTGCGCGAATTCGTCGCCAGCGGCGACCCGGGCGTGAAGGCTGTCGCGATCGCCGCGATCGCGGCGACGTGCGACGCAGCAGCGATCGACGAGTTGATCGCGCTTGCTCGCGGCGAAGGCGAAACGCAGGCGCACGCAACGGCCGCGCTGCTGCGTCTGTGCGAGCGTGCGACTGTCGCGGGAAAGACGGACGCCGCCGTTCGTGGGTTCGAGCATGTGTATCAGAATCAGAAACGCGCGAACGATCGAATCGCCGGCCTGCGCGGCATGCTGAGCACTGTGCCGACGAAGGCGCTGCCGATCGCACTCGATCTG
Source organism: Phycisphaerae bacterium (assembly GCA_046155505.1). GTDB lineage: Bacteria > Planctomycetota > Phycisphaerae > UBA1845 > Fen-1342 > JBJXFK01. The sequence goes on from JBJXFK010000262.1 coordinate 1,317, forward strand.
CTATGTGCCGACGATGCGACGCTGCCGCAGATGACGGTCGCTGCACTGCTGGTCGATGTCAAGGGCGACGCCGTCGGCGCGGCGATTGCCGAGCGGTTCGCCAAGTGCGGCCCGAGCGGGCAAGCGGCGATCGTCGCGACATTGGCGGCTCGCGGCGATTCATCAGCCACGACGACTGCGCGAACGGCCATCACTTCCGAGCATGAGCCGGTGCGCGTGGCTGCACTCGCCGCGCTCGGCCGATATGCCGAAGCGTCCGATGTCCCGACGCTGGTGCGCATCGCAACCGAGGGTACCGCGGATGAAAAGAAAGCCGCCCGCACGTCGCTCGCCAGCGCGCCGAGCATCCGCCAGGGGATTCTCGACAATCTCGTGCCTCTCAAGGGCGAGCAGCGTGCCGCGCTGCTCCGCGCGCTGGGCGATCGACAGGATCGCGAGGCTGTGCCCACGCTGATGAGCTTCGCCGAGGAATTCGACCCGATCGTCGTCACCGCCGCGCTCGAAGCGCTCAGCGAAGTCGCCGGCGACGGCGAGGCCGCGAAACTCGTGACCATTTTGACCAAGATGCAAGGCCCGACGCGCGACGTGGCCGAGCGAACGTGCGTGCGTGTCATCAGCCGCAATCCGGATGTCGTGCGTCGCGTCGAACCGCTGCTGCAGGCGATTCACAGCGGCGAGGTCGCCGATCATCCTTCGCTGCTGCGCGTATTGGGCAAACTCGGCGGGTCGGCGGCGTTCGAGGCGCTGCGACTGGCTTCGCAAGACCCGGACGCGGCGTCGGTCGATGCGGCGGTGCGCGGGTTGGCCGAATGGCAGACGATCGAAGCGATCGACGCGTTGTTCGGCATCGCGCTCGAAGCGGGCACCGAGGTGCATCGCACACTCGCGATTCGCGGTCTCGTGCGGCTGCTGAAATTGCCGTCGGATCGTACAGCAGACAGCACCCTGCAAATGGTGCAGCGATTGCTCGGCGGGGCGAAGGACGTGGCCGAGCCGCGAATGTTGGCGTCGGCTCTTGGCGAGATTCCGCATCTCGGCGCGCTGGGCATCGTTCGCAAGATGCAGGGCGTGGAAGCGATCAAGGATGATGTCGCACTCGCGATGGTCGGCATTTCGCGCGGCATCGCGGCGGAAAATCGCGCGCTCAGTATCACGACACTGCAGGAGATTCAGGGCGGCAGCTTTGCCGAGCCGGTGATGGAGGCCGCCCGCAAAGCGCTCGACCTGATCGAGCAGAATTCCGGCTCGATCGGCATCTGGTCTTTCGCCGGCCCGTTCCGCACCGAAGGCAAGAAGGCCGAGGAGGTGTTCGACACCGGCTATCCGCCCGAGGTTCCGGGCGCGGGCGGGATCGAGTGGAAGCCGCTGAGCACGCGAGCAAAAGACAATCCGTGGTTGTTCGACCTGACGCGAATCGAAAACGCCGGCGGCCCGCGATGCGTGTATGTGCGGACGAAAGTGTGGAGCGATGCGAAGCGCGACGCGCGACTGGAGCTGGGCAGCGACGACGGCGTGAAAGCTTGGCTCAATGGCGACATCGTGCATAAGAAATGGGCGGGTCGCATGGTCAAAGCGGGCGACGACAAAATCGCGGTGGAACTGAAAGAGGGCTGGAACGTCTTGATGCTGAAAATCGGGCAGGACAGCGGCGGCTGGGGATTTATTTGCGCGCTGCGCGGGCCGGGGGGCGAGGCCCTCGAGGGGATGCGGGTCAGCGTTGACTGAGGGGACAAGGAAACAAAGGAACAAGGGAACAACGGGACAACGTTGCGCAGACGCAGAGTATTGCTCGGCGGACGCGAGTTGGCACGTCAGGATGAGCTACTCGATTCCCGCAAGCTTTATTTCCAGCGCGCGTCGCCGTGGGTCAATCCCGGACAATAGACTCAACGCTCTCTTCAGCGCGGCGTTTGCGTCCTGGCCGCGGCCGACGGCAAGCAGTGCGTCGGCATACGTATCTGCAAAATCCGGCTCGGCGGGCTGCGCTTCGAACGCGAGTTGAGCGAGCGCGACGCTGCGTTGCGGGTCGCGCAGTGACTCGGGCACTGCGGTCAGCAGATACCACGCCAGATTATTTTGCAAGTTCGCGCTGCGCCCGCCCGCTGCGAGATATCGATCCAATATCGCGATCGCGCCGGCATAGTCGCCGCGCGATTTCAGCACGTCGGCGGCGATCGTCGCCGCGTTTTCGCTGCCGATGCCGCCCAGCGCGATGCTGCGCTGCATTGCGGCCAGTGCGCCATCGGCGTCGCGCATCTGATAGCGGGCCATGCCGAGCAGACGCCAGGCGCGCGGGTCGGTATCGAGAATTTCAATCGCTTGACTCGCGCTCGCCGCGGCTTGCGCCCATTGTCGCGTCGCGATCTCGTCCGCCGCGCGCGACGCCCACAGCCGCGCGACACGCGGATGGTGCGACAAATCCGCCGCATTCAATCGCTGCGGCGTGGCAAAGTCCCCGTGACGCACGATCGAACGTGCCGCGTAGCAGACAATTGCGACGCTCAGCACAGCAGCCGTCGTAACGCCGCCGCGCGAGGGAGCGACGCTCCGTGCGATCCGACTCACCATGTGAACGAACAGCAGACAAAGACCGGCTGACGTCAGGTGCATGTATCGCTCGGCGAACAGCGCCCCGATGACGATCGCGACGTTGGCGACGACCGCGTACGCCGACGCAGTGAGCGCGATCGCGGCGAATGTCCGCCGCGTGCGGCGCAGCGAAATCGCCGCAGACGCGATCG
>JBJXFK010000315.1:0-11100 GCA_046155505.1 Phycisphaerae bacterium
CGCGGTCGCTCGGCTGCAAAGACCCCAAAACGAGCCGCACTGTGTTGTGAATCCGCGGAAGCGCGGATTCGTGGCGGCGCAAGGTCGAAGAGTCGCAAGACAAATCGACCTCCGCGCCGGCGGGTTCAATCCCCGCCACCTCAATAGCGCCACTGCGCGCCCACATTTTCGCAACAAAAGCGCCCGCGCCCCGTTTCCGCCCCGCGCCCCTCCGGTACCGTGGCAGGCGGCACGGTCGTACCCCATCGAATTCGCGCAACGTGAGCGAACTACGAAAACCGTGCGGGTGCAACTGCCTTGTGAGCAGTGTATTTCGACCACGCGAGAACTCCGCGGCGTTTGAGCGAGACTGACCACGAGTTGACTCGTCGGATGCTCGTCCCAGCCGACCCGAAGCGCTCGCCGGCGCTCCGACTTCGCGTCACATGCGATCGCGACTCGCTACGCAACCTAACAAAAACAACGGCGCACAGAGCAGTGGCACCCCGTTCGCTGTATCTTGATCCTAGGCCCCGCACCCGGCCTGAACTGCCTGCGCCCCTGTCGAGGCGGGTTGGGCTGATTCACGCGTTCCACGGGTTGCGCTCGCGGGGGTTGCGCCCCCCGCTCGCTGCACCCGAGGCTACATTCCTGCGCCCCGGTGGGGCGGACGGGGTCGAACGAGATGTGCGGGATATCACAAGCCAACGGCCGCGGCTTTGTGTTGCGCTACGCGCGGTGCATTGCGCGGCGCGAAGTCGCAGCCGGGGGCGGGTGCTCCACAGGGCACATGCGAATGGTGGGCGATGCCCACCCTACAGGTTCGCTGGAGCTCGGGGAGCTCGCTGGCGCGTCGCGTTCGGATTGCTCACTGCGCGAGCCACCGTCGAGCGTGGAGTCCCGAGCGCTACGTGTGGCGTCGGACACGGAGGCCCGCTCGCTACGGACGTTTGAGCGTCGCCAGCGCGTGATCCGCGATTTGAGTTACGCCGACGCCGCAATAGTCGAGCACATCTTCCGGCGTGCGAGTTGATTTGGGGATGCGCTGGCAGATGAGCGAATCGACGCGCAGGTCGCCGCTGCGGGCGGCGATTTCGGCGACGGCTGAGCCGAGGCCCGCGCCGTAGTTGTCCTCGACCACCAGCGCCCGCCCGCCGCTGCGGCGAAGTGCGTCGAGCAGTTTCTCGGCTTGAATCGGAAAGCTGTAGGCATCGACCAGCGCGGCACGCACACCTTGCTTGGCGAGCAGCTCGATCGCTGACTTGCAGACATGCACCATGTAGCCCGCCGCGACGAGCGCGATGTCGCTGCCGCCGCTGATGACGTTGACCCCGCCCGGCTCGAAGGTCGCCGCCGCGTCGTAGATCAGGGGCGTGTCGGCGCGATAGGTGCGCATGTAGCACATGCCGGTGAGCTTGGTCATCATCTCGGTGAAGCGATAGGCCTGCACCGCATCGCACGGGTTGAAGCACCAGCAGAGCGGGCTGGTGCGATCGTCGCCGCGAACGGCGCTGAAGGCGCGGAAAAACGCGACGTCGACGACGGCCATCTGGCTCGGGCCGTCGGCGGCGAGCGAGATGCCCGAGTGCGAGCCGACGAGCTTCAGATTCGCACGCGAAATGTTGGCCATCTCGATCTGGTCATACGCCCGCGACAGGAATTTCGCGAACGAATTGGCAAAGGGAATGCCGCCCGCGGCGCTGATGCCGGCGGCGACGCTGACCATGTTTTGCTCGCCGATTTTGCATTCGACGAAGCGATCGGGATGAGCCTTGGCGAAGATCTCGGAGAAGGTGGAGTTGCTGACGTCGGCGTCGAGGGCGTAGACCTGCGGCAACAAATCGCCGGCGATTTTGAGCGCGGCTCCGTATGCGCGGCGCGTGGCGAGGGCGTTCTTCTTGAGCGGGCCACCCTGGCCGCCGGCTTCCATCGCGTCGGCGAATGCGGGCCAGGTGATGTCGGCGGGGCGAGGCGCGTCGTTCGCGCCGTCGGGCACAGAGGCCCGATCGCTACGGGCGGGCTTGCGGCTTGCGTCGAGTTTGATCGGCGTCGCGCCTGCGGCGAGCTTTGCCAGATTTTTGTCGAGGCTGGCATTCGCCGCATCGAGATCACCGACCGTCAGCGGCTTGCCGTGCCAGTTGCCGCTGAGCAGTTGGTCGACGCCCCAGCCCTTCACGGTGCGGGCGACGATGGCAAGCGGCTTGGCGGAAGTTTCAACCTTGCCGAGCGCGGTGACCACCTGCTCCGGATCGTGGCCGTCAATTTCGGCGACATCCCAGCCGAACGCGGCGAGCTTGGCGGCGAGCGATTTGGCCGATTGCTGCGCGCTGATCGCCGACGCCTGCCCATGCCCATTGCAATTGAATATCGCGCACACGTTGTTGAGATTGCGTTCGGCGATGGTGTCGGCGGCTTCCCAGATCTGGCCTTCGCGGGCTTCGCCGTCGCCGATGATGCAATAGACGCGGCGCGGCGAGCCGGCGTGTTTGGCGGCGATTGCCAGGCCGGCGGCGACGCTTAGGCCCTGGCCCAGACTGCCGGTGGCGGCGTCGAAGAATGGCACGCCCTCGGCGGGGTTGGGGTGGCCGTCGAGCACGCTGTCGCGTTCACGCAAAGTGTCCACGTCGGCGAGTGTCAGCGCGCGATCATTGCCGAGCGTGCCGGCGGGGCCGGGGCGAACGGTCGCGCCGAGGTCGATCAGCGCGGCGTAGACGATCGGAACGGCGTGCCCCTCGGACATGACGAGGCGGTCGGCGCTGGGGTCGCGCGGGTTGGTCGGGTCGTAGCGCATCTGGTGATACATCAGCGCGGTGACGACGTGCGCCAGCGACGTGGCGCTTGACGGATGCCCGGAGCCGGACACGGCGGTCATGCGCAGGGAGTGCTTGCTGAGCTGGACGGCTTTTGCGTGAATTTCGGCGGTCAACACTGGTTTCTGCTCGCTGGTTGAGGGGGAAGAAATCGGACACATCGCCAGTGAAGAGCGTAAGGTCGCGTCGGGCGGGCGGCAAGCGCGAGAAGCAAGGCACGAAGGCACGAAGGCACAAGGGCACGGAGGCGAAGAGTGCGACGGCTCGACGCAGCGAGTTCGCGCGCCGTAACCGGCCGGACGGCGGTGCATCGAATCTAGACGGAATACCTTGGAGTGAGCGCATGTCGCGTGGAATGGACCGCCGGTCGCTGGATGTACTACGCATATTGCAGGCGCGATTTGTCGGCACGTTATTGTGCGTGCTGGTTGCGGCGTTTGGTGTAGCGCCGGCGGTCGCGCAGGAAACGCCGAAGCCGGCGGCGCTCGCTGCGTCTGACGCGGCGGCTGAATCGGTCGCCACCGAGGCAATCGCCGTTGAGGCGGTTGGTGCGATTCGAATTCCGGTCGAGCGGCTGGATCGCAGCGTCGCGTTTTTCGAGCGTGTGTTGACGTTCGAGCGTGTCGGCGAGCGAGCGATCGACGGTGCGGAACTCGCGCGTGTCGATGGATTGGTTGACGCGCGGGCGCGGGCCGTGCGGATGCGGCTGGGCGACGAGGCGGTCGATCTGGTTGAGTTTGAACAGCCGCGCGGGCGCAGCTTTCCGTCCGATTCGCGGTCGAACGATCGCTGGTTTCAACACATCGCGATCATCGTGAGTGACATGGATCGCGCGTATGCGCGACTGCGCGAGCACGACGTCGTGGCGGCGTCGGTTGACGGGCCGCAGACGTTGCCGGAGTGGAACAAGAACGCCGCCGGAATTCGGGCGTTCTATTTTCGCGATCCGGATGGACGCTTCCTCGAGATTTTGCAGTTTCCGGCGGGCAAGGGTGATGCCAAGTGGCAGCGCGCGGCGGCGGTGAAGAGTGATGCGAGCGGCGCTTCAGATGCGATGGCGCGGGCGCTCTTTCTGGGCATCGATCACACGGCGATTGTGGTCGCGAACACCGATGCGAGCTTGCGTTTCTATCGCGACACGCTGGGGATGCGCGTCGTCGGCGGGAGCGAAAATCACGGGCCGGAGCAACAGCGGCTGAACAATGTTTGCGGAGCGCGGCTGAAGATCACGACGTTGAAGGCGCAGCGCGGGCCGGCGATCGAGTTGTTGGAGTATTTGCAACCGCGCGACGGTCGACCGTATCCCGAAGATACGCGAATCAACGACCTTCTCAGTTGGCAAGTCGAGCTACTTGCAACCGAGACGAGAATCGACCCAAATGCCGCCGCACAGACCGAGGCCCGCGAGCGTTCCGGTGTGGAGACCGGTCCGCGCGCGGCGGTAGTGCCGCGGTACCCGAAGCTGCTTCGCGACCCGGATGGGCATGTGCTTCGATTCGTCGATTGATAAGCCGTGCTTTTGAAAATCTCGATTGCGAGTGATTGGATGAACGCAACCACGCCTTCGACGCCGTTCACGCTGCCGCGAACATTGCTTGCGGGATTGCCGCGCCGGCTGGGCGATGCCGTGCTGAGCACCTGCGAGCGGCTGCTGGCGCTTCCCGCGCTCGATCGCGTGTACACGGTCGCGCGAAAGTGCGAGCGTCGAGACGCGTTTTGCGATGCGGCGATCGGGGCGCTTGGTGCGCGGTACGACATTAGCGATGCCGATCTCGCGCGCATTCCGACGAGCGGGCCGCTGATCGTGGTCGCGAATCATCCGCTGGGCGGGCTGGATGGGTTGATGCTCGCGTCGATCCTGCGGCGTGTGCGGCCCGATGTGCGGCTGCTGGCCAATCATCTGCTCGCGGCGATTCCTGAGATGCACGATACGTGTATTTTTGTCGATCCGTTCGGCGGCGAGGCGGCACGGCGGCGCAATCGCGACGCGATGCTGGCGGCGACGCGCTGGCTGCGCGACGGCGGGGCGCTGGGCATGTTTCCCGCGGGCGAGGTTTCGCACTACACGATGCAGCGCGGCTATGTGGCTGATCCGTCGTGGAGCGCCACCGTGGCGCGGTTGATTCGCCGCACGCGTGCGACGGTCGTGCCGATGCACTTTGCGGGCGCGAACAGTCGGTTGTTTCAGCTTGCGGGACTGGCGCATCCGCGATTGCGCACGATGATGCTGCCGCGCGAGCTATTGGCGGCGCGCGGGAAGTGCGTTCAGGTGCGCGTCGGGTCGGCGATCTCGTGCGAGCGGTTGGAACGGCGGTGCGGCGAGGCGGGCGATGGCGCGCGCGAGGCGACGCGGCGCAGCGACTTGCGCGCGATCGAGTACTTGCGGGCGCGGACGTACATTTTGGGTGGGCGCGATCGTGCGAAGGCGAAGCCGGCCCGAGTGCGGGCGGTGCCGCGCAAGCTTGTCGAGCCGATCGCGCCGATCGACGAGTCGTTGCTCGCGGCCGATGTTGCCGCGTTGCCGCCCGAACGCACGCTCGGGGAGTGCGGCGAATTGAGCGTGTTGTGGGCGGCGGCGGCGGAGGTGCCGCATGTGCTGCGCGAGATCGGTCGGCTGCGCGAGGTGACGTTTCGTGCGGCGGGTGAGGGGACCGGGCGCGAGATTGATCTTGATCGGTTCGATGCGCACTACCTGCATCTGTTCGTTTGGAACGCCACGACGCGGCGGGTGATCGGTGCCTACCGCATGGGGCAGACGGACGTGTTGCTCGATCGCTTCGGCGTGAACGGGTTGTATACGAGCACGCTATTTCGATACTCGGCAAAATTGATGCGGCAGATCGATCCGGCGCTGGAGCTGGGGCGGTCGTTTGTGGCGCTGGAGTATCAGCGTGATTATTCGCCTCTGCTGCTGCTGTGGAAGGGCATCGGGCGGTTTGTGACACTGCACCCGCGCTATCGGCACTTGTTCGGCGCGGTGAGCATCAGCGACGAGTATCAATCGACCACGCGGCAGTTGCTGATGTCATTCTTGCGGGCGCACAATTTTGATCACGAGCTCGCCGCGCATGTGCGGCCGAAGCACCCGCCGCGCGAGTTGCGCGGGTTTGAGGCGGAAGTACCGAACGCCGCCGCTGTTGTTAGTGACCTGGCCGATGTGGAGGAATTGATCGGCGAGATCGAATCGGACGGTCGCGGCGTGCCGGTGTTGCTGCGGCAGTATTTGAAGCTGAACGCGCGGATGCTGGGGTTCAATGTCGATTCGACGTTTGGTGACGTGCTGGATGGGTTGGTGCTGGTTGATTTGATGCGGCTGGAACCGCCGCTGCTAAAGCGGTACTTGGGGCGGGACGGTGCGGCGGCGTTTCTCGAACATCAGCGAGCGATCAACAACGCAAGTTAGCCGGTGGTTGGCAGCGCTGCGCTCGCGACGGCGGCAATCTCGTCGAGTACCTCCCCAATCTCTGAGGCAACGTCAGCCGCCGACAGGAACCGCGCGAGTTGGTGGTATTCTGACTTTCGAAACGCGAGTGGCATGCCCAACTTTTCGAAGAATTTCTTGAAGAGCGGGTCCAGGAAGTCATCCGTCACCTTTATGTCAGGTGACCACGCATCCGGCTTTCCGAGTGTTTGCAGCGCCTCGCGCACTTCCCGTATCGACTCGTTCATCGCCTCCAGTCGGCGCTCCTGCATCGCGCGGCCGAACAAATCGTCGGTCGGCGTTGCAGCGGCATAGGCGGTGAGCACGCGCTCGGTACAAAAGTAGTTCTCGATTTCGCGCCTGCGCCACGCGCGCTCACGCAATGCCGGTGTGGGCTGCAACACCTTGTCGAGCCGATCGAAGACTGCGACACCGACGAGATCGGGCTTTGCCTCGCGCAGGCCGTGAAAGTGCTCGCGGGCGCGCTGCGGCAGGTTGGTTGCGACGTAGTGCACAAATGGGCGTTCGAGGCAGGCGGACGCGGGGTGATTGAGGACTTGTGCGAATGCCTGCAGGATGGCGAAATCCGTTGCGTCTTCGAGATAGAGTACCCAGCCGGTTAGCTCCGCCTGCGAGTATTGGTCGAACCCGATATCGCGAAGCGCCTTCCTGACTTGTGCGCTCGTGCGGTCAATGCGATGAGGCCGACCGACGAACGCGATCACCGTGTCGCGATCGACGGCTTCGTTCAGCACCACTTCCGAATGACTGGCAGCAATAATCTGTGAGCCGCGCTGCAACGCAACGTCAGTCAGGAGTTTGTACATTTGTCGCTGGCGGAGAACCTCGAGGTGCGCGTCCGGCTCGTCGAGAAGCAATACTGTACGCGGATTCGCGTACAAGTGTCCCAGCAGCAGGAGCGTCTGTTGCAATCCACGGCCGGCGGACGACAGGTCGAGCGTGACGCGGCTCTCGCGGTCGCGGTACGCCATTGTGATTTCGCCGCGTTGCGTGATGTATTGAGGTGCAAGCAGCTCGACGCCGAAGAGTTGGCGTAGCTGCTCGGTGAGTGAGTTCCAGTCGGATTGATCATCCTGTGAGTAAATCTGATAACACAGATTCCGCAGCACTTGGGCAGTCTGGCCCTCGCCGATCAGTACGTTGACTCGTCCGAGCTCCCACTTCGGCTCGACTGCCGCCAGTCCCGACATGGGCGGCAGGACCGCGACCCTCGCGAGCGATGCTTCGGGCGGCACGGGCATCCGAGATGCTGCGCCGTTTTCGTTCAGTCGCAGCGGCCGGCAATAGAACGACTCGGCGTTCGCGTAGTCGAATTCGAGGCCGCAGGACCACGCCGTTCCTTCGCTGATTCCATCGACGATGATCTCGATGCGGACGTTTTCGGTCTTCGGCTTTCGAACCCCGTCATCATCGTGGTAGTCTACATCACGCACATGCAAGTCGCGCCACAGCAGGTTTGCATCCGGTACGGGAATGGAGATGAGGTCGCGGCGATTGACCGTCACGCCTGGGCGTTTGACCGGCGACGGACCGTCGCCGCGTTTTTCGCTCCACCGACGCAGGCCGATTTCCCAGAGTGCGAGCGCCTGAAGCGCTGTCGTCTTTCCGGAGTTATTCGGGCCGATCAGTACGACGGCGCGACCGAGCTCGATGTCGATTTCCCTGAATCGCTTGAAGTTTCTTGTTCGGAGCCGCGTAAGCATGGATGTAGTGTGAGCCGGACGGCAATGCCATGCAAGCCATCGCTTGGCTGTGGATGCCTCGACGCAGCACGCGGGCGGCGATCAAATTTGAGCGATCACATCGAGTTGATGCGCCTTGCGACCGCCGCGCACGACCCGAGCCTCGCCGGTCACGGCCGCTAGGAGCGTGCGCGCGAGTTCGACCGACCGCCCGACAAGTTCCGCCGCACCCTCGCGCAGTTCTTTGCTCTCGGCGACGTAACGCACGTTTCGCTCCATGTCCTCGGCCGACCAGCCGCGCGAATGCGCGATGTACGGGAATGGCGGCAAGTGGCAACCCAGTTCCGAGAAGAACCCGAGCATCTGCCCCGCAACGGCCTGCACGTTGTCTTGGCCGCCGGTGATGATGAACGCCGCGACTTTGTTGTGCAGCAGCACCTTGTTGGCGATCGTGATCTGATTCTGAATGCAGTTCATGCGCTCGATCATCTTGAAATACAAACTGCTCGCCGATCCCCAGCGGATCGGCGTAGCGATCAGGAACACATCGGCCCAGTGGACCAGCGCGTCATACACGCGATCGAGTTGATCGTTGGGGTCCATCTGCGTGATGCTGCATGGCCAGGTGCAGGCGCGGGCGCTCTTGCTGTAATAACCCTCGCAATGCCGGAACTGCAATTCAGCCAGTCGAATGAGTCGCGTTTCCGCCCCGAGGTTCGCGCGTGCGTGCTCGATCGCGTGCTCAAGCAGTGCGTCCGACGTCGAATAGCGCGGATTCGCGATGTCCATGTTCGTGGTTGAAATGCCCACGACGCGCACCGGATCGCTGCCGGCGCGTTCGACCGGCCGCGCGAGCGGATGCGGTGCGTGCGGCTTGCGTGTGCGCGGCGTCGCGGGTGTGAGGTTTACCAGCACGCGACCGTTCTCGACCTTCACGTCATGCCGCGGCACGGCGTCTTCTTCGTAGCCCGGCTCGCCGAGGCCGGTGCGGCGATGAAACTTCCAGTTGTGCCACGGGCAGACGACATACTCGCCATCGAGCCGGCCTTCACCGAGCGGGCCGCCGACGTGGTTGCAGACGCCGGAGATCGCGGCGAACTCGCCGTTGACGCAGCTCAAGGCGATTTTTGTGCGACCGACAGTGAGTTGTGTGATCGCGCGGCTGCCGAGTTCGGCGGCGCTCCCGACATCTTGCCAGTTTTCAGCGGACACATGTGCTCCTGCGTCACTTGCGCGTTTGTACGTGATCGCGCCGTGAGCAGACCGCTCCGCTCAATCCGCCGCCAAGCGCGCCACCCCCGTACGATAATGCGCGCGCGTGTCCGACACCACGTCCGCGATGCGCGAACAGCGATTTCCGCGCTCGCGATTGCGTGCTCCGATCTCAAAGAGCAGCGACCATTGCCGAAACAGCGTGCGGTATGCCCGCAGCAGCGACCATGACGGGTCATAGAGATTCGTCGATTCCGACGTGACGCCGTTGAGCTCGACGATCGCGAACTCGCGGCCGGCCTTGAACGCCTCTTCATCGGCAAATCGGATGTCGAACCGCCCAAAGTAAAACCCATCGCACTGCCGCGCGATTTCGTCGATCGCCGCCGTCAGTGCGGGCGTGATCAGGTGCGCTCCGTCACGAAACAGCGTGCCTTGGCAGTGGTTGCCTGCAATCGCGAGCCGCAGCGATTCGCCCGCGCGAAGCACCGTCTGCGCTCGCTCGCCAAGCCGTGCCAAAAAAGTGCCAGCCTGCATGCGCAGCCGCGAGTGTCGCCAGATGAGTTGCTCGACGGTCGATTTGCCATCGCCGACGACGTGCGGAAATTCCTTGGCGGTGATCGAAAAAATCGCCCCATACGGCCGATCGGGGAAGCGATAGTAAAACACGCCCGCCTCGTGCGGGCCGGGGTGATAGGTCTGCACGATCACCGGGCCGGCGACATCGCGCAGATACGCTTCGGCCGTCGTTCTGTCGCGTGCCAGCCGCACACCCGCGCCGCGCTGACCCATGTCGGGCTTGAGAATGAGCGGCAGTGTCCAGCCGCGCGCGGCGATCGTCTCGTGCATCTTCGCGATGCGCTCGGCGACTGGGCCGGCATCGATGCGCTCCGTCGGCACGATCCGCTCGGGCGGCAGTGCGGCGAGAACGTCGAACTTCGATTCGCCGACGATTCCGCCATGTGGCTTGATTCCCGGATTCGCCGCAGTCGGCACCATCACCCCGCGATGGCGCACCGCCAGGTACGCGATCCACGGAACGAGCGGAGTGTAAAACAGCCACGCGGGCCAGAATTCCCAGCGCCAGACGCGCGAAAGTGAAACCCAGAGCCGAACGCGACCGATGGGGTCGCAGAGCCGCCACGCGATGTGCAGGGCAACCCACATGGCGACGAGTGCAACGAGCACGGGCAGCCATCCGCCGCCGAAAAAACGCCGAAGGGGCGATACGACCACATCGCCGAGCGTCGCGACGAGCAGAACCAACGCCGGCGTCCAGAGCAGTGCGGCGATGCCCGACCAGAGGGCGAATTGCCAGACGCGCTGGCCCAGCGCGCCGGCGAGTAGATAGATCGGCAGCCGCGCGCCCGGCAGAAACCGGGCGGCGATGATTGCCTGCCAGCCGCTGCGCCGGAACCAGTCGGTGAGTTGGTCGATTCGATGCGTGGGCGTGTTACGGCGGACCCAACTCCATTCGAGCACGCGCGGGCCGCAAATTCGACCGACGAGCCAGAGGCCGAAGTCGCCGAGAAAAATGCCGAGCGTGCAGGCGACGATTGCGAGAGTCAGGTTCAGGCCGCCTTCGCGCGCGAGCAGGCCGGCGGCGATGCACGTACCGTCTTCTGAAACCAGGGTCGCGGCGGCGATGGTCGCGGCGACCGCCACAGGATCGAGACCGGCGAGATTCAGGCTCATGCGAGCGCGCCAGCGGGTGCGAACTCGATCACCGGAAGCGGCGGCGTGCGATCGGGCAGGCCGGGCGTGTAGATCATGCGAAGGCGATCGGGGTGCAATTCGACGATCGTGCTGCTGACGGTCGACGCGTCGGCGCGTTCCATGCACACGCTGAGATGGCGGCGATCGGGCCACGAGTGGCGATGAAAGGCGTCTTGTGTGGCTGTCGGGCTGCTTAGCGGTGGTGAGAAGCTGCGCTCGAACAGCTCGCGGCGCGGGGCGTCGACGAGCGAATCGCCCA
>JBJXFK010000274.1:0-37067 GCA_046155505.1 Phycisphaerae bacterium
ATCGAAGCGCCGCGCTGGCATGAACTCACTTGCAGCCTGTGCCGAAGTTGGTGAGCAGGAGGGCGAGGTCGAGCAGATCGACGCGACGGTCGCCGTTGACGTCGCCGTCGATGCGTTCGGGGCAGTACTGGACGCTAGCGGAGAAGAGCAAGCTGATCGGTCGATCGGTTTGCGGGCAGGGCAGCATCACGTCGTGGTAGCTGCCGTTAGAGTTGAACACGAAGATGGAGCCGGAGTAGTAGGACGCTACGTACAAACGACCTGTGGTTGGATGGAACGCGATTCCGGTCGGGTCAGACAACCCCGATCCACTTGCGAATACGGTCCCAGCCAGCGTCGTTGGGTTGTAGCGCCGTACAACGTCCGCAGTAAAGAATGACACGTAGAGATTGCCGTCCGGTCCGTAGCGCATCTGGCACTCGTCGTCCGGCGTATCCACAGTCTGAAGCACGGTGCCAGCCGGGTAGTCAATGCGCTTGAACTGACGGTAATCATGGAGCAACACGTCGTCGTTTGAATCCAACAGCATCGAATACACATAATTTGGAGATGCGCTGTAGACAGTTCGAATGAACGTACCAGTGGGGTACGAGTATTCGTTGATGCTTTGGCCATTTGAAATGAGAAGCTTCGGCGGGCTCGTGTTCACGAAGAGAATCCCCCCCGAACCGCTGGCAAGTGTTGGGAGCACACGAATCAGCGCGCCGGTCGTTGCGTCAAACTCACGAACGCCGTCAGAGTTGAAGTATCCCGATACCAGGATTGTACCGAACGGCGTCGGGGTGATCGTTCGCGAACTCGTCAACCCGTCGTTGGGGTCAGCGAAGACCTGATCGCATGTTCCAGCGTCCGCATCACGAATGAGGATGTTATCCGAATTGGCACCTCCGACCAGCAGCGGCGTATCGCCGCTCGCCGCCAGCGCCGCCCATCCCGCCACCACAACACCGAAGATCACACCGATTCCACGCATGTTCGTTCTCCTGGGTTGAGCGTCTTCACGCTCGGTTTTGTTTACGCAAACGGCGAAATTGCCGCTTGCTGCCCAGTGAGCGGAATCCGGCTGAGGTAACCTTCAAATTTGTTCGACTTATTTGCCGGCGACAATCCGGCTATCGCGATGCCGCATTTGGCGCAAGCATGGCTCGCCAGGATTCGGCAGTAATATCATGTCCGCCGTCAGGCTCGATCACGTCCCACGAGTCATAAAACGCCGCAATGCTGGTCATGACATCGGTCAGGAACCGCGCCGAGTATTCTGGGGCGACTCGCGCCTCATAAGCCTGCAGAAAAAGGGCCTCGCCCTCGACGAAGCGACGTTGGCCGGCGAGTATCGACGCAACACTCATCATCGAGCGCACCGTCAGCGGGAAACAGTCGCCGAGCGTGACGCTCCGCCCGTACAGCGCGGCCCGGGCGTGGAACTCCGCTTCGGCGAGTTGCGCATTTCGGCGCAGCACTTCACCCAGTGCGAATCGGGCCGAGAGAGCATCCGAGTGCATCTCGCCAACCACAGCGACGTAGTCCTCGAAGTTTTGACGGAGGATCGGTTCCGCCTCACCCGACTTGCCCATTTGCATCAGCACGAAGCCCACGTTTGCCGCAGACCGCAATGTGTCGGCGTGGTATCGGCCGAGCTGCCGAGCCGTCCGATCGTAGACCTCGCGGAAAATTTGAAGCGCTTCGTCGGAGCGCCCCGATACCTGCAACACCGCTGCGACGTTGTTACGGGCCGTCAACGAGAGCGAGTGTTCCTCTCCGAGCAGACGCGCGAAACCGTCGGCCGCGCGACGTGCGTAGTCTTCGGCGGCGGCGCGATTCCCTTGGCGAAGTTCTCCGCTGATCAGATTAGTCATTACGGTGAGCGACTCGCGCGTGTGCGGCTTGCCGGAGTACTCGTAGTCTTCCAGGAGCTCGCGTTGCAGCGCTTCGCCTTCAAGGAAGTGCGGACCGCTCAACAGAATTGAGGCGAGCGCTCGCTGGTACACCATCATCCGATCGCCTCTTGGATCACCCACTCGTTCCCTGATGCCGATCGCCGTGCGAATGGACTTCTCGGCATCAGCAAGTTCGCCGCGTGCGCGCTGCAACTCCGACAGATCGTGCAGCACGTCGGCCGCCAGCCCGGTTTCCGAAAGCCCGAGGGAGGCGCATAGCTCGAGAACTTGCGTGTACTGCCTGCGAGCGCCTTCGGAGTCGCCAAGGGCCGCCTTGGCGGACCCGATCAGGTGCACGGTGCCCAGAAAGTATGGATCAGACTCTGGCGCAAACCCGCAAAGCAGCTCCATTGCCGACTCATACAAGCGCAGGGCGTCTTTCAACTCGCCGATCTGTCGCAGCGCGCTGGCGAGTTGGAAGTACAGTTTTCCGCGAATAGCTTGATCGGCGAGGTCGGCAATCGCCTTCTCGCTGGACTGCACAATGGAGCCGGCGATCACCGAGCGCGCAAGGTCGGTCATGTTCACCCGAGCGAGCGATTGCTCAACAAACTCCGCACTTCCTGGCGGCACGGGCGCTGCGGCGACCGAATCATCCGGCGTGGAGGCGGCGCGGCCCATCAGTTCGCTACGAATGCGGTTTCCAAGCGACTCGACGTCGATTTGGCCGAGAATTCGTGTTTGCAGCTCTACGACCTGTGCCAACTGCTCGGCGCGCTCCTTTTCCGTCGTCTCGGCGAGGAGCGCGCGGTCAAGAGCGCGGACAGCGTCTTCTCGAGCAACGGCTTCTGCCACTTGCAACTCGCGCGCCAATCGCGACTCACTCTCTGCGCGTTCGCGCTCGACTTCGGCACGACGCATTTGACCGAAACTGACAATCGCCGCTGTAATGCTGATCAAGAAGATGGATGCGATTGCAGATACCGTCGTTCGGTTTCGACGGGCGTACTTGCCCCAGGCGTATGCAAAACTCAACGGGCGTGCCGAAATCGGCTCGTTGTTCAGATATCGTCGAAGGTCCGCCGCGAATGCGTCGGCCGATGCATAGCGCTTGCTTCTCTCCTTCGCGAGTGCCTTGCCGACAATTATGTCAAGGTCGCCCCGAAGCCCGCGACTGACTCGGCTGAGTTTGCTTGGTTCTTCTTCGCGGATGATGCGAAGTGCCTCGGGTAACGACTTGCTATCAACGTGGTAGGGCAACTGGCCGGTCAGCAGCTCGAACAAGATCACGCCGAGCGCGTACACATCGCTCAGCGTGTCGACGCTGTTCACATCACCGCCGGCCTGCTCCGGCGACATGTATGCTAATGTTCCGATCAAATGGCCGATGCCGGTGTTGACCTGCGTGACGCGCTGATCGCGGCTCAGAATTCGCGCGACGCCGAAGTCGAGGACTTTTGGCGTACCGTCCATCGAGATCATGATATTGGCCGGCTTCAGATCGCGATGAATGATCGTGCGCTGATGTGCGTAGTGCACCGCGTCTGCAATCCGTGCCATGAGTTGGACGCGCTCTCGCACGTTGAGGTGACGCGCGTTTGCGTAGTCGATAACGCTTGTACCCTCAACGAACTCCATTACTAGGTACGGGATCGGTCCGGATGGCGAGTCGGACGTGCCTGCGTATAGCATTCGGGCGATGCCCTCGTGCTGAAGCTGCGCCAGAATCTCTCGCTCAAGCGCAAATCGTGGCAGATAAGAGGGGCCGGCGAGCGACGCGCGAATGAGCTTCAGAGCGACAAGTTGGCGAGTGGCGACATGCTCCGCCTTGTAGACGGTTCCCATGCCGCCTTCGCCTATTTGCTCAATGATTCGATACTCGCCGATTCGTAAGCCGACGGTTGATGCAGCCTCTTTCGTATGAACGGTGGGCCACAATAAGGTGGAAGTTTCCGATTCATTCGGTCGGGAAAGCTCTCGGCGAAGCAAGTCGCGAACGAGCGATGCGACCTCCGGCCGATCCACGCACTCTGTCATTATGACACGTTCGTGCTCATCAGGCGGAAGCACAATAAGGCGGCCGAACAATTCGTCAGCGGCTCGAAACGACTCAGGTTTCATTGGGGTTACTCCAGTCGACGCTCAATGAATGAACGGGCGAATCGCCACTGCCGTTCAACTTCGCTAACGCTCACCGCCAGAGCTTCGGCGGTGGCCACATTGGTCATGCCGCAAAAGAACTTCAGCTCGCAAACCTGCCAATGCCGCGGCGATGCGGCCTCGAGCTGCTCAAGGATTTCGTGCAAATCGACGTAGTCGATCGTGCAGAGCGAGTCAGGTATGTCATGGCCGGACAGACTGACGACCGCGCCGCCACCACGTTTGGCGGTTCGCCGTTCGCGAGCGAGATCGATCAGCTTGTGGCGAAGCGCTTTCGCCATATACGCGAAAAACACGCCGTCATTTTCAAACTGAGCCCGCTCTAACAAAGGTCGTTCTGCATCAAACATATCGAGAATCACTCGATGAACCAGCGACAACGCGTCCGCTGTGCCGCGCCGTCCGCCAACGAGAGATCGAGCGTGGCGCACGAGCGGCTCGTATGCTGCGACAATCAGATCCTGCATCGTCGCGGCGGGCGACGCGATCAGTTCCCGCAGGGGTGTTTTCACAGCAGGATAATTGTCCATCGCAACACACTCCGAATAAGGCTCCGAAAGTGACTGCATCTACGTAACAACCGCTCAAGCATGGACGCAAAAATGCTACCGGGAAGTCTGGTGAGGTGTGTAAAGTCATACGAGATCTCATTGACGCACGATCGACGCGCCGTACACTCTGTCAGTTATCACTAAAACCCCGCCACTGATTATCACTTCAAACCCGGCCATTTTGAGGAGACCGCGGTTCGCAGCGTAGGTTTGCCGACCTTTCGGCTGGACGAACCGCATGGCGAATCGTTTTGGGTGGCAGACCATCATTCCATTCTTGCCCTGGCCCGCCTTGGCTGGTCGTATCGTCGCATCGCGACAGAACTTGGCGTCGATCGCGAGACCGTCTCACAACACGTCCGCGCCGCACGCGGTGATCCGCCTGACCCAAATGCCGGCATTTCGATGGCCGGGTCCAAGGCAGTCTCCGGCATGGCGGATGCCGCAACCTCAGTCTGCATCCAAGCCTAGTTCTCGTAGGTTGGCATTTAACTCTTGCTTGCGAGCTGCCAATTCGTCGGCCTGAAGCGGAACATCTATCCGCACCGTCATCTTCAATCCGGGGTTCGCAACGTGCCGACTCACAACCTTCGTGTAGAAGTTCATCCACTTCTGGGGTGGCACTACGCCGCTCCACGTCATCACACCCGTAGTCGACTGCGGCCCTCGTGCCCGCAGGTCGCCACTTGGCCCGGGATCGCCGACGCCGCTCAACTGGACGGCAACGGTCGCGGTCACGCCGTGAGCGCGTGCACGGATCCAAAACGCCCCCGGTTCCGATCCCGCTGAGAACAAACCCGCACCGTCAATCGTTCCGCCCGACGCCTCCCATTCCACGCGCTCAATCGCCATCGTTTGGCCATACTGGTCGACGCCTTCCGCCGTCAGACTCGCTTTCTGCATGACGGCGAGGGCGACAGAGCCTGGCAGAACCCGAAGCTCGACGATCCGGGGCGGCTCTTTCAATCGTTGAGCTTCCTCGGCTTTCAACAGGTAGAAGTCATCCGAGATCTCCACCTCGTGCTCGGCCATCGCCGCCTGAAACCGCTCCAAGATCAACCAGCCACGTCCGTCATCGCGCGCGTACCCGAACAAGTGCTGCGTGACGCCGTCTGCGATCGTTCGTTTGATTGATTCCGCCCTCCGCAATCGAGGATAGTACGGCGAAGAGTAGCATGCCTCTCGAACGGATTTGGTCGACCAACTTTTCACCCCCGCCGGCCAGCCTTTCAACAAACGCGTCGAGCCGAGCGCGTCCACTATTTCGTCATCGCGCGTCAGTCGATCGAGGAAGTGTTGGATCGCACCTCCAGTATTTCCCGCGGAGCTGGAGTTGAGTTGCCCAAGGTCCATCGTCCGCAGCGTATTGTCCTTGCCGAGAAAAAACAGATGCCGATACGCCCGCCAGATCGATTCCTTCAACTCACTGCGCGCCCGCCCAAGGCCGAGGATCAGGTGCCGGCGCTGGGATTCGTCGAGCCGCCGCTTCGTGTCGTCGTCATCCTCGATTTCTTCCCACGCCAACAGGTCGCGCGCTGCCGCCGAGATCGCCCCGGGATTCTCCGGCGCAACGAAGAACAGCGCCGATTTCATAGTCCGGTCTTTCGTGCCCACTTCCCGAACAATCTTCTCCATGAACGCCACCGTCGCGGGACTTTCGGCGGGCTGATCAATTCCCATCAGGACGAACGTCAGAATGGCACGCTCGGGAACATCACCCGGCTTGGACGGACTATGCACCCGCTCGACTTCGCTAATCGGCGGTCCAAGCTTGAAGTGGTTCTCCAGCTCTTTCTTCACCCGCTGCTCAATCATCGGTTTCGCGATCGCCGCACGCCGGTCGGTCAGTATCTTGTTGAGATTTGGCGTCAAGCCAAACTTGTATTGATTGCCATCCTGTGAGAGGTAGTAGCACGACGAAGTAAGCTGCTCTAACACGTGCTCAATGTCAGTCAGATTGACGTCGGGGGCCCCGACGGCCGCGCGAATCTCGGGAAGCGATGCGGTCAACCGATTGGTTTGTCCACCGTTCGACTCGAACAGGATCGTCGTCGCCACCTTCTGGTGAAGCCGGTCTTTTTTGATCGCGTCGGCGGCATCACGATCCAGTCGCATCGCCCACGCGTCCGATTTGCCCGCGATATCCGTCGTCACCGAGATTTCAAGCTCGGTTGAACCGAGTTGCTCAAACATCGCCGAACGAAACGTTGGGTCTTCGATCGGTGCCGAGCCAAGGGTGATGACCGCGTCGCCCTTCCCACCGCCCCGCCGATGCTCTTCCTGATACGCTCGCTGCACCCAAAGCGCGAGCAATCGCAAGATGCCGCGCGTGCGTTGAAAACGCGGCAGCGACTGCCACTTCCGTTCGAAAACCGACAGCACCGCGGGGTGAAACGGATACGCAGCGAGGAACATCTCGCGAGCGTTACTCGCATCCAGCCCGGTCAGTGAAGGCGAGTTTTCGATGGCCCAATCCGCGTACTCCAATGCGGCCTTCCTGCCGTCATCGGGTAACCCGCCCCATTCGAACAAGCGCCTACGAATGATCTCCGCCGTCTCCGTCTCTGCAGACATCATGATCGCTTTGCCGACGCGATCAAGCAGTTTCTTAATGGAGTCGTAGTCGCGCTGGTCTTCGGGGTTCATCTCCAGTTCTGAGGCCGGAACCGAAACACACAGCACGACGTTGTCCCGAGCGCGCGCCTCCTCCGTCAGATTCTGCAGAAAGTCGAACAACCCCGCGCCTGCCCCGAGCTTGCGCCACCGGCTCATGTAGTTCAACAATTCGTCCATCAAGATCAGCGTCGGTCCATCGGGCAGAAACTTGCGAATCACATCGCCGCCCGGCGCAACTCCTCGGGCATCATGCTCCGCGACCACGCGGTAAGCCTCCGCTCCGCCAAGTTGCCACGCGATCTCGCCCCACGGTGTCTTGCGAATCGGCTCACCGTCTTCGCCGCGCCCGGCCAATACATCGAACTCGAGCCCCACGAATACGGCAACGCTGGCGCTTGGCACCGTCGACACACCGGCCTTGGCCAGCACGGCGTCAACGCCCTTCCACGCGCGGGCGGTCTCGCCGCCGCGTGCCAAGTGAAATAGTGTTGCGAGCGAGTGCGTCTTCCCGCCGCCGAACTGCGTCGCCATGTTGAAAACGGCCGACGTCTCCAAAGTGATTCCCGACAGTCGTCGGAGGGCCTGCGCGCTCAAATCCAGCAATGACTTCGTCAAATAAGTCCGGTCGAAGAACCGCGCGGGATTCTTATAGTCGACCGAGAGGTTTTCTCGGTTCGTCCGGATGTGTTCGAGATTCACGGCGAATTCCGAAGCATCGAGCGAGCGGTTCTCGCGCAGATCTTCGCGCGGCGTTACTGCGTGATACCACGGCTTCAGCTTTGCCATATCGCACCTCGACGATCATTGACGTTCGGATTGCGCTCAGCCTACCCCCAGCCCGGATACTTCTCAAAACTCGCCGTGTTCGCGTTGTATCGCCAAATCTTGAAAAACCCGTACGGAAAAGTTTCGCCCTCGCCGCGGCTTCCCGTCACGATCAACAAGTCGCCGCCAAACGCCAGCCGTTCCGACACGCTCAGCCCACCCAGCACGTCAGCGGCTAACTCGCGGACAAGCTCACGCACCTGCGCCCAGTCGTTGCGATAGGCGAACACGACGCGCAGCGACGCCCGAACGCAAATCACCTTCCACAGCGAGTATCCCGCGCGCTCTTTCTGATTCTCAAGTTCGAAGACCGCCAGCGGCAGCGGCCAGCGAGGCGCATTCGCTTCGTCCGCCGGCCCGAAAGCCATTACATCGATCCCCAGGTATTCCTGGCCCGCCTGCGGCAGTCGCGTCGAGCGATGCCCCTTCGCCGCCGGCGACCAGCCGAGCGATTCGCACGACCGCACGACCGCCGCAGTAAGCAACCGGGTCCAATCCGCGAAGTTGCCGTTCACTGCCGCAGCGCGGAGCGGTTCGTTTGCCTCACGCAGCGAAAGCTCCCTTAAGAACGCTTCCGCCCACTCGCCGGTGTACACAGCCATCGCGGGCTCCACCTCGCACAGAAAACGTTTGATCCGTAAAGTCCGCTCCCGGAACGACCTAAGTGCGATCCCCGATTTTTTCTCGATCACCACCCGAAATGTGTCGTATACTTTGTTTGATGCTCCGCGAGGAGCAGTTGGCCCTAGCCTTATGGCTTAGGACTTGGCCTCTGACCCCGTGAGCCGATTAATCACGGGGTATTTTTCTGCGCCCACACCAATCGGCCGCTTCGCCGATAACGTCGTAGGTCGCCGAATCCCGCAACGTACGCCGTCGCAAACCAATAGCCGCCATCTCTTCGTGGCTCCAGCCAGACCACATAACATTCGGCGTCGAACAAATAGAGCCGGTTTGGTTGCCTGCCTCGAATATCCCGACGACCGTTCTTCGGCGGCACGGACCAACACTCCACTCCCAGGATGTTCCCGGCGATCACCGGCCCAATCCACGCAACGCGTTCGCCGCGTGCGCGATCAAACATGTCTTTCGCATACCGGCGACTTGTCTTTTCGCTCGGTGTCCCGAACGCGTGCTCGTACCGGCTCTCGGCGAAGTACACGTCACTTCCATCATGTGCCTTGCGAATTCCAATCAGACCACGCTGAGTCGATCGATCCAGATACAGCCGACGATACTGCTCGAACGTGTACTCGTCCGCTTCCTCGTCCGAGTACGCGCCAAGATCGACCAGGAGCGCGGCCAATGTAGGATGCAACCGATCACCCCAACTCAATTCGGAAGAGGTTGAATTTTTGAGCTGTTAGCGCTGTGCTGGTTCGAAGAGTTGAGAAGCCCGCCTTCGCTGCGACATACGCGGCGAGGGCTTGCTTTGGGCCTCCTTCTTTCGTTCCGTTGTAGGCCGCAGCGACTGCCCCCGTCAGAAGATCGCAAAGTTGTGCCAGCCTTGATTCGTGAGAATTGATGACTGTGAGATCCGCGATCCAGGATGTCCCGCGAACCCGCCGCGCCAGGTACGTTCGAAGTGTTGAGAATCGATCGGCATCACGGTTCTGCTTCTGATCCAGGAGGATCAGGTAGTCAGCCGGGGGCTCTATCCACTTCTCCAGCATCTCGTAATAGAACTTGTAAAAGCAGAGTTCACGATCACGACCGTGGCGCTCCATCTTGATCTTGGCCTGCTCGACGATGATCGCTCGAAAGCGAAGTTCGGCGTGGGCGAAGAAGAAGTCCACGAACGACTTATACCCCTCCAAGCACGATGCACTGACCTTCTTCCACTTGATCTCCCCGCGCAGTCCGCGAGCCTCACAGAGCTTGCGAAGTTCCCTCGCCAGTTCAGGCTTGCGGTCGCGGGACATACGCAAACCGCCGATTGCCATCCATGCATGATGAGCAGTGAGGTCATGACAACTCTCATCGCAGTAGATCACAACCCGCGGGATCGGCGGTAACAAGGGCGCGCCGGCTACTTCCGAATTCGCCGGCGACGGTGGTAGTGTTGGCGGTGTGATCACAGTCCCAACCCCTTCTTCCTTCCCAACACCCCATCCACCCAGCGTTTCTCTTCCGTCCCCGCCGGGTACAGCGCCGACAGCGACTGCGCCAGCTTCCAGAATGTCGCCGCTTTCCCAGCCCCATCATCCACCAGAAACCGCCGCAGCGCCTCGCCGCGGCCCGCTGCGAAGAGGATCATCGCCTGATGCACCCGATCCAACACAGTCGAGCCGGCGGTTGGGCCGCTGACTCCCCATTTCACGGCGCTGCTCGCCTCCGCCGCGTCGAGTTCCTCAAACAGGCTTCCCTGCTTGGCCTTCGACCGCTTCGGCTTGCCCTTCGCCGACCCCGCTTCGGCGTCCTTGCCGAACAGATGCTTCGTCCGCTCCGCAACCGACAGCAGCCGGGCCTTGTCGCCCTTCACCTCGACGACCGTCGGCAGCTTCTCCAGATGCGCCCCCAGCCCCTGGGCGATCTTCCGCGCCGCATCGAACTCCAGCACGAACCCGCCGGCCGCCGCCGCCTTCTTCCCGCCGCCATCCTCATCGTCGTCGTCTGCGTCCTCTCCTTCCCCTTCCGCCTGATCGCCCTTGCCGTTGGATTGCGGCTTTCCGCCTCCCAGCGTCCACAGCCACATCGCCGTCAGCCGCGCATCCGGCTCCAGCCCGGCGGCGTCGGCGTCCTTGAACAGCAGCGACAGGGCCTCCTTCGACACCGCCGCCCAGACCTGCTCCAGGTACTCGCCCAGCGTGACGACCTCGCCGCTGGCCTTCTCGACCCGCGCGTAGCGCGAGAAGACCTCCAGCGCCGGCCCGAGGCAGGCGAAGATCGCATCCGCCCCGACCACGCCCTCGGCCGCCAGCCGCGGCATCCACTCGTGCATCCGCCGCGGCAGCTCGGCCAGCACGTCGCGCCAGTCGCCGACATCATCCTGGCGAACTTCGCCGCCGGCGTGCTCGCGCGGGCGCATCACGATGTGAACGCTCGACGCCAGCGCGGCCGAGTCCTGCGCGCGCAGCCGTCCGGGACGCTCCGTGTCGATTGGCCACGAGCCGGTGATGATCCATCCGGCTTCGATCATGGCCGCGAGCTGCGTTTCCCATCCGGCAGTGGACTTGTGTGCGAAAACGACTACCCCGACGCCGTCGGGCCGCGTAACGCGGCGACCCTCGACCATCGCTTGCGTCATGCACTTCTCGAAGAATGCCCCGTCTTTCCCCTTAGCATCGTCAACGATGCACTCCTCAGCCTTAGGCGTGAGCGTGTCCGCGAATGCAGTTTGAAAGCTGGGGGGAAGCGTGCGCTTCAGCCAGACATAGAAGAAGTCGGAAAGGTCAGAGTACGGGACGGCGTCGTAGTATGGCGGGTCGGTGAAGAGCGCTGCTGCGGCATCATCGGGGAGCGGGTGAGCAGTGGCCGAAGCACGCTGAACATGTCCGGGATCGCCACCGTAGGAGTTTGCTTCGATCACGCGCGCAACCCACCCGAGTGCGCCGTCGAAGTTGCCGGATCCGTCTGAAAACGGCTGAACTTCGGGAAACTCCCAAACGACTGGCAGCGCCTGCCTTCCAAAAGTGTGAGCTATGAACTCGCCGCCGTTTGCCCATATTGTCAATGAGGTGATGTAATCCGCCTGCCGACTCATCGCCATTGCCAAGCACGTCTGCACCGCATCCGCGAACTCGCTCGGCACATTCTGCGCGTCGGCGGAGGTCGCGACCGCCTTTTCCGAGCCATGCGCCACCGATTTACGTCCATGAAACTCCGCGCCGTGTCCATGCGCCGCCTCGCTCCGTCCATGCGGCGCGTCCCCGCGTCCATGCGGCGCGCTGCTCGGTCCATGCGCCGAGGCGCCGCGTCCATGCGCCGACGCGCCGCGTCCCTGCGGCGCGGAGAAACTGGGCTGCGCCGCCGCGCTTCTGCCCTGCGCCGCGAAGGTTTCGCCCGCGGAACCGGCGGATTCTGCGCCCCGCCCGGCCATCCGCGCCCCGGCCTCGCGCACCAATCGCGCCAGCGTCGTCATCGCCAGCAGTTGCCGGGGCGTGAAGAGGTCGGCGAAGAAGTCCATGCCGTAATTACGCTGCGAAAACGCCCGTCCCGCGCCGCGCCCGCCCCCGAGCGGTGTCGGCTCGTCCGGAACGATGCTCAGCGTGCACGACATACTCATCCCGCTCTGCACCGTCCCGCCGCCATACCGCGTCAACACTTGCGAACGTTGCGTTCCCGCGCCGCCTTCGTGCTCCATCCGCCGCGCCAGTTCCGCCGCCGCCGCGTCGAACGCCGCCTGGTCCGCCTTCGTCGGCAGCCGGTAGAACCGGCCCTGCTCATCCGCGCGCGTCGTCACGATGCAGAACAGCCGCGCATCGGCCGCGCCGCCGCGGCGCTTCTTGAGCTGCGCCCGGACGGATTCGACCTTGGTCGTGAAGCCCGTGACCGGGCAGGTGGCGCTGCCGCGGGCCACCGTGCCGCCCTCGACCTCGCTGTCCTTCTTCGGCTCGAAGATCTCCAGCAACGGGCGCTTGACCTGCGTGGGCGTCGGCCTGCCGTCGATGCAGTACGTGACCTCGACCGTCTGCATCTTCACGCGGCCCTTGTCGTCGCGCACCCAGCGGAGCGCCCGCCGGCGGCCGGCCTTCTTCGCCAGCCAGAGCGACCGCATCAGCGGCACCTCGACCGGGATGTCGCCCTGGCCGGGGGCCTCGGACAGGATCGTCCGCGCCCAGAGGTAGGCGATGGGCGTGGCGGCGGGGATGTCGTTCTTCTTGTCGGGCGGGTCCGGCGGATAGAACGCGGCCAGCTCCCGCTCCGCCTGCTCTTTGATCCACCCGCCCCAGTAACGCACGGCGTCGGCCAGACCGTGGAAGGTCTGCGGCTTGCCTTCGGCGTTCGGCATCGTGACTTCGGCGTTGCCGTATTTCGGGATGTACTCCAGCACGACCTTGTTGAGCAGGACGGGGATCGGGTTCAGGTCGCTGGCGAACGCGTCGGCCCCGACCCGCAACGCTTCGAGCGGAATGCTTCCGCCGCCGGCGAAGGGATCGACGACCAGCGGCCGCGTCCCCGGCTCTCCGCCGAGGGCTTCGTGCGCGGCCTGCGTGAGCGCGCGGGCGGTGGCGAGGTAGTCCTTTTCGGTGGAGTGGTCCCAGTCGGCGAAGTCGGCGATGAAGTCGAGCAGCACGCGGCGGAGTTCGACCGGGTCGTCGAGCACGGCGGGGTTTTTGCTGATTGCCATGAGACGCGAGTGCGATTCGGCGCTCACCTTCGAATAGTGCCGCGTGGCCCATTCAGTCATTTGCGCTCGGGCTTCGTCGAGGAAGCGGGCAGGGCGGAGCGTGGGACCGCCGCGTCCGACGGTGTCGGGGGCTTCCGTGGCGTCCGTGGCATTCGCTGCGAATCTCGTGAGGTCTTCAGGATCGGGCCAAAGCGCCGCGCAAATCACCGCCCGACAAGCCGCAAGCGGCCGCCGCGCCCACCAGATGTGGAGCGTGGAGATATGGCCGTGCCGAATCGACTTCTCCCGCCGAGCGTGGGCGGAGATGCGGGCGATAGGGAGGTCGACTTCGATGAGGCGGCGGGGATAGTGCGTCATGTTGCCTTCGCGTGGCTGGGGTCTAGTCGTCCGAGCGAGCGTTGGCCCGGTGCCGTTGCGTTTCGGCGATTCGGAAGGCGGCGGTTCGTGCGTCGCAATCGCCCAAAGCGTGTTCGGCTTGGCAATGCTGTCCGGGTCGGCAGCGACACCGTTCAGGCTTTCGGCGCCGACCAAACCGACTGCTTGTCCCAGCAGAAAGAACTCCGGAATGTCCGGCGGTGCGACGATACGCAGCGATTCGCGCTCCGATCCCCGGAGTTCCTGCCGCAACTCCATCAGCAACCGGCCAAGCACATTCATGCCGACCAGCGTACCGTTCTCGCGGACTGCCCCCCAGAAATCATCGCGGCGAGAATCCTCGACTATGTTCTGGTCGTCCGTCGCCAGCAGCAGATCGCCGAAGGCGGACCAGTGTTGGGCCAACTTGACGCGCAGTACCCAGCGCATAACGCGAATGCGGATTGCGTCCCAGTCCGTGCGCGTGTCGCCGCGATGGGGTTTGCTGACCATCTTGGCGGTCATTGGGCTCTTCTGCTCGATGATCTTCTGCTGGATTTCCGGCCGATGGGGGAAGCGGCACGCTTGATACAGGGCCTCGGCGCTGAGGATCACGATGCCGTTCACGCGCAGCGGGAAGCCACCCGCCATGTTCGACAGTCCACCGTATCGCTCCTTCGTGCCGCGAAACGCAACGCAGTGTTCTACCGGGTAAGTCCTGAACTGTCTGCGATCCGTGACCATCAGCGGCCCTCCGGCCGACCTTGAACAGCAGACTGCGTATTCGTTTTTCGCGGGAACAACGCGGGATAGTCTTCCTGCTGGACCCAAAGCGCCAATGGGCAGTTGTTTGGACAGTTTCGGTACGTCACAAACATCGACCCGAATCCTAGAGCTTCGAGTTTCTGGTACCCGAGGGGCCTTGCCGTTTCACGGAGATTGGTGCACTCGCGGCGAATCTCGCAGCCACGCACCAAGAATGCCTGCTCCAACAGAATCTTCTGCGCGTCATCCTTGTAGATCCCCGATGTGCCTGCATTGCCCGGCGTTCGAAGCACCGGCGGATAGCCGGCCGCCTCGAGACTCTTGGTGTAGGCTCCAACATCTGGGTCGGGCGGTAGTTCCGTGGGCCAAAGCACATCTGAGGAATTCCGGTAGGCTCGCCGATTCTCCATGTGAAACGCGTCCAGACGCCACTTCTTCAAGTTGATTTTCTTTCCGTTGACGGTCGCGGTCTCGGTGATCCGCTCGTCGATCCAATACGAGCCAGCGTATAGTACCGGCGTGATGATGTGCACGGTCGAATCGACCGGTGCCGCGCCTTCGAGCCAAGCGCAGAGATCGGTACGCACTCGGCTACCCGTTCCGATGCAGTCGTCGAGGTAGACGAAGTCACCGTCTTTGCTCCCGGTGTCCGACACACCTAAGCCATGCGTTCGCGCCATCAATTCGTCGAACAGCGCGAGAATCTCCAGCTGGCTCCTACCGCCGCGCTGAATGTTGAGGAAGTTGACAGTTTTCCAGTATGACTTTGGCTGCCTACCGGGCGCGAGTTTGTCGCTTGACACCAGTCCCGTTAGAAACGCGATGAAGGCATCCTTCGAAATGTAGGTCTTGTGGAACACGTGGTTCAGCGCATCGAGGAGGGGCTCCCGGGTCTCGTCAGGGAACTGCTGTAGCCAAGCGTCGATAAGCTCCGGCGTCCGCGGTGGAATGCCCTTTCGATAGCCGGCAATCGTCGCCGCAAGCGATACGAGGAGCCTCTTGCGTGTCGAGGACATGATGCTCGCCCCTTATGAGTGAGGTTCGCTTTCGGCAAGAATTATCGCGGGGCCGACCGAATAGTGCTCGACTTTCGTAATCGGCTGCCATCCCAGCCGCGCCGGATTCTGGACCAGATGCAGTCTGGGCTGCGTCGCACAGTCGAACACGACATACAACCAGTAGTCGTTTTTCAAGCGCTCCGCCGCCCGATACTCATTACTTGTCACCGCGATCTCGCCAACGCCAGCCCGCCCCTTGACCTCAATGAACCTCACCTCAACCGCCGTCTTCGGGTCTTCCGGGTGCGGCCGGCGCGAGATCAGGTCAAACCCGCGATTCTGCGATTCCACGCTTTCGACAATGCAGCCCCGCGCCTCCTCGTGCTCAGTCGCGATCCGGATCGCGATCCGCTCAATCTCCGCATTCTGCACCATCGGGGCCAGATCGGGCGCATCGCGCTGCGGATGCGGTAGCACCCACGCCCGACCCATGTGTGTCAGGTCGGCGATCGTGCAATGCCCCTCCATCTCCAACTCGCGTCGGCGATTGTCCAGCCGATTGTTCAGTTCGTCGAGATGCTGCTCGGCCTGCGCGATTAGCCCGTCGATCCCCGGCACTGTCGGGTCGGCCGCGCGGCGTTCGTGATAATCGGCGAATTGCCGCTGTTGCCGATCGAGCAAGGCGTTCAGGCTGATCTCGACGTGCCGCGCGACCATCGACAGTTGCTTCTGACGATCGGCGACGATTTCATCACGCCACGCGGCGAGCCGCTGCTCGAGCAAGAATCGCTCCGCCGCGGCTCGATCATGCATGTCCGGATCGCCGGTGGGGACCGTCGTGCCGATTGGCGCGGGAGAGATGTCGAGGAAGACGGTGGGGGCGCGGAGCGTACGATGCCCGCCGGATCGGGTCTCGACGACGTAGAGTTGGCGATGCAGTGTCTGTCCGCGTCCGTCCTTGATTGATGCACCGAACAATTCCAGCACGCTTGGCTCGGTTCGGTGCAGGTCGAAAAACACCGCGCCGCGCCGCAGGTGGTCATCGGCGATGCCGGCGGTGTAGTCGCGGACCGCCTCGAACAGCGGATGCCCCGGCGTCACCCATTCCAAGGTCGGGTCGTCCTTCAATTCCTGCTTGTCGAACGCGATCTTGCCGTATTCGCGACCCAGCTTTCCAAAGCGCGGCTCCAGCCGATCGCCGATCGTGAGCAGCAGCCGGCTCGTCTTACCGACGCGGTAGGTGTGGCCCGCTTTGGAGATCGGCTTTGGCACCATTCCGGCGACCGGGGCGGCTTCGCCGAAGAACTGCTCGATGACCTCGGGAACGAGGCGGCGTTCGCGTGCCTCGATGGACTTGGCAACGATATGCGAGAGATTCAGCTCGCGGCGTGCGAGTCCTTCGAGCGCGGAATCGGTGATCTGGCGGAACTTCTGCGCGTCCACTTCGCGAACGATGCGCTCTTCGACGCTTGGCAGGTCGGTGCGCCGCAGATACAACTCGCGAAACAAGCGATCCAGCAGATTGGATGGGAAAATCTCGCCGACCACATCGAATACCTGATCAGTGCCAAGCTCGCGGCGGATTTCCTTCAGGCGGTCGAGCAGTTTTTGAAGGACGCGGCCTTCACGCGTGTTGACGGCTACGAAGTTCACGACCGTGCAATTGCGCTCCTGCCCATAGCGGTGGATGCGACCGACGCGTTGTTCGAGCCGGATGGGGTTCCAGGGGATGTCGTAGTTGACCATCGTCCAGCAGAATTGCAGGTTGATGCCTTCGCCGGCGGCTTCGGTTGCGACGAGTACTTGTGCGGCCTCGCGAAAGTCGCGCTCGGCATAGATGCGGGTACCGGGGGTGTCGCGATCGCCGATCTTCATCCCGCCGTGAATCTGCGCGACGGTCAGTCCCCATTCGATCAGCTTTCCAAGCGGCCGACCGTCTTTACCATCGCCGGCGAGGAAATCGAGCGAGTCCTTGTGCTCGGTGAACACGATGAGCTTCGTGTCGCGGTCGCGGAAGATGTTGAGTTCGGTGAGGACGGCGCGGAGTTTTGTGAGCTTTGACTCGACTTCGCGTCGTTCGAGGTTTCGGGCGTGGTCGATGAGCGCGCCGAGTCGAGCAATCTCCGAGCGCAGTGCCGCCGGATCGAGCGACGCGACGGCGTCTTCCAGTTCCGCAATCAGTTCTTCTCGTTCTTCTTCCGGAAGATCGTCGAAATCATCGGGTAGCTGCTTTTCGATCTGGGCGCGGCGGAATGCCTCGGGATCGTCGAGGATTTTCTGGCGCTTGTCGCGCATGCGTTCCAGCGTCTTTCGGACAGCATGTACCGTCGAAGCCATACGGCGCTGCAACATGGCCATCGTAAAACCGACGGCTCGGCCACGAGTCGCGTTTTCTGCTGCCGCTTGAATCGACTGATCTTCGACGTATCGGGTGAGCTGTTCGTAAAACTCGAGTTCATCGCCATCGAGTTCGAACGCGGCCGTGCGCACTTCACGCTTGGTGAATAGCTTCTTGACCTCGCCCGTCTCGGGATGGGGAAACGTGACGAGCGCCTCTTTTGTGCGCCGCAGGTAGAACGGGGCTTCGTTCTGACGAGTCGCTTCTTCAAGGCTTTGGACGCTTCCGTAGACGTCGGGATCGAGCAGCGCCAGAAAGCGGCGGAAGTTCTCGGGGTCGCCCTTGTGGGGCGTGGCGGTCATGAGCAGGTAATGGTCGGTCATCGACGAGAGCGCCTCGCCGAGGCGATACGCGAGCGTCTTTCGATCTTCCGCGTACGCACTCATTTTGTGCGCCTCATCGACGATCACGAGATCCCAGCGTGATCGGAACAGGCTCTCGCGTGCATCGTCGATGCGCGAAACCCACGAAACGGAAGTGATCGCCTGATCCATCTCCTGCCAGGGATTGACGCCATAGTTCGACCGCAACTCGGTGCTTCGCACGATCTTGAACGACTCGCGAAACTTGTCCCGCATCTCCCGCTGCCACTGAAAGCTCAGGTTGGCGGGAGTGACGATGAGCGTTCGCTTGACGAGTCCGCGGGCTTTCATCTCCTTCAGCAGCAAGCCGGCCATGATGGTCTTGCCGGCACCGGGATCATCCGCGAGGAGGAACCGGATGCGCGGTAACCGCATGAAGTAGTCGTAGACGGCCTCCAGCTGGTGCGGAAGCGGATCGACCCGCGCGATAGAGAGCGAAAAGTATGGATCGTACTCAAACGCCAACCCAAGACGCTGCGCTTCGACTCCCAGCCGGAAGAGTCGAGCGTCTCCGTCGAACGGCCCAACCGGTGGCGCTATGGAGAGTTGCTCAAGTTGCTCGAGCGTAATCACGGGATCAAAAAAGCGGCTCGACTGTATGCCTCGGCCGATCAACCGGATTGCGGACGCCATGTCTACGACGGCGCTCAACTCGATCGGCTCCGGAATCAGGGGGCCGCGAATAATCGCGCCCGGAACGAGTGATGTCCGGTTGTTCAAGTTCGTGGTCCGTGTCGCGAGTATTGGCGCTGAACTGATCTATCGCTCCGCCGCATTCTGATTGAGGCACCGAAAACTCGCAAGCTGTCCTATGATGCGCTCGATCTCACCGCAGCGATCAGCGTGAGCGGGCTGGTTGCGGAGTGACGTGCTTTCGCACGAGGTTCAACTGAATCAGATCGAACGTCTGCTCAACGAATTGCGTGGAAACTGAGTGATACGGGTCGCTCTTGCACGGGACGCGTCACCTTGACTTCCCCGCCGACCCACGCCCTCGTTTACGCAACTCGATCGCGCCGCGCGATGTTGCGAGGTACGTTCGAGCGGCTGTCCGCGATCCGGACTGGCGATGTACAGGCCATACTCTCGTACTCTTTGGCTACGCAACTACCGCCGTTACTCGCGGACTTTTGACGGGAGTGCAAGACGTGCAAGGTTTGTCGAAACAGCGGCAGAATCCCGAGAAACCCTCGGGAAACTCGCACGATGTCACGAGGTCGGAAGTCGTCTTCGTAAAGCCGAGGTTATGGGTTCAACTCCCATCATCGGCTGTGGCCACAAGCCCAGCCCCTGGCGCGACTTGCGCCAACCTGCCGACGCCGTGCAGTGACGATTCCGGGTTGAAACCGGGAGTACAAGTACTCCCGGTCTTTGACAGGAGTAACGTCAATGCAAGGTAAGCAACACTTGCCGATTCCCAAATTGCGTTTTCACAAGGCCAGCGGCAAAGCCGCCGTGATGCTCGATGGGAAGTATCACTATCTCGGCGCTTATGGATCAGACGAAGCGCAGCAGCGCTACGACCGCATGATCGCCGAGTGGCTCGCCAACCGGCGCACAACGACCGGCACCGAAGCCGCGCGACTGCAACTCGACAAGGCCGAGCGGGCAACGGCGCTCGCGGCGCAGTGCGTCGACGACGCGGTCGGGGCGCTAACGGTCGATGAGGTGCTCGCCGCGTACTGGACGTTTGCGGAGGGCCGGTATGTCCGCGACGGCAAGCCCCTGCGCGAACTCGGTCACATCAAGAAGGCCATGCGGCCGGTGCGGAAGCTCTACGGCAGTTCGCTCGCAGCGAGTTTCGGGCCGCGGGCGTTGAAGCTGGTGCGAGCGCAGTTCATGGCCGCCGGCAGTTCGCGTACTCATATTAACCAGCAGGTCGCTCGGATCGTGCGCATCTGGAAATGGGCGGCGGGCGAAGAGCTGGTGCCTTCGGCGAACTGGCAGGCGCTGACCAGCGTGCCTGGTCTGCGACATGCTGGGGCCCGGTCCCGCCGCCGAGTGAAGGACGCGGCTTCTACGCCATCTTGACTCAACAGAACTGGATTTTCGTTGACGGAGCTATTGACACTCGCTATCTTTCATTTTGCTCAAGTCCGTTGGGTTATCCGCACTAGTATTGCAATATGCAAGCGATCGAATGCGCAGAAGATTGCGCGCTGGCGTCCGATCGCTCGCGCAGCGGTACCTGCTCGGAGGAGCAGTGCTCGCGGGTCTCTGCGGCTTTGCGCACCCGGTGCGTGCGGACTGTGGCGGGTCGCTCTTGGTGTTGAATCACAGCTTTGAGAAACCCGTCCTCGCAGACGGCGGTGTCTCGCTCAACGTTGTCCCCGACTGGACCATCATCCCGCCGCCGGTTCCCTTCGTGCTTGATCTCGGAATATGGAATCCGCCGGCCAGCGCTCATAATGGAACGGTTCCGGACGGACAGCAAACCGCCTGGTCCAATCGCGGCACCCTGGTACAGTTCACAAATCATCGATTCGAGCTCGGATACACCTATACGCTTGAGGTCGAAGTCGGCGATCGGACTGACACAGAGTTCCTCGGTGCGATCGTCGCCATGAGCGGCCCCGGGGGCGCGGGCATCAGCAGCGTCACCGTTTCTTCCGTACCGGAAGGGGGCTTCGCAACGGCAACGGTTGTGATAACGCCGGAGCCGGGTGATCTGTTCATCGGCCAGTTCATTCAGATCGCAGTCGCGCCGATCCTTAATCAGACTCCCAACTTTCAGGCAGCGTTTGACAACGTTCGGCTGACGCGATCCGTTGCGACAAACGGCGGTTGCTTGAATCGCTTGGTGTGCGACTCAATTCGCTCGCAAGCCGACGGCGGCGGCGACGACTACTCGAGCGAACAAGGCGCGCGGACGTTCCTTCCGCCGGGACCAAACGCCCAAAGCCGCAAGACGATTCAGGATTACTCAGGTCGCACGTATGTGGCGGGAGATGGGGTACCTGAGTTCGGAGGCGGTCCGACCTACACCGTCATTCGTTACGCGGACGATGGCACGCTCGATGAGACGTTTCCGACGCAACAATCGCCATACTACCTGAGCTTGCCGAACCCGCTGCGCACGCGACGGTTGGTGGATGTGGCCGTCGGCCCGGACGACGAACTGTACATTCTGAGCGAAATCGACAATGTGGACGTCGAGATCGTGAAATTCACTTCTACAGGTTCCGTGTCTACCGTGATACCGAATGCCGCCGCCGGCAGCATTGCGGTCAACGGCGAGTACTACCTCTACTCCACTTTTTTTGATCGCGGAACGGGTGAGCATGTCACGCGGCGCGAGGAGCTCGATGCGACCTCTTCGGACTGGTAGCGACGCGAGGCGGAAACACTCGCGCCGAGCCGCAAGAGTCTGGTCGTGGTCGATGCGCGTGATCGGGTCGAACACCTCCGCCCCAGAAGTGTCGGGGTTGAGCCGCAGCGCGGTATGCGCCTATTTGTACGATCAGCGTCGCGTTGACGGTCCGAATCCCGGTGATATCGCGGCTGTCCGCGCCGAATTCGCGACGTTCGCCTACGGTTCGACACCGATCGTGTTTCACGGACGGCGATTCCGCGCCCCGACCGAGAACAATGTCCGGGCGGTGTTCTGGCTGTCCGGCCAGCAATTCTCACTTCCGACTACATGGCTTGATGACGGTCAAGTGCTGGTGCAGTTCCCGAACTATTTGCGCCTCGTGCCCGGTATTGGACGATTCTCGGTCGTAACCGACTGCCTTGATGGCGACGGCAATCCGATCCCCGAGTCCAACACGATCGACTTCGCGATCGAAGCCCCGCGTCCGCGCATCTCGGCCGTCGCGCCGAATATGTGGTCCGCCGATCCGGACTTCCTCAACACCGCCCTGGTACTCGATGACGGCTTCAACCCGCGCGGTGGCGACAGCTACATCGCGCGGCGAGACTACTACATTCAGCTTCGATCGCTTTGGCAGACCTGGGCGGACGGGCCGGTAGCTCTCATGAGCGAGCTCTTGCCGCAGTTTGATTTTGACGCGATACCGACCCGACCGGCGATTGTGTGGACCGAGGTCGACGCCAGCGGCGTGCCGATCGCGGGCCTCGCGCTGCGCCCGTTCGGTAAAGCGTTCGCCGAACCGGTCGATTCGGGCAAGCTCGTTTCACAGATTCCGGGCGTCTATTACAACATGCCTAAGCGTGTGCAGATTCAGCTCTTGTCGCCGGGGCCCGGTGGCGGACTTTCGAATTCACTGCCGTTGATGATCTCCGCGCCGCAGCCTGTCATCAATGCGGCCGACGGTCTGCGTCCCGCGACCGCGGAGCCCGGCGCGGCAGCGTCGCGACTGCTGATACGCGGACCCGAGAACGTCCCCGATCCGGATGATCTCGGATTCCAGGGCAACTTCAACGCCGCATGCCTTGTCCGCTGGGATGGCGTCGAAGTGCCGACCATGTTCCTCGATTCATCGCGGCTCATGGCCGAGATTTCGGGCGCACAACTTACCCCAGGAGCGCACAACGTTACGGTGTACACGCCGGATCGGGGAACGATTTACTTCAATCCGTATCTGCCCGATTGCGACGAGGAGAACCCCACGGAGGAGTGCTTCGCACCCAGCGGCGGTCTATCGAATGCCGTGGTGTTCAACGTGCAATACAGCGTACCGACGATTCGGCTCGACGATCCGGGCACTGCAGCCGAGGACAACGGCCTGTCGCCGAACTGCTTCTCGC
This sequence comes from Phycisphaerae bacterium, assembly GCA_046155505.1. Classification (GTDB taxonomy): domain Bacteria; phylum Planctomycetota; class Phycisphaerae; order UBA1845; family Fen-1342; genus JBJXFK01. The sequence goes on from JBJXFK010000274.1 coordinate 22,907, forward strand.
AGTTTCTGTTGGATATGATGCCGCTCGTCTCGCCTGACTCTGGATTCAGCAATGAGCTAAATATCGCCGGTACCGGATTCGCTCCGGCTTCGGTCGTGCATTGGAATGGGCAGCCGCGCGCCACGACGTTTGTGTCTTCGACGCAGATCAAGGCACAACTTCTGCCCGAAGACTTGCGCGTTGTGGGTCAGTACCCGGTTTGGGTCGCCAATCCCGCACCGGGCGGCGGCGTGAGCAATGGCGTGAACGCGTGCGTTACTGCCGTGCCGCCCACGCTGACAGTGGACGACGATGGCCCTGCCGACAGCTCGACCATACAGCAGGCGATCGACATCGCCGCGCTCGTCAACGCGCTCGTCCCGCCGGGAGATCCGCCCGCCGTGACGGAAATTGTCGTCCGCCCGGGAACATACTATGAAAACGTCAATCTTTGCGGTGCAGCAATCTTGCTTCGCAGCGAAACCGCCGGCAGCGGCGCGAACGACACGATCGTGGACGGAGGCGGCAACGGTCCGGCAATTCGGGCGGTCAGCGGTGAAGGACCGACGACGATCGTCAGCGGGCTGACGTTTACGAACGGTTCATCCGCTGGTGGCGGCGCGGCGCATGTATTGAGCGCGAGCCCGACCTTTCAGCGATGCCGGTTCCGCAACAGCATCTCGCAGTCGCAGGGCGGCGCGATCGATCTTGTCTTTTCCAGCAGCTTGGTCGAAGGGTGCCTGATCGAAGCGTGCCGATCCAACAACGCCGGAGGTGGCGCCTACGCGTTCGGCGGCTCGCCGACGCTCGTCAACTGCACGCTCTTCGGCAACAACGCTGACGCGGTCGGTGGAGGAGTCTTCCATGCCGGCGGCGGTGGGCAGTTGACGATGGGCAATTGCATCGTGTGGGGCAACGCGGCTCCGGCGGTGCCGTCAGTCGGAGGCGTCGTCAGTGCTTCGTATTCACTCGTGCAGGGTGGTGTGAGCGGGGACGGCAACATTGACGCCGCCCCGCGTTTCGTAAGTGCGCCGTCCGACTTGGCTCTTGGATCGAACTCGCCCGCAATCGATGCCGGAAGCAACGCGCTCGTGTCTGCCGGAGTCGCAAATGACCTCCTCGGACAGCCCCGATTCTTCAATGATACGAACGTGCCCGACACAGGATCCGGATCATCGCCGCTCGTAGACATGGGATGCCTAGAGCGGAAGACCCAGGGCGACCCGATGTGTCCGGCTGACATCAACGGCGATCAGGCGATCAAACTCACGGACCTGGCCATCTTGCTCACGCACTTCGGAGGCGCGGGAATGCCGGGCGAAGGTGATGTCGACGGTGACGGCGTCATTACTCTGGCTGATTTGGCGATTCTGTTGTCGGCTTTCGGCACAAATTGCGCATGAGCATGGTGAATTGATAGTACGCGCATGCGGTGCTCCTCGGCTCGGCTTTGTTTGTGCATAAGAGCTGAGTTGTAGAGCATCAGCGCGGTGGTTCTTATCGACTCGGCGGCTTCAAGCCTGGCGACCGCGTCCTGCAGGTCGTGGATCAGCTTGCGGGCCCTCTCGGCTACGTCGCTCGCGGCAAGCGCCGCCTCGTGTTCGATCCAATGCTTCAGGAAGTCGCGGTTCCCGTCGCGCAGCGCTTGCAGCCGTTCGTCCGCGATGCGCTTCGTCAGGGGCAGGTCGGTGGTCGTTTTCATGGCGTTCTGGCCTCCATTGGGTACGCCCCGTGCGTACATGCCAACAGTGCCATGACCGGGCCGCACAGTCCACTCGGATTCCGAGAATTTGAAGAATATCTTGCGGATTCAGCGCCGCCAGACGCGGACCTCGGGCGAGAACGCTCTCGGCTAACGGATTGCAGCGTTGGGGTAACGAGTTCTCGGTGCCCGGTCACCCGGTAGCGAAACGCGGAAGGGCAATCTGCCCGTAGCGGGCCTGAACCACTCGTCGTGCGCGAGCATGGGTCGTTCGAAAAAAGGAGCGAAATGCTGTGCCTCGGTCGTCAACGAACGCGGCGCGGCGACAGATCGCCAGGGCTGGTTGCAGCTGCTGCGAGCGGCCCTCGTGTCTTCCACCAACATGAGCACATGCGCGAGGTTTTGACGCGTTCAAGCGACCAGGCGCATCCGAGTTCCTCGGGCGCCGACTCAGCCGGTGCGTTCGGGCTAAATCTCGCGCCGAACGCACCGCAACACGCCATCGCGGGCATCCCGCGGCGACAAACGTTACAAGATGGACACGTTGTCGATCTCGAGGTTCTGGCCGCCGATTTGTACGCGCTGAATCATCGCGCCGGCGAACGAGATCGTAACGCTTCCCTCGATGAAGCCCGGGCCGACCGCAGTGAACGTGTGGTTTACGATCACGCCTGGGAACGCGGTCGGCGCGATCATCGGAAAGTCGGGCACGACCTGCCACAGGGCCCCGGCCGTCGTCTGTACATACAAATTGATCGGCGAGCCGGTGTCGCGATAGTCAAAGGTCACCTGAACTGCGCCCGCCGGACGTAGTGAGAGAATGTTCGGCGCGACGTTCATCTGCGTCAGGCGCATCGTCGGCGTTCCGTTAAAACCGGCGACGAGGCGTGATGCGGTGCCGCCGCCGAACCAGGTGACGGGCGTAGGTCGAAACATGCGGCCCGCGAACTGTTCCATCGCTCCGGTCGTCATATCCAGCGCGCTGAACGTGCCGGCGACGGCAACCGGCCCGGGCAGCGCGACGACGTCGAACGTGACCGCGGCTGAGCTCGTCTGAGCAAGCGAAGAACCAACAATCGCCGTCGCCGCCATCGCGCGCATCTTCTGCGTCCACATGTGAACACTCCTGTATTCTGAGACTCGCGTTCGCCGTCGCGCCGGACGAAGCACTCGCTTCGAACACTCGGCTGGGGCGTGCGTGCGAGAGGGATTGGGTTGAACGACCACGGTCTTGCGCGCCGCTCGGGCATGATCCGAATCAATCCGGAATTTCTTCTCGCGTGCAATCTTCCGGGGGCTTCATGCCAAATCAGGCTGGTCGAATGGGCGATCGGTTCGTGACCGATCCGCGCGTTGACCGAGTCATGTGCATGATCAAAGGAGAACCGGATGTCCAGCATTCGAGGATTCGCACGCTACAAGCGGTGGCCCGCCCGGTCGATTGCGCTTGCCGCGCTTGCGTTGGGCGGCGCAGATGTTGCGTCTGCATTTAGTGTGACGCTCATCGGTGACGGGCTGTTGATCGAGGGTTCAAACGACATGTTCACGCCCGATGAGATCGAGATCTACATCGACGGTGCCGACGTCGTGGTCAAACCGACTGGAAGCGCCACCGGAACCGCGCATCGCTTTCCGGTTGCGTCGGTCGCGCGCATCACGGTCATGCTTCTGGATGGCTCAGACTTGCTCTACGCGCCGGACGTGCCGATCCCGATGGCAGTCAACGCCGGTTCCGGCGACGATGTGATCTGGACCGGCAGCGCGGCTGACTTTGTGGTCGGCGAACACGGCGAGGATCATATCTACCTCGGTGCAGGGAATGATGAAGCCTATGGATTTTTCAAGATCGACTACACCCTCATCCTGACGGGATACGACGATCCGGACGAGATCGACGGCGGGCCGGGAAATGACACGCTGTACGGCGGGCCGGACGCGGATGTGCTGCGGGGCGGCGAGGGGACGGCGACCGGATTTGATGTTCTGTACGGATACTACCCCGTGCCCGACACGTACGACGTTTCGTTCGACGGAAAGGACGAACTCTACGGCGGAACCGGAAAGAACAAGATCTGGGGCGGTCCGAGCGATGATACGATCGTGGGCGGCGACTCATATGACCTGCTGTACGGGCAGGCCGGAAACGATACCATCACCGGCAAACGATTCCCGGACCGGATTTGGGGTCATGCAGGCATCGACATCATCAATGGCGGCAGCGGCGACGACACGATCAGTGGCGGCTCCGAACCGGATTTGATTCTCGGCGAGATGGGCCGGGACGTGATCAACGGCGGGTCCGGTGGCGACGAGATCGACTCGGGAAACGATAACGATCAAGTCACCGGCGGCACGGGCGACGACATCATTCTGACCGGTTCCGGTGACGACACGGTTGATGCGGGTGCGGACGATGACGATGTCACGACGGGAAGCGGCAATGACATCGTGTTCGCCGGTTCTGGTGATGATTATGTCGATCTGGGTTACGGGGATGACTTCGCCAACGGGCAAGCCGATAGGGACATCATCATCGGCCACTTTGGAAACGACACGATCTTCGGCGGTGCCGGGAATGACAATCTGAGCGGTGGTCAGGACAACGACTATTTGGACGGTGAAAGCGGCGCGGACACTATCGACGGCGGTGCGGACGATGACACCCTGATCGGCGGTGTTGCCGACGTCGAGGCGACCGATCACGACACGCTGACCGGCGGCCCGGACAGCGACACGATCTACGGCGGTCCCGGGATCGACGTGCTGGATGGTGGTGACGGTGTCGACCTGCTGGTCGCCATCGACGGAATGAATGATGACACGCTCATCGGCGGCAGCGGATTCGACAGTTTCTGGTCGGACGATCGCTCGGTTGCGGCTCCCATACCGATCCCGAACCTTGAGACGCCGGCCGATCTTTCCGCGGCCGAGGAAGAAACGAACGTCCACTATGTCGACGGCTTCGACAATATTGCCGACTTTAGCTGGGACGGTGACCCCATCGCCGATCCGGACGCGGATCTCGAGGTCGAGGACGAGAGCGGAGACGTTACGCGCCCGTTTGATCGCTTTGAGCGTTTTGACAATCTGCCGCTGTTCTCGTCGAAGGGGCCGGCCTACACGGACGTCATTCAGAGACATCTAGGCGACTGCTGGCTGCTGGCGGCGCTCGCCGCGACGGCGAACGCGTCGGGAGGCGCGAACGCGCTTCGTCAAATGGTGCTCCCGCTGCCTGACGGCACGTTTGTTGTCCAACTGGGAACGACCCGCCTGACGGCGCTATTCGGCGACGATGTCCACTTTTACCGCGTTGACACCGACTTGCCGGTCGATGCGATCGGACAACTGATGTTCGCACAGCTCGGTGCCGAGGATTCACTTTGGGTGGCGCTGATCGAAAAGGCAGTGGCGCTGGACGAATCAGGATGGGGTCCGATCATGACGTATGACGCAGCAGACGGCGGCCGACCGGGTCGAGCGTTTCGGTACGCGGGAGCGGAGGGGCAGCTCACCGGTATTCTGCTTGCGGAACTCGCACCGGCCGGTTGGGTCGCCGAGGTCATGGGGGCTGGACACGACGCGGGGTTCGCTGTCGCGATCAGCTCAGTGGACCCGCCAACCACGCTTCCGGTCGGGAACCACGCTTACATGCTGCTTGACGTGAATCCGGCCGGTGACAGGGTGCAGCTCTACAACCCGTGGGGTCGAGACGGATACGACACTCAACCCGCGGACGACACGAACGCCGCCGACGGGATCATCGAAGTGGATGCCGATGACCTGGAACGCGACATCAGTTTTCCGTTCTACGCCGGTATCTCGTACGCGGACTTCTCGATCTTCAACGAGTAGTCAGACGGCGCGCGTAATCTTGAACGGCCGGCGCGCGTGCGCCGGCCGTCACTTTGCGCGTGTTGCACGTGAAACTACCTTCCGTGCGCCGCAAAACCTCTGCACCGTACGCATGAATGAACCCACCGGAAATTCGTTTTCGCTCGCGCAAGAACTTCCGTCGCCACGCCAATCCCACTTGCGGCGGCAATCGTTGCTCGCCAGACGGAACCACGCGACGGAGACTCAACATGGCGGCCATTCGAGCGATCATCAATCGAGTGCGAACGCTGAGCATCACCTGGCAGCATCGCACGGACGTAGTGCGGGAAATGAACGCGGGACTTCCATCGATCATTCGATCATACATCTAGGTCTCACGCGACCGAACTTACGACGAGCCGCTCCGGAACCGGCGGCTCGTCGCGCATGCGGCGCGTCCAAATCAACTCCCGGCATCCGGCCGCTCATATTCCTGAACGAGTTCGCCCAGCCGCTTCAGCACGCGATGCTTTGCGACATATACCGCGTCGCGCTGAATACCCAGACTGCTCGCCATCTCTTCAGCCGAGCGGCCTTCGCGAACAACGCCATGAAAAGCGAGATACGTGTGCTCGGCCACTTCCGATCGAATGCGCGCCAGGCACGCCTCGAGCGTCGCTTTCTCCCACTCCTCATCCCAAACCGAGCGCGCTTCCTCTTCGCTTGGGACGCGATCGAAGAACGACGTCTCGTCCGCCGCGACCTGCGCGAATCGTGCCCCGTCGCGTCCTTTGCGACGCTTTGCATTCAACGCTTGTCGAAATGCGATTCCGAATAGCCAACTGCTGAGCCGCCCGCCGGCGCGATCGTATCGCCCACGCCGATACGCTTCGAAAAACGCACTCATCGTTTCCTGAACGGCGTCATCGGCAGCGCTCGAATCCAGTCCAAAGCGCGAAATGAACACATGCAGCGGCTTACGAAACCGCATCGCGAATCGCTCCCACATTTCGGCGTCGTCGCGGTCGCGCAGCCGTTCCAGCATGGTCGATGTCGTTATCCAGTCCATCAACGGCCCTCCGAAAGCGTCGCGCTACGGTTCGTTGCGGCGCTTCTGCGTAGTTGTCGGGTAGCTGCTCGGGCGAGACGCTGGTTGTGTCGTCGCCCGCCACTCGTCGTATCGGCGTTGCCACGTCTGAACCGACCGGTCGTGACCGTGCTGCGGCTCTGCCGAGTCCCACGTCGAATAGAGCTCGATCATTCCTTGGAAAATCTGCGCTGGCAGCGTGTTGGGCGCCGCCGGAAGCCGACGCCAGCGCGCGTGCGTTTCGTCCAGCAGCTTGCGAGCGTCCGCGAACCGCGCGAGTTTGACCAGCGTCCGCCCATACTTCGCCCGGACGGACAATAGGTTCGACTCGCGCCGCGGCGACGCCTCGATGATCCCGAGCGTCTTCTCGAACAGCCGCGCGGCTTCTGCGTAGTCGCCCAACTCATAAAGCACCCATGCCAGCGCCGAACTCGTTTGGGCGACGTTCGTCTGTTCGCGTGCGGATTGCGACGCTTCGCGCACGCGGAGTGCATCGCGAAACACGCGTTCTGCTCCGCGCAGGTCACCCTCACAACGCAGCAGCGCGGCAAGATTGTGCATGCAAGTGCCCACATGCCCGTTCATTTCGCCGTGCTTGCGTTTGGCGTTCTGCAGCGCATCCTCAAACCGCGCCCGTGAGTCGGCAAAGCTGCCGCTGTTGCGCAGCAGCACGGTCAGGCAATCGGCGATTTCGGAGAAATCATCCCGCTCGCTGCGCGCCAGCGCGGCCGCATCGTCGGCGCGCTGCCGCTGCTCGTCGGCCTCAGTCCGGGCGGCGATCGCATCACGGCGTTCGGCTTCCTTGGCGAATTCTGCTTGCTCCGCTCGTCGGCGAGCCTCGTCGGACTGCCGCCACAGAATCGCAAACGTGATCGTCCCGACGACCAGCAAGATCGCGAAGCCCGCCCCGAGCACGACTGCTGCGCGATAGCGTTTCAGCGTCTTGCGCAGCAAGTACATCGCGCTGTCGCGCTTCGCCTCGATCGGTTCGCCCGCAAGATATCGATCGATGTCGCGCGCCAATTCGCCGGCGGACTGATAGCGACGATCACGCTCCTTGCTGAGGCACTTGAGTACGATCGTCTCCGCTTCGTCGTCGATCGCGTCGGCGCTCTCACCCGCACGGCGCAGCGGACGCTCCGGCTGCGCCGTCGCAATTTGCTCGAGCGCGTCGCGCACGTTTCCGCTCACGTCGTAGGGGAATCGGCCCGTCAGGAGCTGATACAGCACAACGCCGAGCGAGTAGACATCCGTTCGGATGTCGATCTTGCTTGGCTGCCCCTCGGCCTGCTCGGGGCTTGCCCACGGCAACGAACCCATGAATTGCCCGGTCATGGTCATCGCCGGCGATTGTGTCAGCTCCGCCGCTCCGGAAATCTTGGCCAAGCCGAAGTCGAGCACGCGCGGCTCGCCGTCGCCGTCCACGCGAATGTTGCTGGGCTTCAGGTCGCGGTGGATGATTCCTTTCAGGTGCGCTGCATGCACCGCCTGGCATACCTTGGCAAAGACGGCCAGCGTCTGTCGCACGTCGAGGTTTCCATCCGAAACATGCTCGCCGAGCGGCTTGCCGGAAACGTAGTCCATTACATAGTACGCATTGCCGGCGATGCTCCCGCTGTCGTAGATGCAGACGACATTCGGGTGCTTGAGCTGGCCGAGAATCTGCACTTCGCGCTCAAATCGCGCCCGCTCGGCCGCGTCTGCAAAATGCCCGTCGCGCAACACCTTGATGGCGACCTTGCGTTTCGTCGACTGCTGAACGGCTTGGTAGACCACGCCTTGGCCGCCACGGCTCAGCTCTCGAAGGATGGTGTAGCCGGGAAAGCCGGCGGCCGGCAGCGGCGCGCCGGGATTGGTGCGCGTCGGCGCGGCGGCGACGGTTGGCGTTTCCTCGGACACAGGGGGCGTTTGCTGGGCTACGCGTTCGGCAAGCCGCATGTTGCCGCGCACTTCAACCAGCAAACGGCTGCATGACGCGCACGCGGCGAGGTGCGTCGCGATCGCGCCTGCGCGATCGGGATCAAGCCGCTCTGCGGCGAACTCCTCGATCTGTTCCAAACCAACGCAGTTCATGGGTTCCTGTCGCAGTTTCGTGCGACGGTCGAAGCGAATCAGCTGCGCTCGAGAGATGATCCGCCGACGTAGTCGCGGCAAGCCATGAGGACGCAATTATCTCGTCATTGGTCGCGTTTTACGATCAATTTTCTGCTTCAAGAGCATTTTTTCCGCCGGCGCGCAAGACCGGCCCCGCCGGTTGCCAACACCGGTAGCGCTGCGTCTTGTACGCGATTGGAGGCGCAATCGGTGGAAAAAGCTTGAATATCCGTGTACCGCGTGGTACGTTCAGCGAACTCCAGTCACGTCACCGCACTTGCGCTTCGGCGGAGAAATTGCCATGTCCCAAGCGGTAGCAACAGTATCACGTCTGGCCGATCGCTCGTTTTGGGTCGCCGCACGTTTCTCGATTTTGGCGTTCGCCGGTGCGGGGGTCGCGTATGGCGACGATCCGCGATTCACGGCGTGGCAACTGAACGACACCGTGCGAGCATCGTGCTGCACGAACATCTGCGATGACCCGACCCTCGATCCTCTTGACGAGCTTGACACCCAGAATTGCGAAGGCATGAACGCGTGTGTCAGCGCCTGGTTCGCCAATGTGCAGCTACTCTTGTCAACGGACGACGACATTTACGTGTTCGCGTCGGGCCTGCCGCGCTATCCGGTGGGACCGTTTCCGAATGACAGCGACTCCGGCTACAACCCCGACGCTCCCGTGGGGCACGACTGGGTGTATCAGTTCCCGCGTGTTCCGGAGCCTGCTTTGGGTGACGACCAAGTGACGAACATCTGGTCTCCGGACGGCCCCGGACCATTTCGGGCCGGGACGATCGGGCTGTGGGTCAACGGTGTGGCGATTTTCAGTCCGTGGGATGCCATCACGTACCCGGAAGGCAATCCGAACGCCGTGTGGCACAACAACGCCATCGTGGTCGAAGGCCCCCACTTCGACGCCGCGTTCGGCCATCCGTCGCCGGACTTGAGTGCCGACCGCAATGACCAATCGGATCCCGATGACCCGTACGACGCATGCGGCTATTGGCGCGCGACGCCGGTGCTCCGCGACCTCACCTACGGAGTGTATCACCACCATCAGCGTTCACCGGCCCTTGCGGCTGAAGTCGGCGACGGTGCCGTGAATCCGCTCAACCCGAGCGAGATGCTGCACTCGCCGATCCTCGGCTTCGCGTTCGACGGGTATCCGATTTACGGACCCTATGGATATGCGAATGCGGACGGTACGGGCGGAGTGCGAGCGATGCGGTCGAGTTATCAACTTCGCCCCGACATCCTTTTGACCGGGCTGCGACACGAACAGCCGCCTGGGACGGTACTCGACGTGAGTCTCCGCGGACCCACCACGTCTGACGTCAATCCCGCAACGGGCGCGGTCTACGTCGCCGGCTATTTTCTCGAAGATTATGTGTATATCAACGGTCCCGCCGAGCTCGATAAACACAACGGGCGTGAGTGCGTGACGCCTGAGTTCCCCACTCCAACGTACGCATACTTCACACCCATCGACCCGAGCACTGGCGAGAACGCGTTTCCCTATTCGATTGGGTCCACTTACTTCGGCATGGTCGAAACGAGCAATTTTCCGTTGATGGGCCGGTCGGCCAGCCAGGTGACGGTGCCGTCTCCCACAGAACTCTACCTTGCCGACGGCTGTGAATTTGAGCCTTGGATTTACACCCAAGTATTGACCGCGCAAAGCGACGCGCACGCCGACGCCTACTTCGGCTCGGATGTGGCAGCGGATCAACAAATCGCCATCGTCGGCGCGCCGCAGCAAACGATCGGCGCAGCGCAGCCTGGAGCCGCGTTTGTTTTTCGACAGACGGAGTTTTGGAATCGCGACTACGTGCACACGCGAAGTCCGATTCCCGCGACTGATCTACGCATCGGGCGTTCGGTCGCGCTCGATGCCGATGGTGTTGAGCGATTCATCACTGGGGATGAAACGCTGGACCCGGTCGGCGCGGCGTGCCTTTTTGCGCACACCGGAGTCTGGGGCGCGTTCGCCGATCCCGTCCTCGGTGGATTGCCGAACGACAATTTCGGCCATCAGGTCGCGATCGAGGGCGATACGGCGGTGATCACCGCTTCAATGGGACAACTGCTTTCGCTTCAAACCGGAGCGGCCCTGTTCCTGCGCTACGGTGGCGGTGTGTGGGCCGTTGAGCGGCAGGAGTATGGAGATTTTGACGGCGCACTGTTCGGCGACAGCGTGGCGATCGACGCTGGTCGAGTTGTCATCGGCAGCCCCGGCGCGGGCGAAGCCTATGTGTACGAATATGTCGGTACGCCGCCGTCGGGAAACTGGACGCGCACGCACACCTTTGGCCCGTCGTCTGCTGGCGAGGACAAGTTTGGCTTCTCAGTTGCCATTCAGGATGACCGACTTGTGATCGGTTCCCCGGAAATCGCTGGCGGGGACGAGCGGGCCTACGTCTATCGCTTCGAAAGCGGCTGCAATAGCTGGATTCTCGACAGCACGCTGCACGCGAGCGATGCAACGCCAGAATCCGGCGTGCAGCGTCCCGCGTTTGGTTGGTCCGTTGCCGTCGACCAGCGCACGATCGTGATCGGGGCGCCACAACACGGCAGCATCCCGTCGCAACCCGGCGTCGCGTATGTCTATGAACTGTGCAATGGCTTTTGGCAGGAGTCGGAACGGCTGTTCCTTTCCGGCGGTGCGGCGGATGATGGTTATGCGCGGCGCGTCGCAACCAACGGCGATTGCGTTTTCGTCGCTGCGCCGTTTGCGGATTCGACCACGCCGGCGTTGGTCAACTCGGGCGCGGTGCATGTTTACTGCAATCCGCGCGAGTTGACGACGGTTTGGCAGTGCGGCGACGGCCTATGGTCGAGCACGAACTGCTGGTCGTCGCTGATTCAAGGCGACGAGTATCCGGATCTGAGCGAGATTACCTACCGTGTGTTGTTACCCGATATTCCCACCAGCAACTACAAGGTCACGGTCGACCCGCCACTAGATCCGGTGATTCAACTGCCGGGGCCGTTCGAGATGCCCGGCGCGCTGACGGAGCTCGAAGTGCTCGCAGGTAACACGTTCCAGTTTGACGGCAGCGTGGTCGTGCGCGGTGCGCTCATTGCGCAGGGCGGCTCGATCGTCGCCGGACCGCAGGCGGTGGTTGACGCAGATCAAGCGGGGCTCGCGGCATGGACGCAAAACGGCTCTCCGGGACTCATCGAGCTGCCGATTGCGACGTACACCGACACCCCGGGCCTCCCGGCGCGGACGTTTCGCGCCGACGGCGCGGGTTCGCGGATTCACCTGCCAAACCTGGTGTCTCTGGCAGGAAATGTCCAAGTCAACGTGAGTCATGGCGGTCGTCTGGATCTGCCGTCGCTGGTCAGTTTTCAAACGACCGAGTTCACGGTAGAGGATGCTGGCAGCGTGCTCAACGTGCCGCAGGTGACGGTCCTACTGCCAGGCGGCGACTTTGAAGTGCTGGACGGCGGTCGAATTGACGCTGGTCCGTTGACCGCAATCGACACTGCCGAACTGCGCGTCTCCGGCGCGACCAGTTTCATCGACGTATCGCAGATTGCGATCATCGATCGAGCGGTGATTCGGGCACAGAACGGGGCACAGCTTACGTTCCCACTGGTCACCTCGTTCCTCGGCACCGTCAGCCGCATCGAAGTTCTCGCCGCGCAGGGAGGCTCGGCATTGCTCGAGTTTCCTGCGCTCGTTTCCGTTGATGGCGCAGGTCATGGTATGGGGATTTCGGCGACCAATTCGGGCATCGTACGACTTCCGGCGCTCACGTCAGTTCGCAATGCGGGGATCAGCGTCGAGGACTCAGGCTCGACGGTTGAGTTGGGCAGTCTCGCGATGCTGGATGGGCCGGGCATTACCGTTTCCGTCGCGTCTGGCGGAACACTCGTCACCGCGCCACTCACAGCGCTGCTTGGCGTGAACCTCTTCTTCGTATCCGGGCCGACGAGTTTTGTTGATGTTTCGCAGGTGCAGTCTATTGATCGATCAAACGTCGAGCTCCGAGGCGGCGCGATCGTTCGCTTCCCGCTCGTGACGAGCTACACGAGTGCTGCCAGCACAGGCATCAATTCGCTCTACGCGCGCGGCGCTGGGAGCGTTCTCGACTTGAACGCCATGACCGCGGTGACGTGCATGGCGCTGCATCAACTTGGGCTTGGCGTGGATTTCGCCGGCGGTCGATTCGAGGCGCGAAACCTGCAATCGATGACGGGCGCGAGAATTGCCATTCAGGCGGAAGGTAACGGGTCGACGTGTGAACTGGGCATGGTCAACCTCGCGCCGCAGGGCGGGATTGCTGTGAACTCGGGCGGGCGATTGATCGTCCGCACTGATTTCACTTACGCGATGACCGCGTCGTCGCAGTTCGCGTTCGTCGCGCCCGCCACCTTGCAGCTCGACGGAGGCCAGACCGGCGAAGAGTGTTCTGAGTTTGAGGTCGCCGGCCAGGATCGGGGCAACGTGCCGAACGGTTGGACTGCGAACTTCCAACTCGATCGACTGGTCGTCGGCCCCGGCGCGCACATTCGGTTGGTCGATGCGATCAACAACGGTCGCCGCAACGGCCCGGCCGGCGCTGCCGAGGCGTTGTACGTCAATACGATCGAATTCGCCGACCTCGCCGGGCGAATCGATACCGATGGTAAACGGCTGTATGTGCTAAATGTGATTGGCAACGCCGGGCAGATCATCTCCGGTCAGTGCAGTTGCCCGACCGACACGAACGAGGACGCCGAAATCGATCTGAGCGATCTCTCGCGCGTGCTCGCCATGTTCGGCGTATGTGCCGGCGATCCCAGCTACTCGGCGCTGCTGGACTTCGACGGCAGCGGCTGCATCGACCTCGGCGACCTCTCACGGCTGCTCGCTCGATTTGGAGCGACATGCGAGTGATCGCGGACCGCTTCGAACTTTGACCTGCGAGAAGAAACGCGCGTGCGAGCTCAACAAACGAGCTTTGCACGCGCTACTCGGCGCACATCATGTCCTTCCGTCTGCTTCGCGGTCCATCGCGAGCAGGGGTTTGTCGTTGCGCTACCCAGCGCGCCGTCGATGTTGTGATTGTGCTTGGTTCCGACGAGAAGCGGGCGGCGGTCTGGCGGGGAGGGAATGACCCGGTTGCCGCGCTGCTTGCGGCGCAGAATTTCAACTTGGGCCATGAGGAACCGGACTCGGGCGTCCCGCCTCGCGGCCTGGGCTTGTAGGAGGAGGTGCATGAAGGCGTAGAAACAGCGCAACATGGCTTTGAGCTCTTTGATTGAAGTGACGAGAAATCAGTCAGTGAAAACCGCCTCCCGACATTTTGGGCCCCCTCTGCCGAGCCTGCAAACCGGTCCTCGATCCAATTTCCGGTCCGACCCTCGCCCTCCCACCCTCCATAACCCGCCGGTCACCCAATTTCGAAAACTCGACCTCTATAGGGAACACAACATCGAAATTCGATGTCTCTCCAAAAGTCGCGCGCGACAAGGCGAGACACGATTTCGAGGACGGT
>JBJXFK010000306.1:0-3013 GCA_046155505.1 Phycisphaerae bacterium
TGCGGGCGTCGCTGCGGACCTGCGCGGTCCAGGCGGTAAATGCACCGGCCGCGCCGGCACCCGCGGGAATGCGGACGCGTTGCAGCGAGCCGCGATGACGGTGGCTGTTGAACGAGCCGTCGGTTTCGCGCGCGTTACGCGAGCCGACGCCCTTGATGTTCGCGACGAACAGGAAATCATCGCGGCGAACAAGCGGGCCGGGGTACCAGCCGGTGGGAATCCAGCCGACGATGGCGGGCGCTTTTGCGAACACGTCGACGACGGCGACGGCGTTGTTGCCGGCGCACGAGACGAACAGCCGCTTTCCATCGGCATCAATCGTCAGGCCGTTGGGCATGCTGCCGAACGGGAGGGTCGGCTCGGGCTTGACGACGATTTGTTCGATGATGGCGAACCGGGCGGTGTCGATGACGGTGACGGTATCACTATTGGCATTGGCGACGAAGAGCCGCGACGCGTCGGGCGAGAGCACGAGGTCGCACGCGGAAAGGCCGGTTTCGAGTTCGTGCGTCACTTTGCCGTCGACGAGATCGATCGCGACCACGCCGCCGGTGGTGGCGATACCGCGCGCGTCGATCGCGACCGGCGAGCCGGCGGACGGGGCGGTTTTTTCGCTGACAAGCGGCTTGCGCCCGCCCCAGCAGGTGACGTAGGCGGTCTTCTCACCGGGAACGAGCGCGACTTTGAACGGTGCGATGCCGGTTTCGATCTGGCTGACGAGTTTACCCGTCGTCAGGTCGATCGTAGCGAGCATGTTGTTTCGCGAAAGGCACACGTACGCGAGCTTTCCGTCGTGCGAGAGCGACACGCCACACGGGAACGAAGCGCCTTTCCCATCGGGGCCGGGCAGTGTGATTTTGCGTTTGAAGGTGAGTTTGCGGCCGGGTTCGACGCAGTATTCGAGCAGGCCGTCGCTCGACTGTGTCGCATAGACGCGCGTGCCGTCGGGTGAGACGGCGATGCCGACCATCGACCCGCCGCCGCCCGCGAACGCAACTTCGTGCAGGATGCGAAGCGTTTGCGCGTGGACGACAACGAGGCCGCGATTGTCTTTGGCATAGAGCACCGATGCATCGGGCGAGAGTGCGATGTCGATCGGGCGGCCGCCGAACTCAACAGTTTCACCGGCGGGTCGAACGAGTTGTGCCGTCGGGACGACGGTCGAACCGTCGCCGATGGGGCCGACGGTTTGCGTGGCGGGATGCGTCGTGGGCGATTGAGCGAGCGCGCGCAGCGTGGCGAGGAGTAACGCGGCGGCGCGGGTGAGGGAATGCGTCGATAGCATGGCGAATCGGCTCCTGATCTGTGGTGCGGCGAAGTCTAACGAGCGGGGGCCAGTCGCGTGCAAAGGTGGTGTGAACGCGCGAGCGGCGCGGTTGGACGAATTGTTGACATGAATGCGGCGGGCGAGGGGTCAGCGTTCGTGCAGCAATCCAAATCTCTTGGGAGACACTCGATGGCAACCGACATCTCGCGTCGATCACTTCTGGTAACGCCGCTGGCCGTGGGGCTGGCCGTTGTCGCTGAACGGGCATTCGGACAGGACGCGGCCAACCAAAAGCCGACCGAGGGCGCGGCGGGTCGAGCGGTGCCCATCGAGTTTCCGCGGCAGCCGACGGACATGGTGCGCGACGTGGTCGGCGCGGCGCATCGCGATCTCGACAAGGTGAAAGAGTTGGTCGAGCAGCGACCGGCGCTGGCGAACGCGGCATGGGATTGGGGTTTCGGCGATTGGGAGACGCCGCTCGGCGCTGCGGCGCACACCGGGCGACGACCGATCGCGGAGTATCTGCTCAGTCGCGGGGCGCGGCTCGACATTTTTGCAGCGACGATGCTGGGGCAGGTCGATGCGGTGAAGGCGATGGTCGCGGCTGCGCCGGGAATTCAGAAGACGCGCGGGCCGCATGGCATTCCACTGCTAGCGCACGCGCGAGCGGGCGGCGACGCGGCGCAGACGGTCGCCGCGTATCTCGAGTCGCTTGGCGATGCGGGCGAGACGGCAACGCCGGCGAAGGCGAGCGATGAGCTGCGCACGCGGAACTTCGGCGAGTATGTCTACGGCGAGCGCGGCGAGCGGCGATTCTCGATCGGCGCGGACAAGAACGACATCCTGGAGTTCAAGAGCGAGGATGGATCCGGGCGGCGACTGATGGTCGTCGGCGAGCGCGAGTTTCACCCGGTCGGGGCACCGGCGGTGCGCATCCGATTGGAAGGCGATCGAGCCGACGCGGCACGGGTGATCATCGTCGATGGCGATGTCACCGTAATTGGAACGCGACCGAACGGAACGAAGTAGGCATGCCGGACCGCGCGATCCGTGCGGAGGCATTTCAGTCGGCTGCGTCCGCGGTCGCACCCGGGCCACTGGGCCCCTCAAACGCCGGATTGCTTTCGAGAATTGAATCGAGATAGAACGCCAGTGCTTCGAACTCTTCCAGATAGTTCAACACTGCGAGGACGAATTTCTCGCCGCTCACATACGCCGAGTGCCCGCCGGTCTCGAAATACTGAAACGTGATCGGCGGCATGATCGCTCCCTCGGCGAGCGCGTCGTTGTACGCCTGCTCGACGGCTTGCGTGTTCGCCGGCCACTGCACCCAATCGTCGAGCGTGGTGAGCATCAGCATCGGGCTTTTCAACTCGGTCACACGGGCTGGCATGTCGAAGTTGCCCCAGCCGACGCGCGAGTAGTGATCGATCGTGCGTTCAAGCTGCCGAAACGCCGAGTTGCAATCGAACAGGTCGGCGATGAGCCGATCGAGCGTTTCGTTTTGCTGCAACTGATCGGGCTGCGTGAGGCCGGCGATCGAGACCATCGCATCGACTCGCGAACGCAGGTTTAGAAAATTCACGACCGTTCCGCCGGTGGAGTAGCCGACGATGTACACGCGGTCGACGCCGAGCAGCGATCGGCCTTCGGCGTCGAGCCAGTCGATCAGCGCCGCGGCTTCGTCCACTTCGCGTGTGGCGTATGGCTCTTCCTCGGACAGCACGGGCACCCAGATGCGATAGC
>JBJXFK010000307.1:0-3192 GCA_046155505.1 Phycisphaerae bacterium
TGCGGGCGTCGCTGCGGACCTGCGCGGTCCAGGCGGTAAATGCACCGGCCGCGCCGGCACCCGCGGGAATGCGGACGCGTTGCAGCGAGCCGCGATGACGGTGGCTGTTGAACGAGCCGTCGGTTTCACGCGCGTTACGCGAGCCGACGCCCTTGATGTTCGCGACGAACAGCGATTCATCGCGGCGAACAAGCGGGCCGGGGTACCAGCCGGTGGGAATCCAGCCGACGATAGCGGGCGCTTTTGCGAACACGTCGACGACGGCGACGGCGTTGTTGCCGGCGCACGAGACGAATAGCCGCTTTCCATCGGCGTCAATCGTCAGGCCGTTGGGCATGCTGCCGAACGGGAGCGTCGGCTCGGGCTTGACGACGATTTGTTCGATGATGGCGAAGCGGGCGGTGTCGATGACGGTGACGGTATCACTATTGGCATTGGCGACGAAGAGCCGCGACGCGTCGGGCGAGAGCACGAGGTCGCACGCCGAGAGGCCGGTTTCGAGTTCGTGCGTCACTTTGCCGGCGACGAGATCGATCGCGACCACGCCGCCGGTGGTGGCGATGCCGCGCGCGTCGATCGCGACCGGCGAGCCGGCGGACGGGGCGGTTTTTTCGATCGCGAGCGGCTTGCGCCCGCCCCAGCAGGTGACGTATGCGGTCTTTTCGTCGGGCGCGAGAGCGACTTTGAACGGTGCGATTCCGGTTTCGATCTGGCTGACGAGCTTGCCGGTCGAGAGGTCGATCGTAGCGAGCATGTTGTTTCGCGAAAGGCACACGTACGCGAGCTTTCCGTCGCGCGAGAGCGACACGCCACAGGGAAACGACGCACCTTTCCCATCGAGGCCGGGCAGTGTGATTTTGCGTTTGAAGGTGAGTTTGCGGTCGGGTTCGACGCTGTATTCGAGCAGGCCGTCGCTGGATTGCGTTGCGTAGACGCGCGCGCCGTCGGGCGAGACGGCGATGCCGACCATCGACCCGCCGCCGCCCGCGAACGCAACTTCCTGCAGAATGCGAAGTGTTTGCGCGTGGACGACGACGAGGCCGCGATTGTCTTTGGCGTAAAGCACCGACGCATCGGGCGCGAGCGCGATGTCGATCGGTCGGCCGCTGCATTCGACAGTGTCGCCGGCGGGTCGAACCAGTTGTGCCGTCGGGACGACGGTCGAGCCGTCGCCGATGGGGCCGACGGTTTGCGTGCTGGGTCGAGTCGCGGGCGATTGGGCGAGTGTCAGCGAGGCGACGGCGACGATGAACACAGCGGCGGCGCGGGCGTGCGAATGCGTCGAAAGCATGGCGAATCGGCTCCTGATCTGTGGTGCGGCGAAGTCTAACGAGCGGGGGCGAGTCGCGTGCGAAGGTAACGTGAATTCGCTGGGCTGCAGACGCAGGGCAACCGCATTCTGGCGTTTCGAACACGCAGCGCTGGGGGACCGGTCTCCGACCGGTCTTTGTTCGATTCACTCTCGGCCAAAAGAAAGACCGACCAGAGGTCGGTCCCCCAGCGCAGGTTCTCTGAATGAGCGTCTCAGCCAGAATGGGTGTGCCTTGGCTGTAGGCGTGACGAATTGTTGACATGAATGCGGCGGGCGAGGGGTCAGCGTTCGTGCAGCAATCCAAATCTCTTGGGAGACACTCGATGGCAACCGACATCTCGCGTCGATCGCTTCTGGTAACGCCGCTGGCCGTGGGGCTGGCCGTTGTCGCTGAACGGGCATTCGGACAGGACGTGGCCAACCAGAAGCCGACCGAGGGCGCGGCGGGTCGAGCGGTGCCCATCGAGTTTCCGCGGCAGCCGACGGACATGGTGCGCGACGTGGTCGGCGCGGCGCATCGCGATCTCGACAAAGTGAAGGCGCTCGTGGAGCAACGCCCGGCGCTGGCGAACGCGGCATGGGATTGGGGTTTCGGCGATTGGGAGACGCCGCTCGGCGCTGCCGCGCACACCGGGCGACGACCGATCGCCGAGTATCTGCTCAGTCGCGGGGCGCGGCTCGACATTTTTGCGGCGACGATGCTCGGGCAAGTTGATGTGGTGAAGGCGATGGTCGCGGCTACGCCGGGAATTCAAAAGACGCGCGGGCCGCATGGCATTCCGCTGCTGGCGCACGCGCGAGCGGGCGGGGACGCGGCGCAGACTGTCGCCGCGTATCTCGAATCGCTCGGCGATGCGGGCGAGACGGCGACGCCGGCGAAGGCGAGTGATGAGCTGCGCACGCGGAACTTCGGCGAGTATGTCTACGGCGAACGCGGCGAGCGGCGATTCTCGATCGGCGCGGACAAGAACGACATCCTGGAATTCAAGAGTGAGGATGGATCCGGGCGGCGACTGATGGTCGTCGGCGAGCGCGAGTTTCACCCGGTCGGGGCACCGGCGGTGCGCATCCGATTGGAAGGCGATCGAGCCGACGCGGCACGGGTAATCATTGTCGATGGCGATGTCACCGTAACTGGAACGCGACCGAACGGAACGAAGTAGGCATGCCGGACCGCGCGATCCGTGCGGATGCATTTCAGTCGGCTGCATCCGCAGTCGCGCCCGAACCACTGGGTCCGACAAACGCCGGATTGCTTTCGAGAATCGAATCGAGATAGAACGCCAATGCCTCGAACTCTTCCAGATAGCTCAGCACGGCGAGCACGAATCTCTCGCCGCTCACATATGACGAGTGCCCGCCGGTCTCGAAATATTGAAACGTGATCGGCGGCATGACCGCTCCCTCGGCGAGGGCGTCGTTGTAGGCCTGCTCGACGGCTTGCGTGTTCGCCGGCCACTGCACCCAATCATCGAGCGTCGTGAGCATCAGCATCGGGCTTTTCAAATCGGTGACGCGAGCCGGCATATCGAATTTGTCCCAGCCGACGCGCGAGTAGTGATCGATCGTGCGTTCAAGCTGCCGAAACGCCGAGTTGCAATCGAACAGGTCGGCAACGAGTCGATCGAGCGTTTCGTTTTGCTGCAACTGATCGGGCTGCGTGAGGCCGGCGATGGAGACCATTGCGTCGACGCGTGAACGCAGGTTTAGAAAGTTCACGACCGTTCCGCCGGTGGAGTAGCCGACGATGTATACGCGGTCGACGCCGAGCAGCGATCGGCCTTCGGCGTCGAGCCAGTCGATCAGCGCCGCGGCTTCGTCCACTTCGCGTGTGGCGTATGGCTCTTCCTCGGACAGCACGGGCACCCAGATGCGATAGC
>JBJXFK010000311.1:0-23830 GCA_046155505.1 Phycisphaerae bacterium
GCTATCAACGCGAGCGCGACATGAGTTTTGCCGCGTATGTGCGCAAGGTGAACGAACTCGAACGCGAGGCCCGCAAGCTGGAACGCACGAGCCACATCCCGCTGCGCGAACTGATGCTCATTCAACGTCATATCGCCCAACTCAAACGCGAAGCGGTCGACAAATTCGCAGAGGGCAAACTCGCGGGCGAGGAACTATTCAGCAGCTTTCTCGCAGTGGTCAACGACGCCCGCGACTATGTGACGCGGCTGATCATTCACGAGCGCGACAATCTCGAACGCGAAGCGCGGCGGCGCGAGAAGCCCTTCGCGGAACTCTGGACTGAAACGGTGGGCGATCTCGACGATCCGCTCGAACCCGCGATCAATCAACGGCGGGCGTAAGCGCCGCGGCCGCAATTCGGGACCGCGCTTCGCCGATCAATGACACTGCATCCAGCGTCAGCGGAACATCCTGCACTCGTGCCGCTTCGTCCGCCGACAACACGCGCTCCGCCTCAGCCGCGTTGCCGCGCGCCGCCTGAATCAGTGCCCGCATCGCCGCCACTTCCGTCAGCGCCGTTCGCCGCATCGCCGACACTTCATCCAGTCGGCACCACGCCTCATCGAGACTGCCCAGCCGAAGCTCGGCCAGCGCCGCCGCCAGCCGCGGCAACGGAATGGACCGATCAAGCTGCGTCGCGCGCACCGCCACCCGTAGCGAACGCTCATACGCGCCCGTCAACAGCCCAGGCGTCATCGCGACCTTCCACGCATGACGACCCATCACGCGCCCGTCATCGTCCGCTTCAATTAGCGCGTCAAGCGTCTCGATCGCCAGCGCATCGGCCCGTGCGGCGTCACCGATCGCGATCAGGTTGCTCATCGCATAGCCCAGGCATTCGCTCGACGCCATGTGCCACTGCCCCGCCACCGCGCACAGCACGCCATAGCTGCGCAGCAGTTGCTCAGCCGACTCCGCGGTCGGCGCTCGCGCGGCCGTTGCGGCGAGTTGCAGCTCGGTGAATCGCGTCAGTTGCGGGTCGAAACTTGTTGATTGCAGCCGCGCCGCGTGCCCGGCGCTTGCTACCTCACCCGCCTGCTCCGCATCGCCGACCGACAGCAGTCCGATCGCGAGCCACCACTGCGCGTGCGTCATGCGCACCGCCCGCTGCGGCAACCGTTGCGATTCCAGCGCGACGATTTCCTGAAACGCGGGGATGTAGATCGCCGGCGGGATGCGCCGCACAAAATAGTCGCTGAGCCGATACATCGCGTTGCAATAGACCGGCACGAGCGGATCGTCGTCGGCAAGTGTCGCCCGCCGCACGGCGAGCACGTTCGCGAGATTCGCGGCTTGCGTGTCGTCGTCGTTGTTCGCCGGTCGCCGAAACCGCCGCAAAGCCGCGGCCAGTTCGGGCTTCAACTCTCCGAGCACCTCAAGCGACACGTCGATATCGCCCGATCCGGGTGTCGCCCACGCAACCGTATGAGGGATGACCATCTCGGGCCGACCCGTCTTCGCATAGACATTCAAAACGGTGCGCAGCGCCTCGGCCGTCGCCTCGGCATCCGCGCCCCAGAACCCAAGCGTGTCGCGATAGCCGACCAGCGCGATCGCCTCGGCCTCTTCGAGCCGCGACAGCCCGAGCAGCGCCTCGGCAAGCACCATCCGCGAACGCGACGATCCCGACACCGTGCGCGGATTCGCGTTGTCGCACAAATCGACCGAACGGCGAGCGAATTCCTCGGCGCGCGCGAAGTGGCCGCGCGCCAGACTCTGTCGCGCGACATCATGCGCCGCCGCTCCGCGCTTCATCGGATGCCAGTCGGCGTTAGCCGCGGCCACGTCGGCGATTTCGTCGAACGCGGCCACCAATTCCTCCGTCGCCCCCCCGCCGCGCTCGTGCAGCCGTAAGTTTTCGGTGAGGAGTTCACACACGAGTGCCGACATCGGATGTTCGTCGGCGAACATCCGCCGCCGCGCTTCGAGCACACTCCCGAGCAACGGCTGGAGCGTCTTGGCCTTGGCCGCGCGCGCCGCGAGCAACTCCTCGAGCATAGTCAGCAATTCCTGCCTGCGCGGGCCGAACGGCACCGCCAGCCGATAGTGCAGTAGCCATTGCCGGCCGGTGATCTGGCAGCGGGCCCACTCGTCGCGATAGGCATCGGCCTGCTCGGATTGGCCTGCCTGTTCGTAATGCTGAATCAGATACGTGCGAATCTCCTGTGCATACACATTGAACTCGCGCCGCAGCGCGACCACGCGCTCCAAGTTTTCCTTCATCAGCAGCTCGGCCTGATCCGGCAAGCCGAGGCCGGCCAGCGCCGCCCCGCGCCGAGCTTGCGTAACTGCGATCATCCAATGCTCTTCGGGCAGCACGCGCCGCAAAATGTCGATCGATTCGCTCGCCAGCGTCTCGGCCTCGGCAAATCGCCCACCTGCGAGCTTGCTCGTGATCAGCGCGCCCAGCGTTCGCACCACGCGGCTGTTCGTCTCGGGCAGGAATCGCCGCTGAATCGCGAGGGCATCCGCCAAGTACGGCGTCGTCTCCGCTGGTTCGATTTTCAGACTGACATTCGTGCTTCCAAGGTAGAGAAAATCCGCCAGAATCAGCCAGCGCGAATCGTCCGTCGCCAGCACTTCCTCGGCCGCGGCCCGCAGCTCAAGAAAGGCCCGATTCGCCGAGTCCGCGGTGAACTTTGCGTCCATCTCGCGCTGCATGGTGCGCAGCGCCCGCGACAGTCGGGGTACTGACGCCTCGAACAATTTCGGATAGATCCGCCAGAGCGTCCACCAGTGTTTGCGCCAGGTGCTGTCGCTCACGTCCTCAAGCGTCATTACATAGGTACGCAGCGTCTCGTACTGATCCGCCGGCCGAGATTCGAGCACACGCGTGTGAATCTCCACCGCGCGCTCAAGCTGCACCAGCCCGGCTTCGAGATCGCCTTGCGCCGCGTACGCCCGCCCGATCACCGTCCGCACCGCCGCTTCCGACGCGGGCTGATCGGCGAAGCTCGACGCCACCTGCACCTCGGCCCGGTCGAGCAGCGCGTGTAGCGTCATGCCGCCGGCCTCGGCGACATCCGGATCGGCCCCTCCCAGCGTACGCACCAAAAACTCGGTTACGCCGCGCGCACGCTCGGTTTCGCGCTCGGCCGACTGGCGCTGCACGGCTTCGGCGTCGCGCGCCTGCCGCGCCTCGTCGCGCTGTCTTGCCGCGTCCTGCTGCGCGGCGAGCGCCCGCGTGCCCGCGTCCTCCGCTGCAACGCGTGCCTGCGTCTCGCGCAGCGCCAGCACCTCGGCCCGACGCGCCAGCTCCCGCTGCGTCTCGGCCTGGATGCCGGCATACGCCGCAAATGCCACGAGCGCCACCACAGCCGCCACTGCGCCGACTGCGACGCGCCGATAGCGTCGCATGTGCTTGCTCAACACATAGAGCGTCGAGTCGCGCCGCGCCTCGATCGGCTCGCCCGCCAGGTGGTGCCGAATGTCGCGGGCTAGCTCCCCCGCCGACGCGTATCGACGATTCGGCTCTTTCGCCAGACTGCGCAGCACGATGCTGTCGATCTCGGCGTCCAGCTCACGCCGCACGCTGCCCGGCCGCGCGGGTTCGATCGTGCGGATGGTGTTGAACACATCGCTGAGCGAGCCGACGATTTTGTACGGGAACGTGCCGGTCAGCATTTGAAAGATGAGCACGCCCAGCGAGTAGACGTCGGTGCGCACATCGACATCAGCTGAGCCTGTCACCTGTTCCGGCGAAGCCCACGGTGCCGACCCGACGAACTGCCCGTCGCTCGTGACCGACGAGACGCCGTCCGCTATGTCTTTTGCCAGACCGAAATCCAGAACATGCGGCTGGCCGGCGTCGTCGACCAGGATGTTGCTGGGTTTGAGGTCGCGGTGAATGATGCCGCGCAGGTGGGCGGCGTGTAACGCTTCGCAAATTTTCGCGAGCAGGTCGAGCGTCGCGCGCAGAGACTCGCGCTGCCAGCGCTGCTCGCCACGATTGCGCTTTACATATTCATCGAGCGCGACGCCATGAATGCGATCCATCACGATGTAGTGCGCCTGATCGACGCGCCCGCTGTCATGCACCGCGACGATATTCGGATGCCGCAAGCGAACCAGCAGCGCGACTTCTCTCTGAAATCTGGCTCGATCGGTCGCGCCGGCGAGCGGGCCGCGATGCAGCAGCTTGACGGCGACCAAGCGGCCGGTCGAGGTCTGCCGCGCCTCGTACACGACGCCTTGGCCGCCGCGGTGAATTTCGCCCAGAATCTCGTAGCCGGGAATCGCGTCCGGGCGCGGCAGCAGGCGACTCGTGCTGCGTCCCATCGACCCGTGCGACAAGCTGACTTGCGAGCTGCCGGCGGCGCGCTGCGCCGCGGCTTGCATCATGCGCAGCAGCAGCAGTTCGTGGCCGAGGGCCGGCATCAAGTCGGGATGCGCTTGAACCAGTGCTTCGTCGGCAAGCACTTCGCCCGACGCGCGGCGGCGCACGACATCGCCCAGCACATCGCGCACGCGCACGGCGACACTCTTGTCGCTGTGCGAATCAACGCCCGCCGAGTTGTGATGCGCAGTCGACATGCCGCCCAACCCGTAGGGTGGGCATTGCCCACCAATTTGATGCTCAACAAGCCCGCGCGATGGTGGGCAGTGCCCACCCTACGGGTTGCAACGCGAAGAAAGCACCCGAGGGCGGCAGATCCCCACGCCCACCCTACCGATAACGCAAACCCGTCACCCGCGCAGCCTATGACTTGCTCAAAAATCTCACTTCTTCGCCCAGCGCCGCCCGCATGGCCGCGAAGCCGCGCGTGCATAGCTTGTGAACCGACCAGTCGGTTTTGCCCATCCGCTGCGCAACCTCGGCCACGCTCAACCCTTCGATATAGCGCATCCGCACCGCGTCTCGATACTCCGGCTTGATCCGCAGTAGCGCCGCCTGAACCGCCGCCTCGATCTCGTGGCCCGCCACCGAACGGCTGGGCGAATGTGTGTCCACGTCAAGCAGCTCGAACAGCGGCACATCCGAACTACCGCCGGCCATGGCGTCGAGCGCAGGCCGTGCTCCGCCGCGTTTGAGCGCCGAATGTCGTCGAATGGCCTGAATCAGCCGCCCGTCGGCGACCATGATCAGCCAGCGCACAAACGCGGCCCGGCCTTGTGGTTCGAAACCGCGAATTTGGCGGAATATCTCGACGAAGGTTTCCTGAAGCAGGTCTTCCGCCGAAATCGAACTGCGCAGCGACAGCGGCAGTCTTTTCGTCAGCCGCGCGAGCAGGCGGCTTTGATAGGGTATCAAGAGTTGCTGAAGCGCAGCGCCATCGCCCGCGATCGCTCGATCGAGCAAATCACGCTCCGAAGAGTCGCCGATGGACGAGTCGCTATTGATTGCTGAACTCCGTTACCGACGTAGCGACCGCGCGGGTGCCATGCCGACGGCCGTTCGCGTCGGCATGCGCCACGAAGAAAGCAGCCGAGGGCGGCAATTCTCCGGAAAGGCAGCCGAGGGAGGCAGTTCTCCCTTTTCTGGTCGGGCCGCGATCGACAATCCGTCGTAACTCATTGTAGCCATACAAGTAGCCGCTTCGTGCGACGACTTTTCGCCGTCCCTCAATTCACGTCCGAAAATTCACGCGGCCCGCCTACGCACGCACAACCAAGTCAATACCCCTACCCCAAAGCCCCGAACAACACGATAACGCCGCGGCGCGCCGATCCGCGTGCCTTCAAAAAAGGAAAAATGCGCACCGCGCGGCTGCTCGCTCGCGGCCTTGCTTTCTTACACTCGTGCCATCATGCACGTTGGTTCTCAGACGCACATAGCGCCTTCGGGCCTGACTTTTCCAAGGAGTGTGACATGAGTCGCTCACGTTTCGGACTGTTCGCCGCTGTCGCCCTGCTCGCCGCCACCGCCCAGGCCCAAACGCCGCTGAATGGGGCCATTAGCTATCAGGGCCGTCTCGACAGTGCCGGCGCTCCCGCCAACGGCACCTTTGACTTCATCTTCCGCCTGTATGACGCCGCCTCGCTCGGCAATCAGGTGGGATCGACGCTGACGGTCAATGATCTGGCGGTCGCCGACGGCCTGTTCACCGTGCAGCTCAATTTTGGCTTCACCGCGTACGATGGCGACGCCCGCTGGCTCGATGTGCAGGTTCGAGCCGGTGCGAGTGCCGGCGCTTACACGCTGCTCGCGCCGCGACAATCCCTCACTGCCGCACCGTTCGCACTCTTCGCACTCGACGGCGGCAACTGGAACAAGGTCGGTAGCGCGATCACCAACAGCAACGCCGGCTCGTTCGTCGGCGTCAACCGTTCGGCCCAAGTCTCCGGAGCTGAATATTTCGGGATTCAGGCACCCGCCCAGTCGACAAACTACGGCGGCATGTACATCCGCACCGACAGCGATCAGGCCAAGCCGTTCTATGGCTATCGGGCCGGAGCGGCCGGCAGCAGCATGTGGACGTATCTTGACGGCGCGAACGGCGACTGGCGCGTCTACAACGGGGCCGACCGCCTGACCGTACAAAGCAACGGCGAAGTGGGCATCGGCGTCGCCGACCCGGGGGCGAAGCTCGACATTACCGGCAGCAGCGGCGTTACGCTGCGCGCGACGAACACCGGCACCGGCTTCTGCGCTCAGTTCACCGTGAATAGTCAGTCGGATACTGCGAACGGAATTTACGCCGCGACCTACGGCGGCGGCTATGGCGGCTCATTCGAAGCGCACAACACGAATTCGACCGCAGCCCTGAACGCGTACAAGAACGGCGGCCCGGCTCTACGTTGCATCAGCACGCTCACGACTCCCGGCACGGCGGCGACTGATTGCGTCGTTTCGGTCGTCGGCGGCACCGACACCGAGCCGAGCGCCGGTGGATTCGTCGTCATGGGAAGCGTCGCCGGGCCGAACATCTCGATCGACAGCAACGAAATCATGGCTCGCAACGACGGCGCGGTCGCGCCCCTCGCGCTCAACGCCGACGGCGGCAACGTCACGCTCGTTCAAAGCGGCACGGGTGCGGTGGCGATCGGCACGACGACGATTCCGGCAGGCGTCAAGTTCGTCGTCAACGGTACCGCACGCGTCGACGTGCTCGAAATCGCCGGTGCGGACGTCGCCGAGAAGTTCCCTGTGTCGTGCAACAAAGACCTGAAGCCCGGCACGGTCGTGATGATCGACTCGGCCAACCCCGGCAAGCTGTGCCTCGCTCGCGGTGCCTACAACAAGCGCGTCGCGGGCGTGATCAGCGGCGGAAACGGCCTGCCCGCCGGCACGATTCTCGGCAACCTGCCCGGCCACGAAGACGCCCCGGCGGTCGCGCTGAGCGGTCGCGTGTGGGTGTATTGCGATGCGACTGAGCACGCGATTGAAGCGGGCGACCTGCTGACGACCTCAGACACGCCGGGCCACGCGATGCTCGCCAGCGATGCGAGCCGCTCGCACGGCGCGGTGATTGGCAAGGCGATGACGGAGCTCGGCCGTGGCGAAACGGGCATGGTGCTGGTGCTGGTGAATCTTCAGTAGAGTGGGCATCGCCCACGATTTGATGCTTGGCGAAACGCGAAAAATGGTGGGCAATGCCCACCCTACAGGTAAGGCAGCACTGCAATGAACACGCACGCTTACATTGGCCCGACCATCCTCGCGATGTTTGCCGCGATTCCAGCGTCGGCGCAACTCGCCGCGCAGCCGATCGTCGAAACCAACGAAGCCGTCGCGCCGGCGAATGTGTTCCAACAGTCGCCGCGCCCGGCGCTGCACAGTACCGCCATCGCCGACGCATTCGCCGCCGGCCCTGACACGGTTCTGCCCGCTCTCGGCGACAACGACTTTGTCGGCAACCTCACCGACGGCTTGCGCCTGCAAAACGGTCGCGTGTATGAATGGCTCGCCGGATCGGACCTCGACGGCACTTGGCACGATCTACCCGATGGCTCGCTGCTTTGGACGTACTCGATTGCCTCGCCCAATGCCGCGGCTTTGCGCGTACGCTTCGATGCCAACACGCACGCACGCGGCACGCAGCTTGTCTGCTTCGCAGGGAATGACCCGACCGAATCCGTCGGCCCCTATCGCCGCGCGAGCCAGCCGACCGATTTGCCGATCTGGTCCTCGCGTGTGCATGGCAACGAATTGCGCATCGAATGGCTCGTACCCGCAGAACTCGCCGCGACGGGCAAGTATGGCTCGGTGCAAATCACCGGCGTCTTGCAGATTTTCCCCGATCCGCCGGTGATCGATCGCGGCGGCGCGTGCCGCATCGACGTGACTTGTCACCCCGAATGGAACACGACTGCTCGGTCGGTCGCACAGTACGATTTCGTCGACGGCGGCAGCGGATTTGTCTGCTCCGGCGCGATGATCACCCGCTCCCCGACCGATGATTTCTCGCCGCTGTTTCTCACCGCAGCCCATTGCATCGAGACGCAGTCGAACGCGAATTCGATGGATATCTTCTGGTTCTTTCAAACGAGCAGTTGCGGTGCCGCATCGCCGGGCCGAAACAGCGCGACGTCCACGCAAGGCGCGCTGATCCTCAAGCGCGACGAAGACTCGGACACCTGCCTGCTGGGCCTGCCGATTGACGACATTCCGCCCGGAATCACATTCGCCGGCTGGTCGAGCGCCCAAGCGCCGGACCCGACTAACGCGACGCTGATTCACCATCCGCTCGGCATGCGCAAGTCGTGGTCCACCGGCGAACTGCTTGGCATCGAAGATGTTTCGCAGTGCTTCACGACCGCGTCCGACACCTACGACTATGAACTGTTCAACGGCGGACAAGACGGCGGCTCATCGGGTGCCCCCGTGTTCGACAACTCGGCGCACCGCATCCGCGCCGTCGCGACTTGCTCGACCACCGACAACTGCGACCCAACCGAAGACACCGGCGAAGGTTCGCTGCATCACGGTTTCCCGATTCACTCGCCTTACCTCATCGCGCAGCTCGATGTGTGGGTGCAAAACACCTATTTCGGCGGCGAGACGGGTAGTTCGACGCAGCCGTTCAACACGCTGATCGAAGGCTGGTACGCCGTCCGCGGCGGCGGCACGCTGCACCTGCGGGCGGGCGCGCCATACCCGGCGATGAACTTCATCGGCGCACGCGGCATGACGCTGACTGCCGAGAACGGAATCGTGCGCATTGGCGGATGATCTGGTTTTGGATTGGGGATTTTGGATTTTGGATTGAGACAGAGCACACGCCGCCGTCCGGCGACGGTTGACTCGCGAAAGCGGAATCCAAAATCCAAATCCAAAATTGCTAAGTCGCGGAGAAAATGACCATGAAACGCGCTGCAATCGTCCTGGCAATCGGAACCGCCTCCACCGCGCTGGCCCAGCTTCCCACCACCGGTCGCTTCATCTCGCAACTGAGCTGGGCTGACACCAACATGCGCGATTTCATGGATCTCAATGACATTCGCGGCGGACTGCTCGCCATCTCGCGCAACGGCGTGATCGTCTATCAACGCGGCTTCGGCTATCACGACGACGGCGAAGACCAGCCCATGCCCGAGAACGCGCTCGTCCGCATCGCAAGCTGCACCAAGCCATTCACCGGTGCCGCGATCCAACAACTGGTGGTCGCCGGCGATTTCGACATGACCGACAACGCCTTCGAACTTGGCCAGGTTGGCGGCGGCGTGCTCAATATCACGCCCTTCGGCGGCCTCGGCGACTCACGGCTCCGCGACGTGACCGTTCAACAACTGCTCACGCACATGGGCGGCTGGGATCGCGGAGCCGTCGGCGACTGGACCTACGAAGAGTGCCAAATCGCCGGCGACATGGACGTGAACAGCCCGCCCGGCCGCACGAACACGATGCGCTGGATTCTCGGCCAGTCGTTGCAATTCACGCCCGGTGCGCGAGCTGACTATTCGAACATCGGCTACCTCGCCGCCGGCCTAATCGTCGAACAGGAAAGCGGCCTGTCGCTGATCACCTACCTGCGCCAAAACGTGCTGACGCCCGACATGTGGGTGCCGTCGACCGATCTACGCCAAGGCCGCACGTTTCAGGAGGATCAGCCCGCGCGCGAGGCCTACTACGACGGCGGCCTCGACTGGTGTGTTTTCGAAGGCGACTGCGCCCCGCTCCGCTGCTCGGTGCTGAGCGACAGCGCGTACGGCGGCTGGGATCATGAGGCCCGCATCGGTCAGGGCGGGCTGGTCATCAGCTCGGCCACCGCGCTCGAATTCATGGCCCGTTACTACGTCGGCAGCGGTTCGATGTTTATCGGCGCGCCGGTTGACGCTGATGACTCCGGCTCGCACGGCGGTGCGCTGTCCGGCGTGAACTGTCGTTTCTGGCAGCGCGGCGACGGCACGAATGTATTCATCTGGTTCAACAAGAAGAACGACGACGAGGACGGCAGCAATTTCGCCTCGCTCTTTGCGACGCGCATTGACGACGAACTCGACACGCAGACCGATTGGCCGACGACCGCCGTCGACGGCTTCTGGGTGCAGCCGGGCACCATCGGTCTCGGTTTTCTCGGCAGCTTCAACTACCCGTTCCAGAGCTTTGCGAGCGCGAATTCGCAACTCACCGCCGGTTCGAAAGTGAATCTGAAGCCCGGCAGCGAACCCGGGTTCATTGGCACGATCTCGACCAAGATGCGCCTCTCCGCCCCGCTCGGTCTCGCCCGCCTCGGCGGCTAGGTCATAGTGGTTGAACAGTGTGTTGGGTGCCATGCCAACGGCCGTTCGCGTCGGCATGCGCCGGAAACCGCACCAATCCGCACACGGCACGTCAGCGAACACCACCCGAAGCATACGCCCTGGCGTCGGACCCGACTCGGCACCAGTATCCTTGACGACACCCTCGATACGCCGAGCGCGCATGCATCAAGTCTGCAGCCTGCCCATCCTGCATATCCTGCATATCCTGCATATCCTGCATATTCTGTCGCATTCCTGCTCCGACGGAATCGGTGCCGCGCACGAGGTCATCGGCGAGTGGCGGCGAGAAAGCAAAAAAAGGTGATGTGAACAAGATGGGCAGGATGTGCAGGATGCGGTGAAGAGCCGCACGGTTCCTTGCACGACGCCCCGGCGTGCGCATCGGGTGCGAATCAGTCCCTGAATCGATGACCCAGGCGCGCCCGTCAATCCCTCCTCGCGTCGTCTACCGCGACCCCCGAACCTTCGATACAATGGCCGGAATCGAGCCGCGGCGGTCGCCCAGGGAGGGACGACCGAAGCCGCCCGCATCGTCCCGTGTCGCTTCGCACCGCGACCTCTCGGTCACTGGTCGTTTTCGCGCGGGCGAATGGGCAGGCGTTTCGCGGCGAACTCGGGCCGGGGTGTTTGCAAGAGGGGACGTAGTGGAACCGCGCTTGATTCGGGTCATCGGTGCCCGCCAGCATAATCTCCAAAACGTCAGCATCGACATCCCGCGCGACAAGCTGGTGGTGATCACCGGCCTGTCGGGTTCCGGAAAGAGCTCGCTCGCGTTCGACACGATCCACGCCGAAGGCCAGCGAAAGTACGTCGAGTCGCTCAGCGTTCACGCACGCATGTTTCTCGAACAAGTCGGAAAGCCTGATGTCGAACGCATCGACGGCCTGCCCCCGACGCTCGCGATCGAGCAACTCGCCTCCGCGCCGAACCCGCGTTCGACCGTCGCCACGACCACCGAAATCTACGACTTCCTGCGGCTGCTCTTCGCCCGCTGCGGCCGGCCGCATTGCCCAACGTGCGGTACCGTTCTGCAACGCCGAACCGTCGATCAAATCGTCGATAGCGTTTTGGCCTATCCGCCGGACACGCGGGTAATGATCCTCGCCCCGCTGATCCGCGGCAACGGCGATCACAAGGAAGCCGTACGGCAGATGCAGCGCGAGGGATTCGTGCGCGCTCGCGTGAACGGCGAACTGATCGAGGTGAAAGACCTGGCCGAATCGGCCCACGCGGCGGGCGGCAATCTCGATGTCGTAATCGATCGCATTCAGGTGCGACCCGACGCGCGACACCGCATCGCCGACGCGGTCGAGCTGTCGCTGCGCTTGGCCGAGGGGCGTGTCGTCGTCAGCCACAGCAACGGCGTCGCGGGCGGCAACGGTGTCGGCGGCGCGATCACGGCAACGGCGCAACATGCGAACGGCACCGCCCAATGGGTGGACGCCGTGTTCAGCGAAAGCCCCGCATGCATGTCGTGCGGCCTGATGATTGCCGAGCTTGAGCCGCGCATGTTCAGCTTCAATTCGCCGTACGGTGCGTGCGGCGCGTGTGGCGGGCTGGGCACGATGTTGAAATTCGATCCCGATCTGGTAATTCCCGACCCGGATCAGACGCTCGCCGGCAGCGCCATCGCCCCGTGGGCCGGCGCAGGGAAAGCGCTCGGCGGTGCGTACGCGGCGACGATCAAGCAGCTTTGCGATGCCTTCGGCGTGAAGGCGAGCACGGCGTTTCGCAATCTGCCGGACGATTTGAAACGCATCGTTCTGCACGGCACGACCCTGCAGGACAGCCAAACGCGAAGCATCGAGTTTGAGGGCGTCATTCCGATTCTCGAACGCCGCACCGCCCAGGAAAAGCCCAAGGGCGAAGACGGAGCGTCGCGTCTCAGCGAATTTCAATCCGAGCATCCGTGCGACGCCTGCGGCGGCGGACGGCTGCGGCCCGAGTCGCTGGCCGTGCGCATCGCGGCGCAGAACATTTTCGATGTCACGCAGCTCTCGATTCGTGCGGCGCTGCGCTGGTTCGACGGTCTGAAGCTCACCGGCGAGCACGCACAAATCGCCGAGCCGATCACGCGCGAAGTGAGTCGCAGGCTGAGCTTCATGGATGAAGTCGGGCTGCACTACCTGACACTCGAACGAGCGAGCGCCACGCTCAGCGGCGGAGAAGCGCAGCGCCTTCGCCTGGCAACGCAACTCGGAAGCGGACTCGTCGGCGTTTGCTATGTACTCGACGAGCCGACGATCGGTCTACACCAGCGCGACAACGAGCGGCTCATCGCTTCCATGCGCCGCCTGGTCGAGATCGGCAACACGGTCATCGTCGTCGAGCATGACGAAGATGTAATCCGCGCCGCCGATCACCTGATCGACATCGGCCCCGGCGCGGGACTTCATGGCGGCCGGGTGATGTCCGAAGGCCCGACCGCGAAGGTGCTCGCCGACCCGAACTCGATCACGGGGCGATACCTCTGCGGCGAATACGAAATTCCGCTGCCCGACGAACGGCGCAAGGCGAAGCGCGATGAGTGGATCAAGCTCGAAAACGCGAGCGAAAACAACCTGAAGGCGATCAACGCCGAGATCCCTCTCGGTTCGTTCGTGGCCATTACCGGCGTGAGCGGCAGCGGCAAGAGCACGCTGATCGGGCAAACGCTCGTTCCCGCGTTGCGAAAGCGACTGAGCGCGGGCGGCGGCGCTCCGCAGCAGCACGGCCTCGGCCCGCAGGCCCGCGCGGGGGCGCTCGGGAAAATCGTCGGCGCGAATCGCATCGATCGCATCATCGAAATCGACCAGACGCCGATCGGCCGCACGCCGCGCAGCAACCCGGCGACCTACACCGGCGTATTCGACGAGATTCGCACGCTGTATGCCAAGACCAAAGAGGCCCGCATTCGCGGCTACAACGGCAGCCGGTTTTCGTTCAACGCCAAGGGCGGGCGGTGCGAGGCGTGCCAGGGCCAAGGCACGCGCAAGATCGAAATGCACTTCATGGCCGATCTGTTCGTCGAGTGTGCCGAATGCAAAGGCACACGTTACAACCGCGAGACGCTGGAGATCCGCTATCGCGGCAAGTCGATCGCCGACGTGCTCGAAATGCGAATCGAGGAAACGCTGAAGTTCTTCGACAGTTTCCCCAAGATCAAAGCTGGCGTACAGGCGCTCAGTGACGTAGGCCTCGGCTACGTGCGGCTTGGGCAACCAAGCAACACGCTCTCGGGCGGCGAGGCACAGCGCGTCAAGCTGGCGGCGGAACTGTGCAAACCCGCGACCGGGCGCACGCTCTATGTGCTCGACGAGCCGACGACAGGGCTGCACTTCGCCGACATTCACACGCTGCTGTCGGTGCTGAATCGATTGGTCGATATGGGCAATACGGTGCTGGTGATCGAACACAATCTCGACGTGATCAAGACCGCCGACTGGGTGATCGACCTCGGCCCCGAGGGCGGCGACGCGGGCGGGCAAATTGTCGTCGCCGGCACGCCGGAGCAGGTCGGTGAGTGTGCGGCGAGCCATACTGGGCGGTATTTGAAGGCGAAGCTGAAGTAGCGAGTATCGAGTAGCGAATAGCGAGTTGATCGAAGAACCGCCCATCCGAACCCCGAGCGCAAGCGAGCGGGGTAACGTCGGCGAGTAGCGAGTCTCGAATAGCGAGTAGCGAGTGAATTGAAGACGCGCGGTGCTGGCTCGATAGTCGCCGCTCGAAGTTCATTCCTTCACTCGACCCGGCGGCTCACCCCGCTCGATTGCGGTCGGGGTTCGGATCGCGTGAGGAGTCTTTGATGCGGTTCGCCGTTGCGCAAGTCAGCCCCGTGTTCCTCGACCGCCTCGCCACGACGCAAAAGGCCGCCAACAGCATCCGCGCGGCAGCCGCCAAGGGTGCAAAGCTCGTCGCGTTCGGCGAGACACTCATCCCGGCCTATCCGCTCTGGCTCTCGCGCACCGATGGCGCTCGCTTCGAGGCTGCAGATCAGAAGGAACTGCACGCGCTCTATCTTCGCGAATCCGTGAACATCGATCGCGGCGACCTCGCACCGCTGTGCGACGCCGCCTGCGACTGCCGCATCGCAGTCGTCGTCGGCATAGCCGAGCGCGCGACGGATCGCGGCGGGCATTCCATCTATTGCTCGTGCGTCTTCATCGCGGCCGATGGGCAGATCAAATCCGTGCATCGCAAGCTGATGCCCACATACGAAGAGCGGCTCGCCTGGGCGATCGGCGACGGCGCGGGGTTGGTAACGCACGCAGTCGGCGAGTTCACCGTCGGCGCGCTCAACTGCTGGGAAAACTGGATGCCGCTCGCTCGCACCGCGCTCTATGCGGCGGGCGAGAACCTGCACGTCGCGATCTGGCCCGGCTGCAAGCGCCTGACCGAAGACATCACGCGCTTCATCGCCCGCGAGGGACGCAGCTTTGTCATTTCTGCGTCGTCCATCATTCGCGGCAGCGACATTCCAACGAACACGCCGCAGCGCAGCCGCATCGTCGCGAGCGAAAGCGAATTGCTCTACGACGGCGGCTCGTGCATCGCCGGGCCGGACGGTGCGTGGATCGTCGAGCCGGTGGTCGGGCGCGAAGAGCTGATCGTCGCCGACCTCGACCTCACGAGGGTGTATGAAGAGCGACAGTCGTTCGACCCGGTCGGCCACTACGCCCGGCCGGATGTGCTGCGCTTGTCGGTGTCGCGCGAACGGCAAGGCGGTTTGGCGTAGCTCGTGGATAGCACCAACCGCCGCGCCGAACGGCACTACAAAAAAGTCGCGGGCGGCCGCGAGCAAGGGACATTTCCCCGCCCGCCGCCGCCCTGCGATGCATGACGCGTTCAGTGTGGCCATGTACAGCCCGCACCCATCGTCACTGCCAGGACTCCCCCGTCCTTGACTCGTGGAATCGAGACTGACGAGAGCGTCCGCTTGATTACTTCCGAACCGGTCGTCGCCAATTAGCGCGAACGACGCAGCATCGCAACCGCACCGAGCGCGATCAGCGCCAGGCTGCTCGGCTCCGGAATGCGATACGTTGCGGTGAACAGCCAATCGCTGGCCGCCACGTGCGGCGCGGGCAGCGTCAGACCGTGATTCAGCCAGCCCCAACCGGAGATGCCCGGATGGCCGCGGTGGCCGAGATCGTTGTTCTCATCGCCGAGACGGAATGAATCGGTGCCGTCCGACTTGTCTTCGAGCAGGTACACGACGTTATTCGGCGCGGTGATCGTGCCGAAATTCTGCTGATTAGCAACGACGTGCACATCGTCATCGCCCGCCACCGGCTGCACGCCGACGTTGTACGTGAAGTCGATCTGATAGAAACCGAGATGCACGTCATTGGCATACGCGCCGCCGGTGTCGCGACCGCCGAGCGACGTGCCGTAGATACGGATAATGCCGTTCACATCGTCATAGGTCATATCCACGTTCGAGCCGACCGCGTCGAAATCGAACGTGAAGATGTCGTGATTGCCGGTCACGTTGACCAGTTCATCGAGACGCAGGCCGTACTGCGGCGGCTGGGAGTTGCCATCGGGGTGGTTGGCGAGATCGTAAACACCCGGCAGGATCGGTGCGGCGAAAGCCGTACCGGCCAGCAATGCCCCGCCCAGCAGGGACAACGCCAGCGCAGAATTCATGCGCTTCATTCAAATCTCCTTCTCACTGCACGTCATGTGCGGTTGAACTAAGGAGCTACCCTTCCTCCACGAAGGGCGACTCCTGGAACCTTGAATCGCATAGTAGGCGCAGGAATGTCGCAAGTCAATCGTGGAGTAGGAGTTGCGCAAAAATAATTGTTCGTTATCAGGCGGTGTGATAACTCGAAGGGCTGATAAGCAGCGTACCTGCGCGGATTCACACTTCGAGCCGCGCGTCGCGGCCATCGTGTGAATCTGGCGCGGGTTTCGAATTATCGGAATAGATCAGCGGGCATGATTACCACTTCGCGCTCGCAGTCGATGTCGGCCAATCGTCAGTGCGGAACGGTGACGCGGGCAGACCAGCCGCGTTGAAGAGACTCGGAATCGCCGTGTCGGTCCATCCCATGCGCACAGCGACCGGCTTGGCGACGCCCGCAGCATGAACGACGATTGAATCACCGTCGATCTTGGCCGTCGCCGGGACGAATTTCCGATCCTCGCCGGCGATCGTGAACTCGACGAACTCGCTTCCCTTGCAAACAAGTCCGCCGCCGAGATGCTCGAAATTCAGCCGAATCGCGCCGCCCTCGACCGTCATGCTCTTGTAGATCGGCCCGCTGTAGACCATGTCCTTCCGGCCATAGTCTCGCGCCAGCGCAATGCGAGCCAGCCGATTGCCGACATCCAGCTTGTTTTTCGGATGAATGTCCGCCACGTTGTCGGTGATGTCGGTCGTCACAACCATGCCCGTATTCACCACCGAAAGCGTCACGAGCTGCGCCTCGCGCAGCTCGGCCGACGGGTGCGGCCAATCCTTCGGCGGCTCTTTCTCAAACTTGGTGTATTCAAACGGCGCAATCTGAACGAAATAGAATGGCAAGTCGCCGCGACCCCAATCGCTACGCCACTGCGTGATCATCGCCGCGAACGACGTGCGATACTGCACCGCCCGATTGCAATTCGCCTCGCCCTGATACCAGAGAAAACCGCGAACGCCATATGGCACAAGCGGCGCGACCATGCCGTTGTATAGCACGGTGTAGTCGCGCGGCTTGCCGCCCTCGACGCGTTTCTCGATCGACGCCGCCAGGTCAGGAATCGCCCGCATCGCCGGCTCGCTCATCCAAAATTCGACCGGCGTACCGCCCCACGTCGACTGAATCAGCCCGATTGGCACATTCAAGTCTTTGTGCAGCCGTCGCCCGAAGAAAAATCCGACGCCGGAGAACGCGCGTGCCGTATCCGCCGAGCAAAGTTCCCACTTGGCCTCGACATCCGCTTGCGTCGTGTCGGACTTCTTGTGCGGCACGCGAAACAGCCGAATGCTGGGCATCTCGGCGGTCTTGATCTCGCTTTCCCAGTTTTCAACGCCGGGGCCGACGACCGGGCCGAGCGACCATTCCATGTTCGACTGACCCGAGCACAGCCACACCTCGCCGAGCAGCACATCTTTGACCGTGATCGTGTTGCTGCCGACGACGATGACATCATGCAGCCCGCCCGCCGGCCCGGTGGGCAGATCGACACGCCACTTGCCATCGGCGAGCGCGATGGTCTCAACCGCGCTGCCGCCCCAGGTGCCGCGCACGGCGACCTTCTCGCCGGCGGTCGCCCAGCCCCAAATGGCAACCTGCGAATCACGTTGCAGCACCATGTTGTTCGAAATGACAGCCGGCAGACGAACTTCGGCGAATAGCGAAAGTGAGCCGACTGCGAGGAAAACGGTTGCAACAAAGTGGCGAAGAATCATTCGCATTGAAAGCGCTCCTGCGTGTCGCGCGGATGATACTGCCGGGGCGCGCACGTTCAAATCGCCGATTGTTGGCGAGTCCAGCAACGGTTCCGCGCAGCACTGCTCCGGCGTTGCGCGAACGCGGCGGCACGGGCGCGCACCACGAGCCGGAGTATCATGTTGCGCCGCCCGCGGCTACACCTGAGGCAAGCGCATGCGAACCGGTTCACATACGTATTTTCATGCGGCGGTCGTTATGATGATCCTTTTGGTGTCGGCCACTTTTTCGGGTTCTTGTCGGCTGCCCACGCGGCGCGAAACGACCCGCGCCTGGCCGAGCTCACGGAGGCGATGCGCGCCCAACGTACGCGCGTGCTCGGCTTTTCGCCTTCGATTCTCGACTTTCGCGAGTACTTCAGTCTGAATTTTTCGTTGCTGCTGCTGCTCGGCGCCGGGTTGAACGTCATCGCGCTGCGCAACGCCGCCAACGCGACGCGCGCGGTTCGCGAATTGTCGATTGCGAGCGCGGTCGCGATGGCTCTGCTGGTCGTTACGTCGGCGGTGTTTGCCGTGCCGCAAGGAATCATCTCGGCAGGCGTGATTTTCCTGCTGTTCGCGGCAGCCTGTCTTTGACCGTGGACCAACTGAAGCACCCATCTACGGCGTCTTCCCCTTGATACCACGATCCCCTGTCCCTCTCTTCGCTTGGCCCCTCGACCCCTTGACTCCTCGGCCCCGCTCCGCCGCAGCCCGAACCACCGGCCTTCGCGACGATGGAATCTCAATCGCGCTGCGTCCCGACAGAAATGCACCAGTGACCGACGCCGTCGCAGTCCGCACGTCGTCCATCGTGCCCTCGGCCACGATTTCCCCGCCGCGCACGCCCGCGCCGGGTCCGAAGTCGACGATGTAATCCGCCGCGCGCATCGTCTCTTCGTCGTGCTCGACGACGATGACGGTGTTGCCCATATCGCGCAGGCGCTGCAGCGACGCCAACAGCCGCTTGTTATCGCGCGGGTGAAGCCCGATGCTCGGCTCGTCAAGAACATAGAGCACACCGACCAGCCCGCAACCGATCTGACTGGCCAGGCGAATACGCTGCGACTCTCCGCCCGAGAGCGTCGGTGCCGATCGATCGAGCGTCAGATAGTCGAGTCCGACATCGAGCAAAAAACGCAGCCGGGCGCGAATCTCCTTCAACGGCTCTTCGGCGATGCGCGCCTTCACGCCGGGCAGTTCGAGCGCGCTAAAAAACTGCATCGCTCTCGAAATCGGGAGTTGGCAAATTTCGTTCAGATTGAGTCGCCGCGAGGCCGATTCGTCCGGCAGTTTCGCCGAGAGCGTGATGGCGAGTGCCTGGGCGTTCAGCCGTGCGCCTTTGCACGATGGACAGGTCTGCGCCCGCATGTACTGCTCGAACCAGCTACGCACGAGCGTCGAGTTGCTCTTGCGATAGGTGGTGCGCAGCTCCTCGATCGCGCCTTCCCACGTGCCGCCATGCTTCCAAAGTCCCTGTCGGCCGCGCCATTCAAACGTGATGTGCTCGTCGCCGGTGCCGTGGAGCAGGGCGTGCCGCGCCTTCGCGGGCAGGTCGCGCCAGCGCGTCTTGAGGTC
The DNA here is from genome assembly GCA_046155505.1 of Phycisphaerae bacterium. Lineage (GTDB taxonomy): Bacteria > Planctomycetota > Phycisphaerae > UBA1845 > Fen-1342 > JBJXFK01. Next base: position 19,664 of record JBJXFK010000311.1, read on the forward strand.
GATGCCCAGGTGCTTCGCTACGCCCTCGTAGATGTGCTTACGCCAACGCCCCGGCGCGCCGCGAAACGCCTTGATGCAGGGCGACAGGAAATTGAGCGACTTGTCGGGGATCAGCAGATCGGGGTCAAAATCGATCTGCGTGCCGAGGCCGTCGCAGGTGCTGCACATGCCCTGCGGGCTGTTGAAGCTGAAAAGCTGCGGGTGCGGCGGCTCATATCCGATGCCACAGGTGGTGCAGGCGTAGCCGCTCGAAAGCAGAATGTCGCCGCTCGCCGACGCCGCGATTTTGGATTTTGTCCCGGCCCGCCGGGATTGAATTTTGGATTGCGTATCCGCCCGCCGCGCCATCGCTTCGGCGGCGTCATCATCGTCGGCTTCGTCTTGGCCTTCGCTTCCTTCGTGCCTCCGTGCCTCCGTGCCTCCGTGCTTCTCTTCGTCTTCGTCGCTTTGTCGCTTCGTCGCTTCGTCGCTCTTTGCCAGAGCGACAATCGCCGTCCCATTGCCCGCCGCGAGGGCGGTATCGAGCGTGTCGGCCAGCCGCGAGCGCAGTTTGTCCGAGACGACGAGCCGATCGACGACGACCTCGATGTCATGCCGACGATAGCGATCCAGCGGCGGCGGATCGTCGAGTTCGACCAGTTCGCCATCAACGCGGGCGCGCACAAAACCCTGCTGGACCAGCTCGGCGAACAAGTCTTTGTGCTCGCCTTTTTGTGCGCGCACCTTCGGCGCGAGCAGCATGAACCGCGTGCCCGCCGGCAGCGAGAGAATGGCGCCAATCATGTGCTCGCGCGTCTGCGCGGTGATCGGCCGCGCGCATTTTGGGCAATGTGCGTCGCCGCCGCGTGCCATCAGCACGCGCAAGTAATCGTGAATCTGCGTGATGGTGCCCACAGTGCTGCGCGGGTTCCAGCCGCTGGTTTTCTGCTGAATACTGATCGACGGAGCGAGGCCGGTGATCTGATCGACGTCGGGCTTGGGCAATTCGCCGAGAAACTGCCGGGCGTAGCTGCTCAGCGATTCGATGTACCGCCGCTGGCCCTCGGCATAGAGCGTGTCAAAGGCCATGCTGCTCTTGCCCGAGCCCGAGACACCGGTGAAGCAGATGAGCTTGCCCTTGGGCAGTGTCAGGCTGACGCTGCGGAGGTTGTGCTCGCGCGCCCCGGCGACGCGAATTTCGGAATGGGAATATGCCGCCATAGCAGCAGTGTAGTCGCAGCACGATCCGCTTGTGAACGTCACTCCACGCCGACGAATTTGCGAATGCTCCACTGCAATTCGTCGATCGTGTGCTTCTTGTTCAAATCGATCGGCAGAAACGCGCCGTGATTGTGGTCGCTGGCCAAAATGATCATCCGCCCGCCGACGATCGTGTAGCCAAACTCCTGCGGCGTGTGGCCGACGACGAAATACTCGACGCCGAGCCGGGCCGCGAAATAATCGACCGCTTGCGGTGATTGAAAGCGGCCCCAGACAAGGGCATACGCCGCGCCGCCGGGCGTCATGTCGATCGCATTTGGAATGCGGTCGAAGATACTCGTGTCAAAACTCTCCATGAGCAGCGGGTCGGGCAGACTATGACAAATCATGAACCCGTTCGACGTGCGCGCCGCGAGCGGCAGTGCGGCAATGTACTCATCCACTGCGGCCAGCACGTCGGCCGTGCGGCGGCCATAGCGATGCGCGATGCCGGCTTCGAAATCGTGTAGCACCGAGCGACCGCCCTTTGTGATTTCCTGACGGCGAAGCTGCGCCATCTCGTGATTCGATTGCAGGAAAAACACGTTGTCCGGAAATTCGACTTTCCAGCGACACGCCCGCACCAGCAGGTCGATCGACAAGTCGAGCTTGCCGGGCACGTCGACTTCCGAATGAATCAATTCGTGCAGGATGACGTAGCGAGCCGGGTTGCGTTGCAGTTGGCAGAAGCGTTCGAGCTTCTCAAAATTGCGGAGGTTGCCGTGCATGTCGCCCGTCACGACGAGCTGCCCGGCGAGCCCGAACGAGATCACGCTGCCCTTACGATTCGGGTCGTCGCGCAAGAGTGACGCTGCCTCGCGAATGGCGGCGATGTCGGCATCGGCATCGTAGATTTCGCTCACCGGTCCAATCGTCCTTTCCAAACGCGTTCGCGTCTCACCCATTACTGTCGACCGGCGGATTCGCCGACCTTCTGGTTTTTCTTGATCAGGTGCAGCACGATGTCAAGCCGGGTCGACACGTCGCGCATGTCGCGCGGGCGGTCTTCCTTGCGCTGCTCGCAACAATCCAGGATCAGTTGCGACAACGTCACCGGCAGATCGGGCACCAACTCGTGCGGCGGAGCGGCGTTGCTCCGCGCGTCCACCTCAATGCGCTTCTGCCCGGTCTGGCCAGTGTTCATCAACGTGCGAAACCACTTGCCCGTAATCGCCCAGTACATCGTCGCGCCAAGGTTGAATACGTCGGTCCGCTGATCGATCGGCAGGCGATGCACCTGCTCGGGGGCCATGAAATCGGGCGTGCCCTGAATCCGCTGCTTGGTATGGCCGATCGGGCAGCTTTGGCCATAGTCGATGATCTTCACGCCCTTGCGCGTGAGCAGAATATTGTTCGGCTTGATGTCAGCATGCACAAAGCCGACCTTGTGCATCGCGTGCAACCCCTCCGACACGTCGAGAAAAAGCTGCACAAGGCGGTGCAATTCGCCGGGACGATGGTCTTCGAGGCGAACACCGTCGATGTATTCCATCAGGATGAACAGTTCAGCCGTCTTGAGCCAGCGGCGAACGCGGATCATCTCCAGGCATTTGCGCAGCGTCGGATGGTCAAGTTTCTGCCCGACGGCGAACTCGCCTTCGGCCTGTTCGATGTAGCGATCTTCGGCCGGGCCGTGACGGACGACATGCTTGATCGTCACGCGCCGCTGCTTGGCCTTGTCGAACGCCTCATAGAGGATCGCGCCGGCCCCCTTGCCGATCTTCTCGATGATCTCGTAGCCGGGAAGTTGTGCGAATTCTCGCGACATTCGACTGGTCTTACTGCTTTCTATTCAGGACACCGACGGATCGAAGCCGCGGGAGCACCGCAGAAACATGAGCCGAGTATTGTATCGCGACCCGCGTCCGGCCCGCTACGGGCCTCGCGCGTAGTCCTATCGGCACCGTCGCATCCCCGCCGCCCCGCACAAACGAAAAACCCGCTTTCGGTCGGAAAGCGGGCGATCGCGGCGAACGACTTCTTGCGGGCAAGGTCATCAACGACCGTTGCCGACGAATCCCTTTTTGCGGAGCAGCTCGAACAGGGCTCGTGCTCCGGCTTGCTGGGCCGATTGGCTCGCGGCTGTCAGGTACACGTTTCGGTCCGGCAAGCCGTGTTTGTCGCTCAGCGACTTGATCACCGACAGTACCCTCTGCTGTTGCGGCTGGCTCATCTTCTCACTGGCAGACGAAAAAACGACCAGTCGGCCATCGCCGCCGGTCTCGCCGTCCATGTCACCGTTATCGGTAATCCAGATGGCGTTTTCGAGATTGATCGGCGCGCCAGACTCGGCCCATTCGATCGCGAGCGAATTGACGCGATCACCCCGGACGGCGGCGAGCGTTGTGCCCGCCGGATCGGTCTTCGGGTGCGGCTCGAGGACAAGCAGCACCCCGGCTCCCACGGTCAGTGAGGCGACGAGCATCGCGACGACATTTGCGTTTCGTTTTTCGTTTACCACGAGCATCCCTCGCCCAGGCTTGTATAGCATCCCTGCTCTTCGCCTATCTACAGTAGAGTACAAAAATTTTCAACGCCGGCCTTGATTTTCGACCGGAATTTTGTTTTTTCTTTCCAGTCGGGGAGCATCGGCCTCCGGCCGGTGCGGTCAGCGTTCGCACCGGTCCGCCTTGGCACCGGCCGGAGGCCGATGCTCCCCCGACGCCGCTGCCCGTCGAATCGGGCTCGCATAAACGTGCATCTGCCCGACGAGGTGACGCGACTCGCACCCAGTACACTATCGGCAAGATGCGACGATTCCTGCTCATCTCGACGCTCCTAGCGACAATCGCCTCGGCCGACACCGTCACGCTGGCCGACAAGCCGCCGTTCGAACGCGTGACCGTCACCGATTTCGCAAATGGGCGACTCGCGTTTCGCGGCCTATCGGGCGAGACCATTCGCCGACCGATCGAAGCGGTTTCGCTG
>JBJXFK010000327.1:0-30370 GCA_046155505.1 Phycisphaerae bacterium
AAGGACCGCGCCCGCCGCTACGAAAGCCCAAGCCAATTCGCGGCGGATGTGCAGCGCCACCTGAGCGGCGAGCCGGTGGTGGCGGCTCCGCCGAGCATGGCTTACCGGGTGCGGAAGTTTGTGAGGAAGCATCGAGCGGCGGTGGTTACGACGGGGATGGTGGCGGCAGCGCTCTTGTTGGGAATTGCGGGCGTGAGCTGGGGATTGACAATTGCTCGGGCGAGCGCGGCCGCCGCGACCACCCGCGCCGATGAGGCAGAGTGGAATACCTACATCGGAAATCTCGCGGCTGCCCAAATGCTAATCGCCGACGACAAGTACCCGGAAGCTCGAGCGCGACTAGCCGCTTGTCCGGAGACCAAGCGTGGCGTCGAATGGCGTTTCCTGCACCAGAAGTCGCAATCAATACTGTGCGTGCTACCTCCCGCCGGCGCTGCTTCGTTCAGTCCAGACAGCAAGCGCGTGCTGACGACATCCGACTGGTGGGGGACGGCGCGTCTGTGGGAGACAGACACGGGGAAGTTGATCAATTCATGCGCGGCTTCATGGGGATCATTCTCGCCGGATGGTGATTGCCTCCTTCCGCTGCCGGAGTGCGGTTTCGGGCCGTTACTTTCGCGACTTTTGGATGGGAGTCCCGGCACCAGTTCGGCCAAGGCGAAGTACATGAGCGCTGGCGTTTTCAGCGCGGACGGCACGAAATTCGCGCTTGCGGTTCACAATTCGGACTTTAGCGCACTGCTGCAAGTCTGGGATTCTCGTACGAAAGAACCATTGGGGCGCTCGATGAGCCTCGATGAGGGTGCTGAACTTCTCATCTTTAGCCCGGATGGTATGCGACTCTTGTCTGCGGCGGGCACCGTGGCTCGGCAGTGGGATTACACTACGGGCGAACTAATCGGCACGCACATACAGCACAACGATAGGATTGTGCGCACCCTATTTAGCCCCGACGGAACCCGAATATTGACGGCATCCGACACTTCGGCGCGGTTGTCGGACGGAATGAGCGGCGAGCCAATCGGTGATCCCGCGGTTTACGAGAGAGGCGTGCCCATCGCGAAGTTCAGTCCGGACGGAAGGTTGATGGTGACGGGGACACTCAACAACTCGCCCGCCACCCTACGAGATGGAACAACTGGCGTGCCCGAGGGATGGAGAGGGATTGGCTGCGTCAGTTCTGTGTCATTCAGCGCCGACAGCAAGTACTTTGTCGTTACGCATTCTGGCGGTGGCGCGCAGCTATGGGACACAAAGACGTTGAAACCCATAGGCAACACCATTTGTTCGTTCGGCACCAATTCCGCCGTCTTCAGCCCTGATGGAACACGCATCTTCGCCGTCGGCTGGCACGTTGTTGAAATGTTTGATTTGCACGGACGCTGCCTTGGTCGTACACATGTTCGCCCAATTATTGACGATTTCGACACTCTTAGGCTCCAAGTGGCGATTAGCCCGGATGGTGTGTACATTATGACCTTCGTAAGTGAGCTAAACCCCGAGATGAACCGTGTGCCGGTCACTGTTCTCCGTGCGGATCGGCTCGACCAACCGGAAACAGAGCTCTGGGGGCCAGATGTCGCGGTGCGAATCGAGTCGCTCATTGGCAGGCGACCGCCACTTTCGAAAGATGTTGTTGCACCGGACGGTGCGCGGAGAGTTGTCGTGCGCAACGACAATCGGCTTCTCTTTCTCGATAACGCTTCTGGGCGAGAACTCCTCGCTTTGCCGTTCGACGATAAACCAACCGGCGTCAATTTTTCGCCCGACGGTACAAGGTTGGTCGTCCTTTTTGACGAGTGGCACGCGATCATAATGGACTCACGTGACGCAGCGGATCGACAGGCTGAGTTCGCTGTTTCCATGAGCAGAACGAATAGCTCGCCGCACGCGGAAGTCGATGGCGAGCAAAGTGAAGTCGAATTTCGGCCGTGAATACCGTTGCGCGCGGTCGAAGTTCGCCATCGTGACCGACGGTCCAACGTGGGCGTAGGCACAAACTGACCATTAGGAGCAAACTATGAATCGCACCGCATGTCTCCTGCTATCGGTTCTCGCTTGCACGATCGTGTTCGCTGACATTAAGTCTGACCCCAGCGGCGCGCCAAAGTTGAACCCGCGACGTGTCGTCTTCGAGCGGCTCATCTACTCGAACGCTCAGAAAGACGAGCTTCCGTTCGCGCTCTTCAAGCCGAAGCTCAAGAAGAACGAGAGATTCCCGTTGGTCGTTTGTTTGCATGGCGGCGGCAGACGCGTCTCGACGAACGGCGAACAGATCGACGAGTTGGCCATACGCCTGGTGCCCGACGATTGGCAAAACAAGCAGCCCTGTTTCGTTCTTTCGCCGCTCGGCAAAGATGGTTGGAACGGAGCGCAATGGCGTCAGATGGGCCAGAAGAATATGCCGGCCGAGCCCGAGGCGGCGGCGATGCGTCTGACGCTCGAACTGATCGACGAACTCATCCGCACACACCCGATCGACCCGAGCCGAATCTATGTGACCGGTGGAGTCATGGGCGGGGCCGGGGCGCTCTCGGCCGCGGCGCACCGACCGGAATTGTTCGCCGCCGTCTTTGCCGTCGATCCTGAGATGTACCGCGACGGGGCGGGGGCGCTGAAGGATATGCCGATTACGGTCGCGACCGACCCGGCGTCGAACAAAACGGGCCGACCGCAGGAGATCGTGAAGGAGATCACGGACGCCGGAAACGCCAAGGTCGTGCTGGTTGAGGCAAGAGACCCGGGAGAGAAAAACAAGGATATCGAATGGCTCTTCAAGCAGCGACGCGCGAAGCCAGCCAAGCCGTAGGGTCTGACGACCGTTTCGCCCACCCCGCCGGGGGTCGATCATCTATTGGGGCGTTTCGGTTTCCGGGGGTCGCGCTCGAAGACTCGCTTGACCCCCGGCTACTCACGATGCAGCCTTTCAGGCTGAATTGCGGCGGCACGCTTCCGGCAATTCGCGGCTCGGCTTTCTTGAGGCCGAGGGCCTCCGCGTTAGTAGCCGGGGGTCGGAGCGCAGCGACACCCCCGGATCGCCCGGCGAACGAAATGTGATTCGACCCTAAAGGGGTCGGCGTATCGCGATTTCCGAATTCCCGCGAACACGCTCGTTCGGGACATTGCCGAACATTCCGGCCCCTCGGTAAATTTCGCATATGGCGTCCACACTCACGAGAATCCTGCTGCACGTCACGTTTTCGACCAAGCAACGGGCCGCGCTGATTCCGGCGCAGACTGAGCCGGACCTGTACGCGTACATTGGCGGCATCTGTCGGCGAATGGAATCGCCGCTGCTGGCGATTAACGGGACGGCGGACCACGTGCATATGCTCGTGAGCCTCGCCAAGACCGTGGCGCTTTCGGACCTGATGCTGCATGTGAAGCGCGATTCGTCGAAGTGGATGAAGGAGAAGCACGCCGTGCTCGCCGGGTTCGGATGGCAGGACGGCTACTTCGGCTTCTCGATCGGCGAATCGGGCGTCGCGAAACTTCGCGAATACATCGCCGGGCAGAAGGAACACCACAAGCGTGTCGACTTCAAGGACGAGGTTCGTACGTTTCTTCGGCGTTACGGTATCGAGTGGGATGAACGATACATTTGGGATTGATGTCGCAATCGGCGTTTTCTTTGAGGCCGAGGGCCTCGGCGTTAGTAGCCGGGGGTCGGAGCGCAGCGACACCCCCGGATCGCCCGGCAAACGAATTTTGATTCGACCCTGAAGGGGTCGGCGTGACATGGGCGACAAACGTCGCGCGCGCGAGTCGTAGGATCGATGCGCCCGGCGTTCAATTCCCACCTCCCCGATCGTCGCGTCCGTCGTTTCGGGTGCCGGCCCAGGTCGACCGTTTCGCCGACCCCTTCGGGGTCGATCATCTATCGGGGCGTTCCGGTTTCCGGGGGTCGCGCTTGAGGACTCGCTTGACCCCCGGCTACGAACGATGCAGCCCTTCAGGCTGAAATGCGGCGGCTCGCTATTGGAAATGCGCGCCGCCGTCCGCCCCGGCTCACTGCACTCACCGCGCTCGCTAAGCTCGCCGCGCTCGCTAAGCTCGCCGCACTCGCTTGCGCTTCGCGTTCGTATCCGGGTTGGCTTCCGCGTTCGGATTTTCGGTCGGCTTCAGCCGACCAGTCCATGCCCCCGGCTTCATCTGGCGGGGCGACCGGGCCGCACCAATCCTGATTCAATTCTGTTCCATTCCAGCCGGCTTTAGCCGGACTTCTCAAGAGCTTCAGCATCGCACCCTGTCCCAAAGTCCGGCTAAAGCCGGCTGTGGAAGCGGAAGATAGAGGAGAGTAGGTGGTGCTTTCAACCCCGAGCTAAAGCTGGGGGCATGGGCTGACCGGCTGAAGCCGGTCGCGGGAAGCGCGTGGCATGATCGCGGCCGTTTGCCGAGCATGTCCGGGGGATCGCAGATACGAAAACGCGCGGGTTCGCCTTGGACGGATGAGACTCTCTGCGCGGACCAAGAACATGGCTGCAAACGGCCGCAGCCATGCCACGCGCGACCACACGCGACCACGCGCCATACGCTCAACCCCTTCGGGCTCGATCATCTACTGCGCGGCGTTTCGGTTTCCGGGGGTCGCGCTCGAAGACTCGCTCGACCCCGGCTACTTTCGTCACAGCCCGCCGGGCTGAAATGCAGCGGCTCGCATAGGCCAACGAGCGTCTGCGGGCGGGAGACATGGGGTCGGCGGTGCTTGTTTGTGGCCGGTGGGCGATAGAATCCGGCTTGGGACGGTCAGGCCGGGCGGAGGACGGACTCGCGCGGGCTAACGTCTGATCGAATACGCGACACAAGGAACCGCATCGACATGATGAAGGTCGTCACCGCCGCCGCGCCGGGGATTTCCGCTTCGCCCGAGACTTCCGCCGCGGCCGCTGCTGCGAAGACGCGCCTCGACGCCCATGTGCGCGAAATTGTCGCGTGGCATTTCGACCCGGCGACCGGCTCGCCGTTCTGGCTGAGTTTCGCTGAGAAGCTGGGCTGGGATCCGCGGCGCGAGGTGCAGCGCTACGAAGACCTCGACAAGTTTCCGCCGTTTCAGGACGAGTGGCTGCGCGGCGGGCCCGTGCGGCGGTGGTTACCGCGTGGCTTGGAAGGCCGGCCGGTGACAACGTTTGAGACCGGCGGCACGACGGGAATTCCGAAGAGCCGCATCAGCGTCGAGGATTACAAGATCGACTACGAGTTGTTCAGCGAGACGCTCGACGATCGGTACTTTCCGAAGGGCGGCGATTGGCTCATGCTCGGGCCGAGCGGCCCGCGGCGGTTGCGGCTGGCGATCGAGCATCTCGCGCAACATCGCGGCGGCATCGCGTTTTGCGTAGATCTTGATCCGCGCTGGGTGACCAAGCTGGTCAAGAGCGGCCGCATGGACCTGATGAACGAATACAAGGATCACGTCGTGCAGCAGGGGCTGACGATCCTGCGCGCGCATCCCAACATCCGCTGTGTATTCACGACGCCGAAGCTGCTGGAGGCGATTTGCGAGAAGGTCTCGCTGGTGAAGGCGGGCATCACCGGCGTGTTCTGTGGCGGCACGTCGATGACCAGTCAGTTTTATCGGTTCGCGTGCGAGGAGTTGCTGGAGGGCGGGAAGGATTGGTGGCGGGAGGAAGGCACGGAGGCACGGAGGCACGAAGGCACGAAGTCGGAAGCAGGCGACACGCCCGTTTCTTCAACCTCCGTGCCTTCGTGCCATCGTGCCTACGTGCCTTGCAAACGGATCGACTTCGTGCCCACCTACGGCAACACGCTGATGGGCCTCGCCACGCATAAGCCGTTCGAGCCGGCGGACAATTACAGCATCATCTATCACCCGCCGATGCCGCGGGCGGTGATTGAGGTTGTCGATCCGAAATCGACCGAGGACGCGGATGCGTGGCATGTCGCGCCGCAGGGCAGCGGCCCCGGAAAACCCGGCGAGGGCGGCGTGCGGCATCGCGTAGTCGAATATGGTCAGGTGGGGCGCGTGCGGCTGACGACGCTGACGAAAGAGTTTTTCATGCCGCGTTTTCTTGAACGCGATGAGGCCATGCGGCGTCCGGGTTGTGAAAAATATCCGTGGGATGGCGCGGGCGACGTGCGGCCGTTCAGCGGATTTTCGACGCCGATTGTGGAAGGGGTTTATTGAAGGGTGAATGTTGAAGGGCGAAGGGCAAAGGTCGACGGCTTGGCGACCGAGCACGCGTAGCGTGGGCATTGCCACCATCCGTTGCAACGGAAGACAATTCGACGGCGTGCGACGTATTTGGCAAGCACGCAATCGGTGGGCGATGCCCACCCTACGCCTCGTCGATGATGATACCTTCCTGCTGCGCGATCTTGGCTACTTCCACCGGCGTCGTAATGCCGCGCAAGATCTTGCGTTTGCCGTCGTGCAGCAGCGACTTCATGCCGGTCGCGCGAGCCGCTTTGCGTAACTGGTTCGCCGGCGCACGCCGAAACGCGAGTTCGCGGATTTCGTTGCTCATTTCGAGCATCTCGAACAGCCCCTGTCGCCCGCGATAGCCGGTGCCCGAGCAGCGCTGACAGCCGGCACCCTTGTAAATGTGCTGCCCGGCGAGATCTTCCTCGGTCATGCCGACGAGCTTGAGCGTCATCTTGTCCGGGTTCGGGTCAATCGTCTTGCATTCCTGGCAGATGACGCGCACGAGGCGCTGCGACATGATCGCCTGAATCGATGACGCGACCAGAAACGGCTTGATACCCATGTCGATCAGACGCGTGATGGCCGATGGCGAATCGTTGGTGTGCAGCGTACTGAAAACCAAGTGGCCGGTGAGGGCGGCCTGAATGGCGACCTCGCCTACCTCGCGGTCGCGAATTTCGCCGACGAGGATGATGTTCGGTGCCTGACGCAGCATCGCGCGGAGAATTTTCTGGAACGACAGGCCGATGTCCTCGCGCACCTGGCACTGATTCATGCCGCTGAAGTTGTATTCGACCGGGTCTTCGGCGGTGATGATCTTCTTGTCGGGGCGATTCAATTCCTGCAAAGCGGCGTAGAGCGTGGTGGTCTTGCCCGAGCCGGTCGGGCCGGTGACGAGAAAGATACCGTTGGGCTGGCGGATGATTTTTTGGAAGCGTTCGTAATCGTCCTGCTCAAAGCCAAGACCCGTGACGCCGACCTTCACCGAGTCGGGCCGCAAAATACGCATGACGACCGATTCGCCGTGATACGCCGGGCAAGAGCTGACGCGAAAGTCGATCTGCCCTTGGCCGATGCGCATCTTGATGCGGCCGTCCTGCGGCAGGCGCTTCTCGGCGATGTCGATGCCCGCCATGATCTTTAGACGCGCGATCACCGACGCCTGCATGTTCTTGGGAATGTTGTCGCGAATGATGCATACGCCGTCGATGCGATAACGCACGCGAACGCGATCGGACATCGGCTCGACGTGAATATCGCTGGCCCGCTGCCGGACGGCTTCGCTGATCAGCATGTTGATCAGGCGAATGACCGGTGCCTCGCCGTCGTCGCTTTCCTTGGCCTTCTTCATCGCGTCCTGCTCTTTGCCTAGCAGGTCGCTGTCGCGGTCCATTTCCTCGATGTACGAGTCCATGCTCGTCTTGAGGTTGGACAGGAACGTGTCGATGTAGCGCTGAATCTTGCTGCGCGGGGCGAGGGCGTAATCGACTTCGGCGTTCAGGCGGAAGCGCAGCAGGTCGAGCACTTCGAGATCGAGCGGGTCGCTGATAATGACCTTGACGCGGCCATTTTCGCGCGACATGGGCAGAACTTTGTGCCGGTTAATCAGCTCCTGCGGGAAGCCTTCCATCGCGGCGGGCACGACGACGTTTTTGTCGAGATCGACGTATTCATGGTCGAACTGCGTCGCCAGGGCTTTCACCACGTCGTCTTCGGACGCGAGTTCGAGTTCGACCAGAGCCTCGCCGATCCGCTTGCCGTTTTGCGTCGCATAGGCGAGCGCGTCGGCGAGCTGATTGGGCTGCAAAATGTTCCAACTGACCAGGATCTCGCCCAGTTTCTTACGCCGTCGGGCCATCCGATGTTCCTTCGTTCGCAGCTCTCGTTCTCGGCCGCCGACGAATCGCCGCAGCGCCGGGGGGTGGGCCGAGAACTCGGACGTTCGTGTAGACGGGAGATCGTATCGCGCGGCCGCGCTGGTCGAAAGGGCGCGGCGGCGGAATCGCAGTGAGTAGCGAGTATCGAGTAGCGAGTAGCGAGTTGGGATCGAGAGTCCCACCGGCCGCCGGACGACGATCCGAACGCGACGCGCAAGCGAGTGACCGCGAGCGTAGCGAGCCGGTCCGGTCTGATCCGAACCCCGAGCGCGAGCGAGTGGGGTATCACGCGGGAAGTGTTGAGTAGCGAATAGCGAGTACCGAGTTAGGATCGAGAATCCAGCGGGTCGCCGAACGGCGATCCGAACGCGATGCGCAAGCGAGTGACCGCGAGCGTAGCGAGCCGATTCGGCGCACGCGAAAACGGACGTTGCGATCGAAATTCGACCAAAGGCCACCCACGCGAAAACGGGCTGACCCGCTATCATCTTTTGCAATCGCACAACAAGTCGCGGCCCGGTAGCCGCGTGGGGTTAAGGAACCGCAAATGTCCATCCAGCATACGTATATTGTCGCCGCCCGCCGCAGTCCGATCGGGCATTTCATGGGGTCGCTCAGCAAGTTGAGCGCGACGCAGATCGGCGGCCAAGTCGCCAAGGCACTGCTCGATGCGACGAAAATCGATCGCGCGTTGATTGACGAGGTGTACGTCGGACAGGTGCTTCAGGCCGGCGCGGGGCAGAACCCTGCTCGCCAGGTAGCGCTCGCCGCGGGCATCCCCGACACGATCTCGTGTACGACGGTGAACAAAGTCTGCGGCTCGGGCATGCAGTCGGCCATGTTCGCCGACCTGACGATTCGCGCCGGCGAGGCGAACGTCGTGCTGGCCGGCGGCATGGAGAGCATGAGCAACGCGCCGTTTCTGATTCGAAACATGCGCGGCGGCCACAAATTCGGCAACACCGAACTCGTCGATGTCATGCAATATGACGGCCTGACGAATGTGTTTGACAACACCATCATGGGCGCGATCGGTGATGAAACCGCGGCCAAGGCCGGCGTCACGCGGCAGATGCAGGACGAGTTCGCCGCCGGCAGCCATCAGCGCGCCGCCGCAGCCGACAAGGCCGGTCACTTCAGCGAAATTCGCGTCGGCATCAGCGTGCCCAAGGCCGAGCAGCCGTTCAACACCGACGAGACGATTCGTCTTGACGCCGACGCGGCCAAGCTCGCGGCGCTGCGACCGGCATTCGGCAAGGACGGCACCATCACGGCGGGAAATGCGTCGACCATTAGTGATGGGGCGGCAATGATGATCGTCGCGTCGGAAGCTGCTGTGCAAAAGAACGGCTGGAAGCCGCTGGCTCGCATTGTGGCGCACACGACTTCGGGCGGTCCGCCGCGCGAGCTGTTTTTTGCGCCGATCAAGGCGTGTCAGCGGGTGGTGCAAAAGGCCGGTTGGAGCATGAACCAAGTTGACTTGTGGGAGCTGAACGAAGCGTTCGCGGCACAGGTGCTGGCGAATGTGAAGGCACTCGAGATCGATCAGGCGAAGGTGAACGTCGACGGTGGGGCGGTCGCACTCGGTCACCCGATCGGTGCGAGCGGAGCACGGATCGTCGCACACCTCGCCTACGCGCTAAAGCACCGCAATCTGAAACGCGGCGTCGCAAGCGCCTGCCTCGGCGGTGGAAACGCGGTCGCGATGGCGATTGAGCTCGTTTGAAAATGAAGAGGGCCGAAACACAGAGGCACCGAGGCACAGAGAAGAAAACAGGGCGTTTGGGGGTTCGGGAGACTCGCCGTTTGTTACTGGTCGGTGGTTACGTAGGCACCGTTCACTACGGTTTGTCTGACCGGCCATCGATAGGCAAATTCCGTTTCGCGTCTTTTGTTCTCTGTGCCTCTGTGCCTCTGTGTTTAGCCCCGTCTTCTATCTCCCGACAACGCCGGGAGCGAGCGGCTTGAATGTGCCAATCGTGAACGGCGGCACAGTCATGTTTTTGCCTCCGTTCAGCGGCGGCGAGCGGTGCAACTGATTCACTACCACATACAGCAGCCCGTCCGGCCCAAAGCTGAACGCATCCGGCCAGGATATCTGCTCGCCGCGAATCAACGCGCGATACTTGCGGCTCGCATCGATCACGCCGATCGCGTTGTCGGCGATTGCGCTGATGTAAATGTTGCCCGCGTTGTCGATCGAGATGCCGTCGGAAAACGGACGATCAGCGTATGGCTCGACACGCTTCGCGAGGTCGGCCGGCGAGAGTGCGGCGTTGCGCAGGTCGCTCGCTTTCACGCGATACAGCTTTGAGCCGCTCATCGGTCCGAAATACAGCCACTCGTTTATGTGATCGAGCGCAATCGGGTTGACGCCGATGCGTGGCCGCGTTTTCGTGCCGTCAGGCTGTGCGATTTCCAATGCGACGCCGTCGATGAGCAGGTCTTTGTCCTCGGGCGCAACGCTCACGTCGCCTTCGAGCACGCGCCGCGCGAGGCCGGTCGCGAGATCGACGACGATGATCGCCGCGTTTTTGCCGCCGGCCGGGTCGGCGATGTAGATCGCGTCGGCCGCTTCGTCGATTTGTAGATCATTGACGAATGAATTGGCGACGGTGATCGGCGGCGGCAGGTAGATCACGCGCGCGAGTTTGTCGGCCTTGGTGTCCCATGCCACGATTTTCGGCGTGACTTTGCCGCGCATGCCGTTGTCGAGCATCCAAACGACGCCGCGCGAATCGCATCGCAGACCGAGGACCGTGTCGAACGTATCCGCGCCGCCGTCGCTGCGGTTCCAGGCCGCGTTTGGAAACGGCTTCGGCAGGGCGGCGTTCGACACTTCGACCACGCGGCGCTGCGACGGGATGAACTGGTGGGTGCTGACAATCACGCGCCCGCTCGGTGTGACGGCGATGTTGCCGGGGCATTCGGTCATTTGCGTAAAGACAGTGAGCGCCGAGTCGCCGAGGGTCGGCATTTCGCGCGGCGGCGGGGTTGAGTTTTGGGCGAGTGCGGAATTCGCCAGAATCGCAGCAGCTAGCTGCGGTGCTACGGTTATTCGGATGGTCGCAGTTGCGTGCATAGGCTTCTCGCTTTCGGACTCGGATCCACAAACGTGACGCTCGCGGATGATATTCGACGCGCCGACGATTTATTCTGACGCGCACGTCGCGCGGCTCGCACACACTCGCTTCCGCGCACATCCGTGAAATTTCTGCCAAACTCTCTGCATTTCTCGGCGCACTCTGTGATCTCGGTGGCTCAAAGCTCTTCGCGCGACCTATGCTCGACGCATGAGAATCGTCCCGACCCATCTCGACCGTCACCGACCGCATTCCGCTCCGTTACATACCAACGCTTACGTCCAATACGGGGACAGTCCAATAATTGCCCCTATTCAACACAATCTGCCGAAGGTAGTCAACAAAATGTCGCGCAGAAACACGAACTTGAAATCTTCGACAGCCGCCCCGACCGCGCGCCGTCGAACCTCTCAATCCCTCCGACACAATGCATTGTCCCGACCGCGCTTCGCGTGTCGCGGCGCGCCAAGCCCACCCGGACAGACAAGCGACGGCTTCCTCGCTCGCGCACCGCGCTCGATTCGGTCCCAAACTCCATGCACAAACCACCCGCTGATAACGGGTGCCGCACAAGGACGCGCCTCGGCAGCGCGACGGTATCATGCCACGACCGAACCGTGCGAGGGGTTTGTCATGCGAACGTTCAAGTGCATCACACTCTGGCTTGCCGTGTTCGTCACGCCGACCGTGGCCGGGCAGTTCAATCCGATTGACACGACCGCCGACGCCGTGCTCGGGCAATTCGACTTCGCGTCGCAGGTCTTCAATGCCCCGATCGGCGTGCCCAGCGGCGTCGGCCTCAGTCTCTCCAACGCCGCCGACGTGGCGATCGCACCCAGCGGTCGGCTTTTCGTATCCGATGCCGAGAACAACCGCGTATTGAGCTGGCCCAGCGCCGCGGCATTTTCGAACGCCGCACCGGCGGATCTCGTGCTCGGTCAGCCCGACTTTGCCAGCACCGCGCCCAACGCGGGCGGCAGCGTTTCGGCGAGCGGGTTCTGGCTGCCGCAGGGATTGTTCGTCGACGATGCCGAGGCGCTGTGGGTCTGCGATGCATTCAACAGTCGCGTGCTGCGTTTCGACAACCCGGCGACGACCGACGGCATTGCCGACCTCGTCATCGGTCAGCCGAATTTCACCAGCGGCCTGCCCAATCTCGGCGGGGGTTTCGAGGATCAAGGTGTAGCAACGGCCGACAGCATCTTGTTTCCGGGGCGCGTGGTCGTCAATTGGCCGAGTGTGTTTGTGGCGGATTCGGGGAATAGCCGCGTGCTGCACTACACCGCGCCGATGGCCAACAAGCCATTTGCCGATCGCGTGTGGGGCCAATATGGCGACTTCCGCCAGCGTGCAAAGAACAATAATGGCGTAGGTCAGGATAGTTGTTGCCCGACGGACGATACGCTCTTCAACCCGATCGGCATCGCGCTCGACGCGGCGGGGTCACTTTGGGTCGCCGATTGGCAGAATCATCGCATCGTGCGGTTCGACGATGCGCTGACGAGCGACACGACCGCCGACGGAGTCGTGGGGCAGACCAATTTCGTGAACAGCGATCCGGACGTGTTCGGCAGCGGCACGGGTTTGCAGTTGCCGATTGATGTGGAATTCGATGCCCGAGGCCGATTGTGGATCGCCGACGCGGGGAACAACCGCATCATCCTGCTTCGATTGCCGCTATCCGGTCGCACCAACCGCGCCCTCGGCCAACCCGACGGCCTCTTCGCACAACAACCCAACCACGGCCTCGGCCCGTTCGCGGCGGATGCGGTCGGACTGTTTGGTCCGACGGCGATTGCTTTCACGGCGCAGGGAGATGCGATCATCGCGGATACGAATAATACGCGTGTGCTGCGGTTTCATGCGATCGCGACGCCGCGGACTTGGCCGGCGGAGAGTGTGCCGTTGCGAGCGACACTGCCGTAACGGGGTTCGATCTAGTCGCGCGGGCGACGAGCGAATTCTACGGTCGAGGATCTCGCCGCGATCGCAGCGATTCGGAGATCGACTCAGGAATGGGCGACGATTGCTCGAATCGGATGTCAACGTGCGTACTCTGGATGATCGGCGTTACGCGCATCCCTGGTGGCAGACCCTGGGCGTCCACTCCGGCGAACGCACCCGACACTATCGCCGCAGTCAGCACGCGGTGCGTCTCGCCGATCGTCGGAGTGTGTCCGTTACCAAACGTGACGCGCAAGACTCCGGCGAGTATCGCCTCCGCATCGACGTCAACCTGACCGGTGGATCCTTGGGATGAACCATCGAGGATCTCGATTTCGAGCGTGGAGGACTCGCTACATTCAAAGTCTCTGAGGCTGCGAATAACCGAGCCTTGCCGCGACGCGATGAGGCCCGCGTTTGTGACCCCGTCCAGAAACTCAACCGAGGAATCGAACAGTACGATCGTGCCATCGTTCGTGATGCGTTCGTCGATTCCGGTCCCGAACGTTCCCGTGGCCTCGCTGATCTGAATCAGTCCGCGATTGGCCCACTGTCGCGAGAAGTCAAACGTCGAATCCGGCCCGGTGATATTGATAGTTCCGCTGTCTGAGTTCGTGATGCGCGAAGAGAACGATGTGCTGACCACGAACTGCGCGCCCTGGCCGACATTCACCATCCCATCGTTCACCATCGCGAGCGACACGCGGACCCATTGGCCCGCGTGGCCGCATGCGATTGTTCCGCGATTTACCAAGGCCGACGGTTCGTGGCTCGCAAACTCCACGCCGCCGCCTTGGATTACGCATTTGGGCGCGAGGATCAACTGCTTGTCGCCGCCCGCTTTTCGAACGGTCACACTCACGTTTTCGTCGAAGTTGATGTCGGACTCCCAAACTCGACCTCCCTGGAGATGGAGGTTCGCGTTTGGGCCCAGCAAAACCGGTCCGGCAATTGTGCTTTCACGATCGATATGCGCTTGGATGACAAACGGAGCGCCGCCTTCGCGGCGGAGATCGAGCGACGGTTCGACGTGCACGTTTTCGAAAGTGACCTGCGTTCCGGCTCCCCCGGCGCTAGAGAACTGCAAGCCACCGCCGTCTTCGAATCGAACCGACCCGTTACGAAACGTCAAATTTTGGATGTTCAGCGCGTCCTGATTTTCGTCGAACACGATTTCGTTACCGAGCAAGTCAAGCGTGCCGGTGAGAGTCAGACTGCCGCGCGTCCGGGTGAGTGACTCCAACGAATCCAGCCCATATGCGCCGCGAAAAGTGATCCGTGTGTCGGTCGCATCGATGACGCCCTCGCTCGACCAATTTCCGTCGAATTCGAGCGTGCCGCCGGTACTGCGAATCGCTCCCTTCGGACCGTTACGCCACGCGGCGGTCGACGAATGCCAGGGAGCGACCCCAATTCGCAATTGTCCGCCGAGCTGCTCGATCAAGCCGTGATTTTCGAATGTGTGTGGATCGATGATGGTGGATTCGCCGATGCCGGTTCGAATTATTCCGTAGTTGCTCACGCCCGCTGTGGCCTTCGGAAAACGTGAGCCGGTGGTGATCCGTAGCTGAGCGCCCTGAATGACTTGATTTGCCCCAAGCGTCAGAAGTCCGTCGCCATCGGCGGAGATACGATTGGGACTCGCGTTGCACTCGATCGTCACGTCGTCGAGAACGCGTTCGATGTCGACGTCGAAGTGAAATGCTCCGTCTGAACCGAAAAATCGGAGGGGGCCGCTTACTTCGGCATCCGCGGCGAATCGAACCGAAGCGGTACCGTGCAACTCAACCGGACCGTCGACGATGCAGCTTTCGACTCGCGACAAAGCACTCGTGAAGCGCATTGGGGCGGTCGCAGTTGCGGCGATTGTCCCGCCGCGAATCGTGCATGGCCCAAAATCTATGTTCGTTTCCGCAGACGATAGGGAAAGCACCGCGTCCTCGTTGTTCAGTTGACCAAGGACTTGAACGAATCCGCCGATGCCAACGAAACCGCCGAGGCTTGCGGTGTCATACTGACCGAGCAGCCGCGCGGTGGAAGATGCCACGTCGACTTGCCCCAAGTTAGCCCAGTTTCCACGAAACTCAATCGAACCACCGTCGACGTCGACTCGGCCGTTCGCGGCGTTGGTCCAGGTTGAGTCGTCGGCACCAATCACACACGTTGTGCCGTGGGTAGCGCGTACCACTCCGCAGTTCTCGAACGAGTCGATGTCGACTGTGAGGTTGCGACCCGGTGCGGCCGACACGATTGAGCCAGCGTTTACCAAACGACCGGGTCCGGTGACCATGCCGTGCCCCCGAATCACGCTATTCGGGCTCAGAAGCGCCTGGCCGCCGGCATTGACGCGGATCGTCGTCGGATCGGTCGCGCCCCCGAACAGAATCTCGTCGATTTCTATTGTCTGCTCGCCGTCGAGCTCGATGAAGCTCGACGAACCCGTGAGCAACATCCGACCATTGACGGAAATGCCGTCCGTGATTCGAACATGCGAACCGCCGCCGGCGAGCGACAAATCGCCGATCCACGTCACGCCGCGCAGGTGGTTGAGCGGGTGCGCGCCGATCGCGATCGTGCCGGGCGCGGCTTCCCAGATGCCGCCGTCGATTGTGCCGCCGACCAGGCTGAGCCGGCCTGCGAATAGCTGCGCCCGATCGATGACGCGTAGCGTGCCGCTCATCAAGCGCAGACTCGCGCGTTCGCTGTTGAGTCTCAATCGGGTGACTTCAGCATCGCCTGCGAGCGACACGACGTAGGGTAGATAGGCGATGGCGTCGATACGTGAATCGAACGTTTGTTCGGGTGTGTTTTGCGGAACTTGCCCGCCGGCCCAGTTGGTCGCGTCGAACCACGAGCCGCCGACGGTGTCGTTCCAGACCGCGACGGTTTGCCCAGTTGCAGCCGGGAGGGGGCAGCAGGCTGATACAAGGGCGGTTCCGAGCGGCACGATTCGCTGGTGTCGCATGGCGTACTCCTGCAAGACCAAGTTCATCGTGAAGGACTGTAGTCGAGTGCGCGTTGGGACAAAAGGGAAATCTGGGGCTACTTTCGGGCGATCGGGCGGGGCGTTTGCGATGCAAGTTGGTGCGAGAATTTCCGCGTGCGCGCGGGCATTCACGCATCCAACAACTTCCGCGCAATCACCAACCTCTGAATCTCGCTCGTTCCCTCATACAGCTCCGTGATCTTCGCGTCGCGCATGAACCGTTCCGCCGGGTAGTCCTGGCAATAGCCATATCCGCCGTAGACCTGCACCGCCATGTTTGTCACGCGGCTCGATAGTTCGCTGGCGAACAGCTTGGCCTGCGCCGCTTGCCGGCCGAAAGCCTGTTTGTGCTGCTTGAGCCATGCGGCGTGTCGGGCGAGCAGGCGGGCGGCGTGGATGCCGGTACACATGTCGGCGAGTTTCCACTGGATTGCCTGAAAATCGCCGATGGGACGATTGAACTGCACGCGCTGCTTGCTGTAGCCGAGCGCCGCGTCGAACGCCGCCTGGCTGATGCCGATGGCCTGCGACGCGACGCCGATGCGGCCGCCGTCGAGTGTGGCCAGCGCGACGGGCAGTCCGCGGCCGCGTTCGCCGAGCAGGTTTTCTTTGGGCACGATGCAATTTTCAAAGATTAGTTCGGCGGTGCTGCTGGCTTTCAGGCCCATCTTCTTTTCGAGCTTGCCGACGCGCCAGCCGGGCATGTCGCGATCGACGATGAACGCCGACATGCGGCGTTTCGGATTGTCGGCATCGGTGACGGCGAACAGAATGACGACGTGCGCCTCGGCCCCGTTGGTGACGAAGCACTTGGTGCCGTTGATGTGCCAGCCGTCGGATTTTTCGACGGCCATGCAGCGGGCCGCGCCGGCATCGCTGCCGCTGCCCGGCTCGGTGAGCGAGAAGCAGCCGATCCACTCGCCGGTGGCGAGTTTGGGCAGGTATCTCTGCTTTTGTGCGGGCGTGCCGAAGCTGAGAATTGGATCGACGCAGAGCGAGTGGTGGGCGGACATGAGAATGCCGGTCGCGGCACACGCCCGCGAGAGTTCCTCGACGGCCATGATGTAGGAGGGCACATCGAGGCCCGCGCCGCCGAATTCGCTGGGCACGTACATGCCGAGCATGCCCATCTCGGCGAGTTGCGGGATCAGGCCGTCTTCGAAGCGGCCATGCTGGTCGCGCCATTCGGCTTTTGGCGCGACGGCTTCGTCGCAGAAGCGGCGAATGGCGGATTGGAGTTCGAGTTGGTCGGAGGTGAGGTTGAAGTTCATGGTCGATTCTCGATCGGTACGGTTCGGGTAACTATCTTTGCGGCGCGCGAACGTGCGACTCTTCAATCGGCTCCAACATCACGCGGCTCGCGTCGCGCAAGTTCGCTGTCGCCGACGCGATGCTGGGTCCTTGCGTCAATGCGCCCGGGACATCCGCGCTGGATGCGACCCAGGCGGATTCGCACCGGATGAAATTGGCGACGAATTGCCGACCATCGACGCGGATTTTCGCTGCTCGTTGCATGCGTCGCCCTTTTCTCGTCGCAAGTGCGTTTCGTGCCGGTTATGTCTGCTACGCGAAGAGCAATCGCCCCTTCGGCTCCGGAATCGGTCGGCCTAGTTCGCGAGCGGTCGCAATCCACTCCTTGGCGATTCGCTCGACGTTTTTCAGTGCGAGTTGTCGCGTCTTTCCGTCCGCGGCGCAGCCGGGGAGTTCCGGCACTTCAGCGACAAACGCGCCGTCACCTGCCGACCAATAGAGCAGTATTGCGTACTTCAGGTTGATTCCCCGGAATCGCCGCGTTTCGACGGTACGGAGTTCGCCAAATCGGCGAACGTGAACACCGCCCGCCTACGCCGCACCCGCCGCCAGCAACTCCCTCGCAATAATGATCCGCTGAATCTGACTGCTGCCCTCGCCGATTTCGCACAGCTTGGCATCGCGCATGTACCGCTCGACCGGGATGTCCTTCGTATAGCCATACCCGCCGTGAATCTGGATCGCGTTCATGCACGCCTTGGTGGCGATTTCGCTGGCGAACATTTTGGCGGTCGAGCTCTTGATGCGGTCGCTGTTGCCGCCGTCGAGTGTGATCGCCGCGTCCCAGACCATGAGCCGGGCGGCGTCGATTTCGGTCGCCATGTCGGCCAGCATGAACTGAATCGCCTGCTGATCCGACAACGGCTTGCCGAATGCCATGCGCTGCTTCACATACGACAGCGACTCTTCGAGCGCCCCGCGTGCCAGCCCGACCGACAGCGCGCCGATGCCGACGCGCCCGCGCTCCAGCACCTTCAGCGCATCGACATAGCCCATGTTGTATTCGCCGCAGAGCGCTTCGGGGCCGACGTGTACATCTTCCAAATTCAGCACGACCGTGTCCGAGCAACGCATGCCCAGCTTGTCTTCCTTGGTGCCGATGCTGAAGCCTTTCGCGTCGCGCTCGACGAGAAACGCCGAGATGCCCTTGCCCTTTTTCTCCGGCTCGGTGATTGCGGTGATGACATACAGCCCGGCCCGCGCGCCGTTGGTGATGAACTGCTTGTGCCCGGTGATGCGCCAGCCGTTGCCGTCTTTCACGGCTTTGGTGGTCATCGCCGCCGCGTCGCTGCCGCAGCCGGGTTCGGTCAGGCCCCACGCGCCGATGATTTCGCCGGTCGCGAGTTTCGGGAAATACTTCGCCTTCTGCGCGTCGTTGGCGGCGATCAGCATGTGCGCGATGCACAGGCCGTTGTGAGCGGCGAGGAACAGGGCGGTGCCGCCGCACTGGCGAGCGACCTCTTCCATGATGACCGAATTGGCGAGATAGCCGAGTCCGCTGCCGCCGAGTTCGGGGGCGATCATCGGCCCGAGCAGTCCGATCTCGGCCATCTTTTTGGTGACCGATTCGGGTAGCCATTGGTCGGCGTCCCACTGGCGGGCGTAGGGTCGAATCTCGCGCGCGGCGAACTCGCGAACCATGTCTCGCAAAGCGACGATATCTTCCGGCAGATCAAAGCTCATCATGAGTCATGTACCTTCGTATGCAAGCGGCCAGATGCGAGCAAGTCGATTGGCGGATGTTAGTCGGGAGGCGGGGCGCGGGGAACGGGGCGCGGCGCGCGGGGAACGGGGCGCGGGGAACGGGGCGCGGGGAACGGGGACCAGGGATTAGGGTTCGGGATTAGGGAATGCAGATTGGGGAACAAGGAATGGGAACAGGGAACAGAAGGACATCGGAGTCTCACCGACGTTGCACGGTGGAGAATCGGCCGGTTTTGTTGTGAATTCGCTCGATCGGCCCACCTAGCGAATCGTGCGGACGTGGGCTAGTCTTTGGCGTGCGCCACGAGGTGGCGTGTCCGTCGTCGCCGAGCACTTTGCATTGAGCACTGCCTGCTAGGCACTAGGCACTAGACACTAGGCACTCACATGGCCGGTAAGACAATCAAACTCCTCGGCATTCAAGCCGGCCAGGGCGGGAAACGCCTCGGTGCCCAGGACGGCCCGTGGATGCTGCGCGAGTTCGGCCTCGTGCAACAACTCACCGACCTCGGCCACCAGGTCGAAGACCTCGGCGACATTCCCGGCATTCACGCGACGCGATATTCGGTCACCGGCGACGCGAGCCTGAACAACCTGCCGGTGATCCTGCAAATCAACCGCCATACGCACGCTTGCGTGCTCGGCACGTTGCGTAAAGACCCGAATGCGTTCCTGCTGGTCGTCGGCGGCGATCATAGTCTCGCCATCGGCACGCTCGCGGGGCTGGCCGATAGCTGTAAACGTCTGGGGATTCTCTGGTTAGACGCTCATGCCGACTTCAATGACCCCGGCTCCAGTCCATCGGGAAACATTCATGGCATGAGCCTCGCCGTCGCGTGCGGTATCGGCAATCGCGACCTGCGCAGCATCGCCGACCGCGACCCAATGCTCGACGAAACCGATGTGTACCTCCTAGGCGTGCGCGACATCGACCCCGGCGAGCAGGAGAACCTCGACGAGGCGAATGTAACCGCATTGACCGTAAAGGGTTGGCGCAAGGCCAGTCTGGTGCAGACGGTGCTCGACGCGGCCAACTCGCTGCGCACGCGCTGCGACCATATTCACCTGAGCTTTGATATTGACGTGCTCGACCCGGCCGACGCCCCAGCGACCGGCACGCCCGTCCCCGGCGGACTCTCCGCCGACGAAGCCCGCCAGGTGCTCAAGGCGCTGGGCGAGAACGGCCTGATCAACTCGGCCGAGTTTGTGGAATACAACCCGGAGCTGGACGCGGACGACCGGACGGGGAAGCTGACGATGGAACTGCTGGCGGCGTTTTTTGGTGGTGCATAGCGAGCGGCGCGGCAGTGCGGCAGTGCGGTCGCTCGGGCTTGAAAAGAGTGGCCTGATTCGTGCGCGAAGGTGCGAGTGCTCGCTGCACAGCGCATGACTCGCCGCGCGCCACCAGCCACTCGAACATTCCGGCGATTGCAATCGTCGGCGCGAATCCCATCGCCGTGGCGACGTTGGGTCGTGCGACGATCAGCACGAACACTGCATCGAGCCCGCCGCTCGCGCCAATCCCGAGGACGACAGAGATGACCCACCGCAATCTGGCGAATCGCGTGGCTTGCTAACAATCGAGTTCTTACGCTGGCGGCCAGCTGGCAGCGTGGCGAGGATCGTGCAGAAAAAAAGCCCGCCGTTCGCCCGCACTGGAATCCCGTGGACGGACGTTGGATTTCGTGTTCAAGCGCGTGCGCAATCGCGTTCCGAACCGAAACCGCAGCCGTCACCAGCGGTACGTTACCGATGAATCCAATAGGAGAACGCCATGCGATCAAAGCTCTCGCCGTCGTCGAGTCACGCTTGGACCGTGGGCACGCTCGTAGCTCTTGCCGTGCTGATCGCTACCGTGCCACTCGCGTTTGCACGCGGCCAGGCGCACGACCGCCGGGCGCGGTGGGAGTATGCGACGCTGGTGCGGCAGCATCAGCCGGGGCAGCGGGGGGAGCGGTGGTCGTTTGCGTCGGGGGAACAGCGGATCAATGCTGCGCCGCTCGACGAGCTGTATCAGAAATTCCGCGTGGACAACCCCGAGACCGCGAGCGAGGTAAGCGTACTCAACAAGCTCGGCGAGGATGGCTGGGAACTGGTTTCGCACGCGGCGGTGAGTGTCGACGCCGAGGAAGCGGGGCCGGCCGGTGTGATGGAGCGGTTTTTGTTCAAGCGCGGACGGTGAGGCGGCGGAGAGATTGAGCGACGCAGGGACGAAGCGACGAAGCGACGAAGCGACGCAGCGACGCAGCGACGCAGGGACGAAGCGGCGAAGCCGGAGAGCCAGCGCGGTGCGAAAGACGGGGAACGGGGAACAGGGAACGGGGAACAGGGAACAGGAAACGGTGAACAGGAAACGAGGGAATCGTCGCGACGAAGTTCAGCCGGGCCGGGCCGGGCAGCAACGGCGCTCGTCGAACCGCTCGTCGATCGGCGGCGGTAGCCGTTTGCTGTTTCCCGTTTCCCGTTCGCCGTTTCCCGTTCGCTGTTTCCCGGCGAACGGCCCGATTTTTTGACCGAAAACGGGTCGCAGATTAGTCCGAGAGAACGCGGAAGACGAGGAACAGCACGCCGCCGGCGGTCAGGACTGACGCCGTCGAGGTGAGGAAATCGGTCCCGTCCACGCAGCCGTTGGTTTGCAGCATCGTCGCGCCGGCCGCGAGTGTCGCGGCCCATTTCACCCACGAAAGGCGATTGCGGTTCATTTGAAGTCCTGTTGGTAGAATGTTAGCGAAGCGGCGCGGCGACAAAGCCGCGCGTCGCGATGCGGAGAATATCGCGTGGTTGAGGTGGAACGTCAATACGGCAGGGCTGCGGGCGCGGGGCGCGGGGCGCGGGGCACGAACTTCGGGTACACCATCCGAACTCGGAGCGCGAGCGACGGGGTGACGTGCGAAGGCGAACGGGTCACGGCACTCGGGCGGTGTGTGTGGTGGAGTACTCCGCTGGTTTGTGCTTGGGGGGCAGGTGCCGCCGAACGGCGGATGCGGGCGGGGACGCCCGCGGTACATCAGAACGGGCTGGAAGCCCATAGCACACGCTCGCTGGAGCTTGGCGGTCACTCGCTTGCGCTTCGCGTGCGGATCGCTGGCGCGCGCATGCCGACGCGAACGGCCGTCGGCATGGCACCCGGCGCGATCAATCGCTGCTCGTTACTCGCCGTTCGTCGCTCGATGCTCCCACTTGGCATTCTGCAGTCTCAACTCTGCACTTTGCATTTTTCACTTTGCGCTCGGATTTGCCGACTACACACCACTCAATAAGGAGGTTCGCATGACAGTTCGATGGTTCAGCCGTATGGCTCTGACGAGCGCATTGCTCAGCAGCGTGGCGTTCGCACAGGATCCCGACGCGACCGCGATCGTCAAGAAGGCCGACGACGCGGCCAAGGCGCTCAAGTCGGTTTCGTACAAGTCCAAGACGTGGGGCGAGGGCACGGCCAAGGAGCGCGTGCCCACCGGCGAGGCGAAGATCGTCACGCAGCGCACGGGCGACGAGCGTCCGCCGCTGTTTCGGCTCGAAGGTGAACTCGTCGGCATGGCCGGGCCGCGCAAGCTGAGTATTGCGGTCGGCGAAAAGACCGCAGTGGCGATTCGCGCGGCGGAGAAGGAGTATTACGAGATGCCGGCCGAGGATGGCGCACGGCTGCTCGAAGGCATCGACGCGCTGCGCATGCAGGAGTACACCCACCCCGCGCCGTTTTCGGACGAGCTGGGCGGCGACGAACGCAAATACGAGGGTAAGAAGTCGATCGGCGGCGTCGAATGCCACGTAATTTTCGTGACCTATGCGGGCGGGATGCAGAAGTCGCGCTGGTTCTACGGTGTCGAGGACGGTCTACCGCGGCGCGTCGATCGCGTGGTCGATGCCGACGGCATTCGCGTGACCGAGATTCATGATCTCGACGTGAAGCCCAAGCTCGATGACAAGACGTTTAGCGTCGAGATTCCGAGCGGATACACGAAGGCCGCGATGGCGGGACGCAGCGCGCGAAATGCGACGGCGCAGGCGTCGGCTGAGCCGGAGGGGTTGCTGCCGAAGGGGTCGGTCGCGCCCGACTTTTCGCTGAGCACGCCGGACGGTAAGACGGTGACGCTGGCATCGCTGAAGGGCAAAGTTGTCGTGCTTGATTTCTGGGCGACGTGGTGCGGCCCGTGCAAGCTGGCCATGCCCGGCATTCAAAAGGTGGCGAGCGAGTTCAAGGATCGTGGCGTCGCGGTGTACGGCGTGAACCTGCGCGAGAACGCGGACGCCGACCCGGCCAAGTTCATGAAAGACAACGCGTACACCTATGGCTTGCTGCTGAAGGGCGACGACGTGGGCAAGGCGTATCGCGTGCAGGGAATTCCGGCGTTTTTTGTGCTCGACCGCGACGGCAAGGTCGTCTACTCGGCGACCGGTTATTCGGAAGACAATGAGAAGAAGCTGCGCGAAGTGGTGGACGCGGCTTCGAAACAGCCGCAGTAGTTTGCGGAATGGAGAGCAGCCGCCCTCGGCTGCTTCGCGCGCACCTTCTGGAGCAGCCGCCCTCGGCTGCTTTGCGCGCACCTTGTGGAGCAGCCGCCCTCGGCTGCCTCTTTTTTTTGCTTCGCGCTCGGCTTGCTGCGCGGGTTCGTCGGGTGGGCATCGCCCACGATTGCGTGTCGCGTGCATGGCGATCACGCCCGCGAATGGCGGAAAATGCCGGATTCTTCGCCGCCGATGAGCAATTGCTCATACAAGCTGAGGCCCTGTTCGTCGGTCAGCGGGCCGCTGGCGCTGCCGGTCAGGAATTGATGAATGCGGCGGTCCTCGTCGGTCGGCAGCTTGGACGGGTCGGCGTCGCGCAACGCGTCGAACGCGTCACGCGAGCCGACGCGCAGGATTTTGCCGCGTTCGAGCATGATCATGCGGTTGGCGATGCGAAAGGCCGAGTCCATTTCGTGTGTGACCACGATGCTCGTGACCTGAAGTTTGATTGAGTGGTCGAGGATGAGTTGGTCGATCGCCGACGATGTGACCGGATCGAGGCCCGCGCTGGGTTCATCGTAGAACAGGATCTCGGGATCAAGCGCCGTGGCTCGCGCCAGCCCGGCGCGTTTTTTTTGCCCGCCGGAGAGCTGCGCCGGCAGCTTGTCGCGGTGCGGGAGCATGTGTACCTGTTGCAGCTTCATGGTGACCACGATGTCGATCACGGTCGGGTCGATGCTGCTGTGTTCGCGGAGCGGCAGGGCGATGTTTTCGCCGACGGTCATCGAGCTGAACAGCGCACCGGACTGAAACAGAATGCCGAACCGTCGGCGGACGCGATCGAGCTCGGGGCCGGTGGCCTGCATTAGATCGACATTTTCGGCGTCGCGAATGTGGTAGACGATCGACCCGGCTTGCGGCTCGATCTCGCCGATGAGGCAATTGAGCAGCGTCGATTTTCCGCAACCCGACCCGCCCATGATGACCAGCGTTTCGCCGCGATAGACGTCGAAGGAGATGCCGTCGAGCACGCGCGTCGCGCCGCCGTCGGGCGCTGGGTATTCGACGACGAGGTCGCGGACGGAGAGCACGATGTCGCGGGATTCGGACGGCATAGCGTGGAGCTTACAGCATGAGCATTCGGACATGCCACTGGCGACTACGCCGCTTGGAGGAAAACGCATTGTCGGTGGTAATGGTACGAATAACACGTAGCTGCGGATTCGGCGCGCATCGTCCCTATTCGAATGACTCGCCGGTGCTCGGCGCGACATCGGGCCGGAACCGTTTGCGGTCTTCTGCGAAATCGCTTGGTGCAAGGCGACGACTCTGGTCTCACATCGGATGTGCCGGTTGCAACGATGCGCCATGCGCCAGTAATGCGGGCCGGCAGGAATGCCCGCCCCACCCCTGCGCTCGTGCGTTATCATCACGTTCGATTTGACGTGGAGGTGTGAGCGGATGTCGGCTCGATTACTCGACGGAAAAAACGTGCTGGCGTTTGTCGGCGACGACTACGAAGATTTGGAGCTTTGGTATCCAAAGCTCCGCCTTGAAGAGGCCGGCGCGCGGGTCGTGATGGCCGGCGAGCAGGCCGGGCACGCGTATCGCGGCAAGCATGGCTATCCGGCCCGCAGCGATGTAGCGGTCGATTCTCTGGCGGCAGGTGATTTTGACGCGCTACTCGTTGGCGGCGGGTGGATGCCGGACAAGTTGCGGCGAAATGCGAAGGTTTTGCAAATAACGCGTGAAATGTTCATCGCGGGCAAGCTGGTGGCGACGATTTGTCACGGGCCGTGGATTCTGATTTCGGCCGGGATCTGCCGCGGCGTATGCATGACCAGCACGCCGGGAATTCGCGACGATGTGGTGAATGCGGGCGCGGATTGGGTCGATGCCCCGGTGGTGGTGTACAAAAATCTGATTTCGAGCCGCCGACCGGCGGACTTGCCGGAATTTGGCGCGGCGATGGTGGCGTTTTTGTCGCGGTCGGCATGAGGCCGCTCGCGTGAAGGGACAATTGATGCGTACCTGCAATCTGTTGATGTTGTTCGGCACTACGCTAGGAATATTACTGGTCGCGGGCTGCGACGCGCCGGCGTCGCCGACGACTAGTGCGCCGACGGGTAGCGCGGCACCGACGCCAAGCCTTGCGCCGAGCGGCGTCACAAACGCCGGATCAAACGCGCCGGCGTCCGGCGGCGGAGCGACGGCGGAGGCAGCGCCAAGTGCGACGGCGGGCGTCGGTACGACATCGGGACACGTCGACGATTATCGCATGCCGAGCGCAGATGAGCTGAAACTCGCGGTGCCGGTACGCGGGCGGATTCAGGAGACGCTTAAGCAGATCACCGAGGACGGCAGCGACGACAAGCTGTTCGCGGCGCTGGGGGCGCTCTATTGGGTGAACGGCCCGCCGCAACTCGCGGTGAAGGCGTATCGACGGGCGCAGTCGCTCAATCCAAAGGACCATCGCTGGGCCTATCTGGAGAGTTTTCCGCATGAGAAAGCGGGCGATTTCAAGGCGGCGGCCGAAGCGTGTGCGCGGGCGTTTCAGCTCGATCCGACGTTTGCGCGGGCCGAACAGCGGCGCGGGCAATTGCTGACAAAGGTCGATCCCAAACAAGCGATCGAAGTGATGAAGGCGTGCGTCGCGCGAGACGCCACCGATGCGCTATCGATGCTCGGCATCGGCGCGACGCTCGAGCAGCAGGGCGATGCGGCGGGGGCGCTTGAGTGGCTGCGCAAAGCGCTCGCGGCGTACCCGGAATTCTCGGTCGCCCAAAAGGCGATCGCGCGAATCCTCGAAAAGCAGGGTGACGCGGCGGGGGCGCAGCAGGCACTAGCGAGGGCGGCCCGCGGACAGCCGTTTCCGGTGCAGGATATCGTTCAATGGGAAGCGCTGGTCGTCGGGTGCGAGATCAACGAGATGGTGCGCACGGCGGTGATGAGCGCCGAGCAGAAAAATTTCGCCGACGCCGAGCGGCTGATCATGATGGCGATGCAAATCGCGCCGAGCAGCATCGAGGTGCGACGCGCGATGGCCGGCGTGCGCATTTTGCAGAACAAGCCGCAGGAGGCGATCAGCGCGCTGACGCGCATTTTGGATGAGCATCCGAACGATCTGTCGGTGCGGGCCCAGCTCGGCGACCTGTACACACGAGCCAAGCGATTCGACGAGGCACTGGCCGAATTTCGCAAGGTGCTGGAGAAGGCGCCCAATGAGTCGCGCGTGCGGATGGCTTTGGGGCAGGCGCTCGTTCAAGCGGGAAAGCCCGACGAGGCGGCGGCGGAGTTCAAGAGCCTGATCGCGATTCAGCCGGAGTTTGACGGGCCGTACCTGGCGCTGTCGGACATCGCGCGGGCCAAGAAGGACTACGCCGAGATGGAGCGATTGCTGCGAGAGTGCTTGAAGCAGTCGCCGAACTCGTTGGTCGGATTGAACTCGCTCGCGTGGCACCTGGCGGCGCATCGCGATGCGGCAGTGCGCAAGCCGGAGGAAGCGTTACAACTGGCGACGCGGGTGGTGGAGTTATCGAAATCTCAACAGCATGAATTTCTGGACACGTTGGCGGTGGCGCTGGCGGCGACGGGCAAGTTTGAGGACGCGCTCAAGCGGGTGGAGCAGGCGATCGCGCTGGCCCAGCAGTTGAAGGCGGGACCGATCATCCGCGAGTATCGCGGGCGGATCGAGCAATTCAAGCAGCGCAAGCCGTACACCGATCCGTAACGGTCGGTCGTTTGACTACCCGGCGGTTCCGGGGTGCCCAAATTGAGGTCACTCCGGTCACTCGCTTGCGCTTCGCGTTCGGATCGCTGACGCGATGCGTTCGGCGACCGAATCTGAACTCGCTACTCGCTACTTGATACTCGCTACTGCTTCGCCGCCTTCGCTTGAATTCGCGTCGGCTTCAAATCGACCACTTCCATCCACTTGCTGAACGGCTCGTCAGTCAGCGTCTCGGCCAGATTCTCGGCCGATACCGTCGCCTTGATACGGAATTTTGCGATGCCCTTCGTGAAATCGCCGTCGGCCGACTTGATGCCTTCGACTTCGGCAAGCGCCTTTTTGATCCCGACGTAGGCCTTGAACTCCAGCCCCTCGATTTCCAGATCGATGTCGCCGCCCGCGGTGATGATCGTCGCCCACTGCTGCATCACCGACTCGTAAACGCGCACCGCCACGGGCGTATTCGCGACCGACGGGGCGGTCTGCGGGTCGGGGAACGTCGCGTTGACCAGCGCCACGCGCGCCGCCTGCGGCGAGAAAGAACGATGCGAACGCACGAGGGCCGACGTCTGCGGCAGCGATTCGCTGGCCAGCAGCCGGGCGGTATCGGCGTAGTACATCTTCACCTGCACGTCGCAGTTGTACGCCGCTGCCTTGACGCCGTAGAGGTCGCGCAAGCCGGCTTGGTCAGCATTCGCGCTGCCGCGAATCAGGATGTGCGCGCCGGCGTCCTTGGCCATCGCCGCCAGTTTGGCCAGATTGCCCTCGCGCAGGGCGTCGGCGTTTTCGCGCTTGGCGAGTTCCTCGACCGCCTGCCGCGCGACGAGGTCGAAGCCGGCCTTGGTGAACATTTCTTCGATGCGGGTCGCGACGATCGAGTCGTCCTGCAACCGACCGTCGATCTTCTCGTCGATCCAGACCATGATCTTGGGCCGGCCGATCTGGTCGAGCACGTTTTGCACTTCGCCCCAGGTCTGCGCGACCGCGTCAGCCCGCACTTCGGCGGTGATCGTGACAATCACCGTGCCGCCCGCACCCTTTTCCTCGGACACGACATCGTAGTTTTTCACGACGCCTGCGGCCCGGCTATAGATCGTGTCGCGAACGAGGGCGAAGTCGCGCGTGTTCGAATAGGACGCGATTTGCACGCCCGCGCCCTGCTCCAATGCCATGCGCAGGGCGCGCTTGATCGCGTCGTCGCGATTCATGCCCTCGGCGGTGACCTTGACGCGTTTGACCTCGGCCTTGTCGGCGGGCTTTTCCGCTGCGCCGCCGACTTGCGCGGTCGCGCTCGGCAACACGAATACGAGACCGAGAATAGCGAGAACGCCGATGGTGCGGATGATCATGGGTTTAGCCGTTTCCTGCGCTGGGTTGAGACGCCGAAGCCGGCCTGCTGGTCGGCTGCGTCGTCGATGGGTCCACTTCGATCATGGTCATGCCGCGGCGAACAATCGTCCAGAGCCGCCAGAGCGGCAATTCGAGCGTCGCTTCGACCGCGCTATCTGCCGTCGGTGTCGCGGTCGATTGCGTCACCCGCGCGCCGCTGAGGAACAAGATCACGTCATCTTTGAGTTCCGGGCGACGGGCGAGGAACTGCTCGACGGTTACGTCGCCCTGCACCTTCAACGCTTCGATTTGGCGGCGGAGCCTGTCCACGCCGTCGAAGCGCGCGATCGCGATGCGCGAATCGCCGGCAGCCGCCGCGTCGCGATCGGTCGGTTCATGCCGCCCCACGACCGTCAGTGTTTGCTTTGCCCATACCGGCGTGTCGAGTTCGATCGTTTCGTATTGCGGCTTGATCAGATAAGTCGACGGCGGGGGCGCGAGACCCTGGCCCGCGACTTCGCCGAGACCGACGTTGAGCGCCATCTCGCGAAAATCGGGTGCCTGAAACTCGTTGCCTTTGTAGAGGTTTTGGTGCGTGTCGGTCAGGATGCGGATGAGATCGCTCATCGCGATTTTCGCTTCGGCGACGGCGATCTGATCCGAGCCGAGTTCGACCCGCACCTTTGCTGCGTCGCGAATCGCGTCGGTCACGCTCGTGCGAATTTCGGCGGACGAGTCCAGGAATTCGGTGAGTCGTCGAGCGGCAGTCACCTTCAAGCGTGACGCCTCGTCAACCAGCGCGAGCACCGCATCGCCGGTCGCCGCAAGCCGTGCGAGTTGGATTCCCTCGGGCGCGACATCTTCCCAACCGTCGGCCTTGCGATCGTCGCTGACGACGCTTGCTTCGGCCGCGCCGCCGGCGAGCTGCGTTTTCCACGTTTTGGCGGCGGATTGAATGTCGGCGGCGGTGAGCGGGGGGGCGGCGGGCTTGCCGAGTTCGAGCAACGTCGTGAGCTGGCGAGCGATTTCATCGGGCGTGGCACGCACGTCGGCGTCCGCGCCGCCGTCGCTAAAAATGCGACACAGCCCGAACCGCGCGAGTGAACGCGCCCACTTGCGCAGGCTGCGGTCGCGGGCGACGTCGGACGACGCCCACGCGCCGACCGTCATTTCGCCCTTGAGTGGCAACGCCTGAATTTTTTCCAGCAGCGCGCTGCGCGCCTTGCCCGTGGCGACGCGTTCGAGCGCCGTGCGATCAATCGCTGGGCGCGACGCAACGGGCGGCGACTGTGCAATCACCGGCAGAGTCGTCGCGAGCGTCACCACAGCGATCAGAATAGAGGCGCGCACGACGGGCGGGGAGGATCGGCCTCCGGCCGGTGCGAACAAACTGCGCACCGGCCGGAGGCCGATGCTCCCCATGCCGAATCCGCGCCTTTGCACCGTTCCAAAGCTACCCAACGCAGCGCGATGGTCGATCATGCCAACTCCCGCGAGCTACTCGACCACCATCTCGCCCGGCTTTTCTTCCTGCACTTCGCCTTCGCGCTGTTCTTCGACAACACGGACCTTTTTGTGTTCGCGCTCGGCACAGCCGGCGGCAAAGCCGAGGGTCACGAGGCCGAGCGCCAGTAGGAATGCCAATCGGTTTGATTTCATGGGTACATCCTCTCGTAGGGTGGGCATCGCCCCATAAGCGTTAACTTAGCGACCGTCGTTTTCGCTCGCGCGGGGGGTCGCATAAGCCCCGCGCGATCGTGTTCCAGTTCATCAACGTCTTTCGCAATCCCAACGCAGGCG
>JBJXFK010000319.1:0-21898 GCA_046155505.1 Phycisphaerae bacterium
TCGCGTGCTCCATGAATGCGAGAATGAGGTCGTTCACTGTGAAGACGTTGACCGATGATGCTTCGACGCGCTTCGACGGCGGAAGCTCTCTGCCGTTGGCGAGCCATTCGGCGATGAGCCGTTCGTAGGTCGCGTGACTCTCGGGCGTGCCGTACTTTCCGAGATAGATATCGCGACCGCTGAGACGGACAACCGCCAAGCCTTTCGGCTTGTGCAAACGATACGACGGAAATTCGTGAGAATGAGTCCGGGCCATGTGAGACAGCTCCGAGGCTCGGCAAAGTGGTACGTACCACCTTCCAAGGCCTCAAAAGCCGCTCTGCCCGACGTTGGACAGGTACGCTAACTCGCGTTCGGCACAACCATTATATCAAAAGCGGGCGAAGGGATTCGAACCCTCGACGTCCAGCTTGGGAAGCTGGCATTCTACCACTGAATTACGCCCGCAAGTAACGCAACAGAAACAACTTACGTCAATTAGCTCGTTCGCTTAAGTAGAGCAAAGCTCCCGAGTTGCTCTACTTAAGGCGGCTCCGCAGCGAGGATCATACCGCAATCCCAGCGACTTGGAAGCGTATCCACGGTGAGAATACCAGCTCGAAAAGCTGGAGCGTCTTGCGACGGTGCCCGCCTCCGGCGATCGCAACGACAGTCGCGTCGTGGCTGGTCGAGCTGCGATTGGCGCCGCGCGTTCTTTATTCGTGCTGCGCTTCAACGTCGAATTCTGTCCGCGCGCGAGCGACACACACACCTGAGCTGAGTTGCCGCTACAATACGCGCTTTCGATTCCACGAGTGAATCATCCTGCAGCGTGACCGGAGGGCAGCCCGATGGGGTGCACCCGACTGTGTACGCCGGAAGACCGTGAGGCCGCAGAACTTGCTCGAACGACAAACATGACGTTCCGAGAAGCGAAGGCGCACGTCGTCAGCGAGAAACTCCGTGCCGCGTTCGACCAATTGGCTGATGGAATGAAGGAAGCCGCGGTCAAACAAGTTCTTGCCGCGAGAGACGAGGCGCAGAAGGCCGCCGGCTACTGGGGCGATCCGCGCTCTTCGTTGCCGAGGACAGTTGCGCTACAACCCAACGCGCCGTTGTTCGCGTTCGGCTCGGGTTCGGCGGGAATTCAGCAATTGGACACAATTGGGCAAGGATACGCACGGTGTAAAAACCTTGGTGGTTCAACATCGACTGGGCGCGTGCAGTTTGTCGGCGGTTGCGGGCCAAGCGTTTGAGTACAGCGCCGCGGTTGGGCCGGAAGCCGAGAGACGTTGGCACACGACACCGTTAGCCGGGGGCCGCTTTACTATGAATCCCGAACTCTTGCCGAAGTTTCTGCGCCTGCGCCGCGATGGCGGCGCGCTCGTCGTCCGTCAAGCGATCGACATGCTTTAGGATCATGCTCATGCGGCGATTGCCCCGAAATCGCTGGAGGTTGCGGATAAGGAAATCCCAGTAAAACGTGGTAAAAGGACAGGCCTCGGTGCCCGTGCGTTTGCCGGGATCGAAGCGGCAGTTCTTGCAGTGGTTGCTCATGCGCTCGATGTACCGGCCGCTGGCAGCATAGGGCTTGGTGCCCACGACGCCCCCGTCGGCATGCATCACCATTCCGAGCGTGTTGGGCAGCGTTACCCAATCGACCGCGTCGACGAACATCGACAGATACCAGTCACTAATTCGCCGCGGATTCACCCCTGCAATCAACGCGAAGTTGCCGGTAACCATCAGCCGCTGAATGTGGTGGCCATAGCCGCATTCGAGCACCTGCCCAATGCACTCCCGAAGGCATATCATGTCGGTCTGGCCCGTCCAGTAGAAATCCGGCAGGCTACCGTGCTGGTCGAGGCCGTTCCGCTGTCTGTAACCCGGGCCTGCGTGCCAGTAGATCCCGTGGATGAACTCGCGCCAGCCGATGATCTGCCGCACAAAGCCCTCCACGCAAGGCAGAGGCGCGGCACCGGACTCATACGCCGCAAGGGCGGCGGCGACGCATTCGCGCGGGTTGAGCAGCTTGAGGTTCAGCGCTGCGGACAGGAGCGAGTGGTACAAGAATGGCTCGCCCGACCACATGGCGTCCTGGTAGGTGCCGAAGTGCGGCAGCCGGTGCTGGATGAAGTCATCCAGCGCCTTGCGGGCCTGAGCCCGTGTAACGGGCCAGCGAAACCGTGCAAGCAAGCCAGGATTGCCGGCGAAACGTCGCTCGACGAGAGCGAGCACCTCGTGGGTAATGGCATCCGCCCGCGGCGCATACGGCGCCCGCAGGCGTGGCGGCTGCCGGAAGGATCCACGATTTTGCTGATCGTAGTTCCACTCTCCGCCGACCGGAGCGCCATCCGGCGCTACAAGTATCCCGAGCCTGCGACGCTGCCAGCGGTAGAAATGCTCCATCACCGGCTGCTTTCGCCCGGCCATCCACTCGGCGAACGCCGCGGCGCTGGTGAGGAAGTGCTCATCCGGCAGTACTTCCAGCGGAGCCCCAGCCTGCATTGCCGCGCGCTCGACGTCCTGGTGCACGCGCCACTCGCCCGGCTGCGTGCAAACGAGAAACTCGGGCTCGAGGGTTCGTAGCGCACGCTGCAACTCACTGCCCAACGCCTGGCTGTTGTCCGAATCATCCAGCGAGACGTAGTGAACCCGGTGCCCGTCACGATGCAATTCGAGGGCGAAGTGCCGCATCGCGGCCAAAAACAGCGCCGTACGCTGTTTGTTGCTCGGGACGTGCGTCGACTCCTCCGCCACCTCGAACATCACAACCGCATCACGCGCCTTGTCGAGGTGGACCAGGGCGCTGACTTTCGAATCTAGTTGATCGCCGAGCACCAGGACGAGACGTCGAACAGGTCCGGTGACTCGCAGAGCCGGAAAGCAACCTTGTCTGGAAGTCGACCGTTCCGTTGTCATTCGTAAGCATCACCTGTATGAGAGAAGCAAAGAAGTCGGAAAGACGCGGAAGAGTAAGGCGCAGAGAACGCGGCAAGCGTCGCCCGCGTGATCGCGCCTTACGGGGCGCCAGCCGCCTGATTCGAGCGCTCCGTCTTCCCCAGCGTCCGGTCGAAGAAGTCGATCGCCCGTCGCCAGGCATCCGCTGCTGCCCTGCCTTCAGCCGCCAGGTCCTTGGCCGTCGGGTCCGAGCCAGGCTGGCCATATAGATAGATAGGAAATGTACCGGTACCGGAGATCTGGTGACCGGCCGTCGGGTAGATCACGGCCTGCACGCGGTCGGATGCTCCGGCGAGGGCAGACCGTTCGACGATGTTCCGCGTCATGTCGCCAGAGGCCCAGACTTCGTCGCGATCCGATGCGAGCAGAAGAACCTTGCCCACAATATCCTCGACCCGAATCCGGGCCTCGATGACTTGTTCGGCAAAATATGTTCGGGACCGCGTGTACCGCTCAGTATTCGTGCGATAGGCACCTTGATCACTCGGGTTGAAGTCAAAAAGTCGGACATAGGGTATCGGCTGGCCTTCGAGGCTCCAGGACGACCGCCGTGCACCTGTGCCGCCGCCGTCGCGGTACCCTTCCCAGACGATGTCTGAGGGCACGACCGCGACAATCCCCCGAATCCAGTCGTACTTGCTGCCCGCAAGAAGGGCAAGCTCGGCCCCCTTGGACACGCCATGCAGGCCGATCGCGTCGGCCTGCACCGTCTCCCGTGTCCGCAGCCAGTCGCGAGCATGCTTGATCGTCTCGACGGGAACCTCGACGTGATCGGTGCGAAGGCCGGCCACTCCTTCGTAAGAGCGCGCGAAGTAGTTCATGGCCAGGCACGCAAAGCCGCGCGACGCAAACCGTTCGGCCCACGCAGTCGCCTTCAGCGTGCTGCCCCCTTCGCTGCCGTGCAGCGAGATGATCACCGGATACCGTCCGGGCGCCTTCGGTCGCGCGAAGACACCCTGCAAACCGCCATCCGCGACGGTTTCAAACACGAGTTCGGAGATCGTCCCGACCAGTTCAAAGTGCGCGCTTGCGACGATCGCGTTATCGATTTCCAAGTGCACCCAGACCCGGCTGGATGGCTGGGTCGGTACCGGAAGATCCGGGCGGCGAACATCATCAAGGGCCGTATCCGTGGCGGGTTGGCCCGTCCGCAGCAGGGCCAGCGCATCCGCCTGCTGATAGGTGCCGCGGAGTGGCGTGGATTGGTCAACCGCAACCGTGCCGTGCGCGTCGGCGCGGAAATCCGCCCACGCATGCAGACTCACCGGAACGCGTTCCCAGCTGTCACCCACCGGCTGCCATTTCTCAAGGCAGCGCAGCACGTGCAGGCGCACAGCGCCGCCGGGTGTGACGCCGCTGCAACGGATGCCGGGAGGGTCACCATCGAGTACTCGCTCGACGATTGAAATCTGCGCCTGCCGGTCGTTCTGCCCGGGAAGATTTGGGCGGACCGTCATCGCGACCAGCGCGAGGAAACCGAATGCGTACCAACTTTTGTTCATTTTTCACTCAGACCGGCAGCCTGGTCAGTTGCCCGCGGAATTCCGATCACGGGTCGTTGAACAGCCGACGCTTCGGCGATGGCACGTCGCACCGATCCGCCACTCCCGCTCGCCCGG
Source organism: Phycisphaerae bacterium (assembly GCA_046155505.1). GTDB lineage: Bacteria > Planctomycetota > Phycisphaerae > UBA1845 > Fen-1342 > JBJXFK01. The sequence goes on from JBJXFK010000319.1 coordinate 4,560, forward strand.
GCGCCCAGCCGGCGCATTTTAGTCAGCCCGGCTGGACTGGCGAGGCGCACCACTGCTACGCGACTGAGCGATGATAGCCGACGACGACGGCCGTAGTGGCCGTAAACGACGAACGCTTCGTACCCTGCAGCCGCCGGTTTCTCGGTGCCGAGGCATTTCGAGGTGCGCGGCTATCATTTACGGTCCGGGTGACGTGACCCAGGGCGGCATTCGGCTGTTCGCGGAGGAGCAAGTACGTCGGTCCGAATCCCGAGGCGATCGTAAGGACTACCGCCTGAGCCGGTGACGGGGCGATGAACACGGCGACCGAGCCGACGGCGGCGTGCGGGCCCCGTTTCCAAGAAGGGATCTTGATCCATGCGTGTGGCCGTCTTCGGGACACAGGGCTTTGAACGGGAGTTCATGCAGCAGGCGAATGACGCGTACGGCCATGAACTACTGTTTCTCGAGCCAACCCTATGCGAACGCACGGCCGTCTTAGCGCAAGCTTGCCCCGCCGTTTGCGTGTTCGTGAATGATCGGTTGGATCGCCACGTACTGCAGACGCTGTATGCCGGAGGCACGCGGTTGGTCGCGTTGCGTTGCGCCGGATTCAACAACGTAGATCTCGCGGCAGCCGAGGCACTCGGCCTAGAAGTGGTCCGCGTACCCGCTTATTCGCCCTACGCCGTTGCCGAGCACACGGTCGCCCTCATGCTGACGCTGAACCGCAAGCTGCATCGGAGCATCGCGCGGGTACGCGAACAGAACTTTTCCTTAAACGACCTACTTGGTTTCGATATGCGCGGCAAGGTGGTGGGGGTAGTCGGTACCGGCAAGATTGGCGCGGTTGTGGCCCGCATACTGCATGGTTTCGGCTGCACGCTTCTGGGATGTGACCGCCGCGAAGAGCCGAGCTGCCGCGCACTGGGCATGCGCTACGTCGAGCTGGACGCCCTTGCGCGCGCTGCGGATATCATCTCGCTCCATTGCCCGCTGACCCCCCAGACCAGGCACATGATCAACTCCTCGTTGCTGGCGGTCGCCAAGCCGGGCGTCATGCTGATCAATACGAGTCGCGGCGGGCTGATCGACACGCCGGCGGTCATCCGCGCGCTCAAGTCGGGGCGTATCGGCTCGATCGGGCTGGATGTGTACGAGGAGGAGAGCGATCTGTTCTTTCGTGATCTTTCGGGCGAAATCATACGCGATGACGTCTTCGCGCGCTTGCTGACTTTCCCGAACGTGATTGTCACTGCCCACCAAGCGTTCTTCACGCGTGAGGCGGTCAGCGAAATCGCGGAGGTCACGCTCCGGAACATCACCGACTTTGAAGCGCATACAATTCGAAACGAGAATCGTGTAACGAGCGCACTCGTGCACGGCTAACGCTCCACGGCTGGCGCATGCGAACCCGAGGCGGCGGTGACGGCACGCGTTGCACAAGGTAATGAGCCATGACCACTCGCAACGGTGACTCTCTAAAGGATATGGTCTACGTCATCGTCGCGGCGGGAAGCGCGATAGGGTCCTGTGTCGCGCGGCGCCTTGCCGCTCGGGGCGCCCGGTTGGTGCTGGTGGCGCGGACTCCCGCAAAGGTCCAGCCCCTGGCGGACGAGCTGCAAGGTACGCTGATGCAGGCCGAAGCAACGAGCTTTGAGCAGGTCGACGCGTGCCTGCAGCAGGCGCAGGCTGCATGCGGGCGTGTAGACGGCATCTTGAACTGTGCCGGCTCGATCCTCTTAAAGCCCGCGCACTTGACCACTGCAGCGGAGCTACAGGAAGTGCTCGCGCTAAATCTCGTCTCTGCATTTGCGACAGTCCGAGCGGCGACGAACGTCATGCGGACCTCTGGCGGTTCCATTGTGCTGATGACGTCTGCCGCAGCCGAGATCGGATTGGCCAACCACGAGGCCATCGCCGCCGCCAAGGCAGGCGTGATCGGGCTGATGCGCTCTGCGGCGGCAACGTACGCCGCGCAGGGCATCCGAGTCAATGCCGTCGCGCCGGGCCTGGTTGAAACGCCCATGAGCGCCCGCATCACGTCGAACGAGACGGCTAGGAACGCTTCGGTCGCGATGCACCCGCTGGGGCGTCTCGGCCAGCCTGAGGATGTTGCGGAGCCGATCTGCTGGCTGCTCGGCCCCGGCAGCAGTTGGGTGACGGGGCAGGTGATTGGAGTCGACGGTGGGCTGGCTACCCTGAAGACACGGCCGCCACGGTCCAGTTGATGCCATTCGCGGTCCCGGGCGCAGCAGAGCGAGCCCAGATCAATTGCGAGTGCGGAGTGTCCAAGATGATGCGGAACGATGATTACTGGATGCGCCTTGCGATCATCGTTGGGCAAGGGAACCCTTCCGCGCCGTTTGGCGCGGTGATAGTCGATTCCGCTTCGAACCGGGAGTGCAGCCGCGGCGTAAATCAGGCTCATTTGGATCCAACGCTACACGGCGAAATGGTAGCGCTGCGCACCTTCTTTAATAGCAGCGCTCCGCCACAATCGGGGCCGCTGACGTTGTATACGACTGCGGAGCCTTGTCCGATGTGCGCGGCGGCGTGTTGTTGGGCGAGAGTGCACCGCATCGTGTATGGTGTCTCGATTCCGTGGCTGGCCGAGCACGGCTGGCGGCAGATCGAGCTGCGGGCTGAGACATTGCTCAGGGCCACGAGTGAGTCGATCGCCGTTGACGGCGGAGTGCTGGCCAACGACTGTGCGGAGCTATTCGTTGCGGCACATCGGAAACCCGAGGATCTTTGAACAAAGAGGAGCTGCTCATTGAATGCTGCTAAGCTTCGAATCGCCAAGTATCTCATCTTCGCCGCCGCCGGGCTGTCATTCCTGCTGTCAGTCTACCTGTGGTTCAACGGACAGCGTGAAGAGGGACAGTTCGTCGGAATCTGGGTGCCATCCATCCTCGCCGTGGGTGCCTTCGCACTGCTGGGCGTCAAGAAAGGATAGAGCATGAGCACTGAGGTGATTTTCCTGTTTGGTTTGGCGATCACGGTCATGGTGCTCGTCGCCATCATCATCATAAACATCGGCTTGATGGAGGCCGCAGATCCGGCCCATAGTCGCCCGGAGGATCTGACCAGTTGGGAGCGTGAGGCAGTCAGGCATAAGCGTGATGATCTAGGCTGAATGCACAGCGGCACTTTTGGTTCTCTACGCCTAGGTGTAGCTCGCTTCAATCGGTGACCGACTTTTGATAATAGCAAGACTGACTACCCTTCACAGTCGGTTGGATGATGTTGACAAACGACTTGATTTGGTGGGTGTCGTTCGGGCTGATCCCCTATCATGTACAGCGACGCTCGCAGGCGGCCACGGAATACGACACGACTCGGAAACGCCATGCCTGATGCAGGTGCTGACATGCAGTGCGACCCCACCAGGCACTCGGTTGTGGTGGTCGGCGCCGGCCTCGCCGGTCTGGCGTGTGCGCGTACTTTGACGCGCGTCGGAATGCCCGTGCTCGTCTTGGAAGCCGACGGCGCGGTGGGTGGGCGGGTACGCACTGACCGCGTTGGCGGTTTTCTGCTGGATCGCGGGTTCCAGGTGTTTCTCACGGCGTATCCCGAGGCGGCCGAGGTCTTCGACTACGAAAGTTTGCAGTTACGGCCCTTCTATCCCGGTGCTCTGGTCCAACTTGGCCGGCGTCAGTACCGCTTCGCCGACCCATGGCACCGACCCTTCGCGAGCCTGGCGGGGCTGCTTGCGCCAATCGCCAACTTCTTCGATGCGCTTCGCGTCGCGCGTGTGCGCGCCGCGGCGCTGCGTCGCCCCGACCCGCGTGGTGACGACCCGCGCGTCACGACGCTGGAATACTTGCAAAACTTCGGACTGTCGGAGCGCGTCATCGACCGGTTCTTTCGACCGTTCTTCGGAGGTGTCTTTCTCGAGCGAGCGCTGCAGACCCCCAGCCCGTTCTTTCGTTTCGTCTTCGCCATGTTTGCGCGCGGTGCGGCGACGTTGCCGGCCAAGGGGATGCAGGCGCTCCCCGAGCAGCTCGCCGGGACTTTGCCGCCCGGCACGGTTCGGTTGAACGCGCCTGTTGCCTCGATCGGACTTGACCACGTGCAGACCGCGGCGGGTGAGGTCATCCAATGCAGAGCAACCGTTGTTGCGACCGATTCTGACAGGGCTGCGCAACTAGTACAGACGATTAGTCCAATTTCGTGGAACAGCACGACGACTGTCTATTACGCTGCACCACGTTCGCCGATTCGTGAGGCAATCCTCGTGTTGAACGGCACGGGAGAGGGGTTGGTCAATCACGTGTGTGTGCCCAGCGATGTTTCCGATCGCTACGCTCCAGCCGGGTCCGCTCTTGTGTCGGTGAGCATCATCGGGATTCCTGACCTTGCTGACCGCGAATTGAGCCAACGCATCGTGGACGAACTCCGCGGTTGGTTCGGCGAGGAGGTCGCCGCATGGGATCTGTTGCGCGTTTATCGCATCGAGCACGCTTTGCCAATCGTGACGCCAGAGGTTTCGGCCCAACTGAGCCAGTCGGTGGGTGAGGGGATATTCGCGTGCGGCGACTACCTTGCAGATCCGTCAATCAACGGTGCTCTTGTCAGCGGGCGAGAAGCCGCCGAGGCGGTCCTCCGGGCACTAAGGGTCTGTGCATAAATAAACGCTTCACAATTTCGTCGACCCCGCGTATTCTTCCAGCATGGATGATCGGGCCGAACGGATTCGGCAGCGATATGTAGAACTCTCGCCGGTTTTGAACGAGCGCGGGCAACGCTTGTTCGCCGCCGCCGAAGCGCGAGCGCACGGCCACGGCGGCGTGAGCATCGTCGCACGCATCACCGGACTGGCACGCAGCACCATTCATCGCGGACTGCGCGAACTCGAAGCCAATCAGGCTTTGCCGCTCGGACGATCACGCCGCGCCGGCGGCGGACGCAAGGCCAAACGCGACCAGAATCCCAAGTTCCTGCCCGACCTCAAACGCCTAGTCGAACCGACCACGCGCGGCGACCCGACACGGACGTTGCGCTGGACCTCCAAGAGTCTGCGGCATTTGGCGCGCGCGTTGAAGGAGCGCGGTCATTCCGTCTGTCCGCATGTGATCGCCGACGGGCTGCGCGAATTGGGATACAGTCTGCAAGCGAACCGCAAAACGCGGGAAGGCAGCAACCACGTGGATCGCGACGCGCAGTTTCACTACATCAATGATCAAGCCACGGCGTTTCTGGCTGCCGCCCAGCCGGTCATTTCGGTCGATACCAAAAAGAAAGAGCTGGTGGGCGATTTCAAGAACGGCGGCCGCGAGTACCGCCCCAAGGCCAACCCCGAAACGGTCAACGTCCATGATTTCATTGATCCCAAGCTGGGGCGGGCCGTGCCTTACGGCGTGTACGACATCGCTGACAACAAGGGTTGGGTGAGCGTCGGCACGGACCACGACACCGCCAGTTTCGCCGTGCATGCCGTGCGGCGTTGGTGGTTGAGCATGGGAAAAAAGCGTTATCCGAAAGCGCGTCGGTTGATGATTACGGCCGACGGCGGCGGCAGCAACGGCTATCGCGTGCGTTTGTGGAAAACTGAGTTACAGAATCTGGCGAATTCGCTGGGCCTGCCGATCACGGTATGCCACCTTCCGCCGGGTACGAGCAAGTGGAACAAAATCGAGCACCGCCTGTTTTCGTTCATCACGCAGAACTGGCGTGGCAAGCCGCTGCGGAGTTTCAAGACGATCGTGCAGTTGATCGCCGCGACGACGACGGCCGCCGGCCTGACGGTGCGGGCGGAGCTGGATGAGAACAAGTATCCCAAGGGCGTGAAGGTGAGTGACGCGGAGCTGGCCGCGGTGCGTCTCACCGGCCACGAGTTTCACGGCGATTGGAATTACACAATCGCTCCGTGGCGGCGTAACTGAAGCGTTTATTTATGCACAATCCCTAACGCCTGGCTGATGGGATTATGGACAACGCGGCGTGGGTGTGCCGACGAGTCGGCGTACTGAGACCTGCTCTCGACGTTGAGAGTTCAGCCGGTGGCGGCGTTTAACTGGCCTCAAGTTGGAGGGCATGACAGTTCATGTTCAGCGATGAAGAGATCGAACTTGCCCGCCGGATGCGCGACCTCGGCATGCCCTGGGAACCAACCGTGGGGCACTATGTATTTGACGAAACGGGCCTGATCGATGCGCCCTCGCCGTTTCAGCCGAGGGTGTACTTCATCCTGGACCTGAGGCATTTTCTGCGGCGTTCCGAGAATACGGAAACACTGAAAGTGCGGATGTTCTGGCTACCTCAGTGGCATCAGGCGCGTGCCATGGCGCGCGGAATGGGCATCACAGACAGCGCCCTTGCGGAGCGTCTCGTCGCCGAGCGAGCGCTCGAGTCGCAGTCGGAACTCCGCCTACTGTATGGCCTGATCAGCGAAGCGTTGTCAAAACAGGCGTGTGTGACGGGCCGCTGCACACGGCCGGAAGCGCAACGATTGGAGAGCGAGATACCTGATGAGCCCATTTGCACTGGATGGCCTACTGGGAGTCCACGCCGTGAGCACGCTGATGATGACCGGGCTAATCTGGATGGTGCAGGTCGTGCACTACCCGCTCTTCGCGAACGTCGGGGAGGGAGCGTTCTGCGACTACGAGCATCAGCACACGCGGCGCATCACTTGGCTGGTGGGGCCGCTCATGCTTACTGAGGGGGCCTCGGCCGCCGCGCTGATGCTGTTGCTGGCGCCGGGTACGGCCCGCGTGCTGGCGATCATCGGCGTCCTGCTGCTGGTAGTGAACTGGGGATCCACCGCTTTTCTGCAGGTCCCGTGTCATACAAGGCTCAGCCGCGGCTTCGACCGCGAGGTGGTGCGCAGACTGGTCTCTACAAACTGGATTCGCACGGTGGCGTGGTCCGTGCGGGGCGCGTTGGCTGTGACGCTCGTTGAGGTAGTCCACCGATGAGCTCCATGGACGATCGCCGGAGCGTGACCACGGCACGCCAGCGTATCGCCGTTGTTGGAGCGGGGATCGCCGGCCTCGCGGCGGCCCGCGCTCTGCAAGAACACGGACAAGAGGTGCTTGTCTTTGAAAAGGGCCGCGGTGTCGGCGGGCGCACCTCAACCCGTCGGCAACCGCCATTCGAGTTTGATCACGGTGCGCAGTACTTCACCGCGCGTGACGAGCGTTTCGCGCGTCATGTACGAGCGTGGCAGGAGGCCGGTGTCGTTGCCGCTTGGCCGGGCCGGATCGGGTCGTTCGAACGCGGTTTGTGGCGCGACAACTCGCCGCAGGATCGGTATGTCGGCGTGCCGGGGATGAATGCCGTCGCTAAGCACCTGGCTGCCGGACTCAACGTGGCGGCGGAAACACGCATCACCGATCTGACGCGCGGTGTTCCGGGGTGGCGTCTGTCGACGGACAGGGGAGCGGCGGTCGGTGTGTTCGACGCGGTAGTTGTAGCGGTCCCTGCCCCGCAGGCCGCCGAGTTGCTCGTCGGTCAGACTGCCTTGGCCGAGCAAGCCGGCCAATGGGCGATGTTGCCGTGCTGGGCGATCATGCTCGGCTTTGACCACGCGCTCCCAATTCCGTATGACGGCGTATTCGTCCATGGATCACCGTTGTCGTGGATTGCCCGCAATTCGTCCAAACCCGGCCGCTCGACCGGCGAGGCGTGGATCCTGCACGCGGGGCCCGAGTGGTCGGCCGCACACATCGACGATCCGCCGGAGCAGGTCATCGCCGCGCTGCGGGCGGAGTTCGAGCAAATCTGGGACGGGGAAGCACGACCACCGGCCTATGCGGCAGCACACCGCTGGCGCTACGCATCGCAGTCCGAGCCGTTGCATGTCGGCGCGTTGTGGGATGCCGAAGGCCGCCTCGCGATATGCGGCGACTGGTGCCACGGCGCTCGAATCGAGGGCGCGTTCCTTAGCGGCCTTACGGCTGCGGATCGGGTGCTGCGGGCGAGCGGTGCGGCCGCGGACAGCGCGTGATCGCTGCGCGGCGTGCGTGACCGACGATGATGTGGCCGCTACACTCCGAACGTTAGGAGGCAGACGTGGCGCAGGAGTCGAACAACCAGGACGGCACGACGCCCGTAGCGGATCGCATCCGCCAGCGCCTGGGCGCCGCCCATCGGCGTTTTCATGCCAATGATAGCATCGCCGATTTCATCGAGCCCGGCGAGCTTGACGCGCTCCTCGGCGAAGTTCAAGCCAAGCTGCAAGAAGTTCTGAATGCACTCGTCATCGACACGGTAGGCGACCACAATACGAAAGACACCGCCCGTCGGGTCGCAAAGATGTTTATCAACGAGGTGTTCCGGGGCCGCTATGCACCGATGCCGCCGGTAACGGAGTTTCCGAATATCGCCCGGCTCAACGAGTTGATGATCGTCGGTCCCGTTACGGTGCGCAGCGCCTGCTCACATCATCTATGTCCGGTCATCGGCAAGGTCTGGGTCGGCGTCATGCCGAACGAACACTCGGCGCTAATCGGCTTGTCCAAATATGCACGGCTAGTGGAATGGGTGATGGCGCGTCCGCAGATTCAGGAAGAAGCCATCATTCAACTGGCGGATCTGCTTCAGGACAAGATGCGCCCCGACGGCCTGGCGGTCATCATGCGCGCGGACCACTACTGCATGCAATGGCGCGGCGTGAAGGACATGGACTCGAAGATGGTCAACAGCGTGATGCGCGGCAGCTTCCTGAAGAACCCCAATCTTCGGCGAGAGTTCCTGGCGCTGCTGAATAATCCGGAACGCTCGTAAGGAAACCACGATGCTTGTGCGACTGATTTACGCCAGCCGATCGACCAGCCCGCTTAACAACGAGACGATCTCGGGCATTCTCGGTCACTCAAACAAATACAACGTCGATGCGGGCATCACGGGCGTCTTGTGCATCTGCCACGGGGATATCTTTCTGCAGGCGCTTGAGGGCGGTCGCGAGGAGCTGAACCGGCTCTATGTGAAGCTGGCGCGCGATGCCCGCCACGCTGATGTGACGCTACTGGAGTATGCCGAGATTAGCGAGCGTCGTTTCGGCAGCTGGCGGATGGGACGCGTCGATCTTGAGAAGCTCAACGTCGGCGTAATCTTGAAGTATTCCGAGAAGCCGGTCCTGGATCCATTTCAGCTCTCCGGCCGCGTCGCCCTGGCGCTTCTGGAGGAGCTGATGAACTCAGCTTCCATTGTCGGCGGGGGCTGATCGCATGCTGTCTTGACGGATGTCGCGGGCAGCTAGAATGATGTATGACATCGCTCTCAGATCAAACTCAAGCCGAAAGTCAGACGGGATCCAGGGCTGGCCGCAGTGCGACCACATACGCCCGGGCCAGGCTGCTGCTGGGTGTGTCGTCGGTGGGCACGCTGGTTGTGCTGGCCACCGCCGCGCTCGTGAGCGAGCTTCCGCGGAGCCTGCTGGGAGGGACGCCGGCCGGCCTGATGGAAAACGTGCTGGCCATGGGAGGCTTCCTGGCGGCATACGTCCTGGTCTCTTTGCCATTCGACCTCACGGGTGGATATCTCCTGCCAAGAGCGTTCAAACGCTCGCGCCAGCCGTTTATCGAGTTCGTGCTGGCATGGTTGCGGGGCGTGTTCGTGCAATCTTTCGTTATGCTCGCTGCGGCTCTGCTCATACTTTGGGCTGGACGCAATTGGGGCGTGGCGGGCGCGGTGATCGCCGTCGCGGCGCTGATGCTCTTCACCATCGCGCTTCAGGTAGAACTCGCGCGCCTGACTGCGCGCTTGCCCCGCTCATCCGTCCGACCGTCGGCCGGGGCCATCACGCTACCTGATCGGGCGCTGGTGCTTGACGCTGCGGACGAAGGCTTTGTGGGCGGTTACAGCGGTCTGCCCGGGTCCGTGCGGCTCGTAATTCCCGCGAGATGGTTGACTCATCTTCCTTCCCCGCTGCTTCAAGCTCAACTCCTGCGCAGGTTGAGCGCGCTGTCCGATGGCACGCGCTCACGCGGAATCCTCGTCGCGTTTGGTTGGAACCTGCTCGGCTTCACGCTCTGTGCCTTCGCCCCGGGCAGCGGCGTTACTGCGATGGCGGGCATCGCGACCCTCGCATTGTGGTTCACGCTCTGGTCGTTCTTGGGTCTCTTGATCCTCCCGACGCCGAGCCGAGCCGGCGTGTTTGAGGCGGATCACGCCGCGATCCGTCGTGGCGTGTCCATCGAGAATCTCCAGAGCACGATTCAGCAACTGGACCGCTGGCAGGACGATGAGCCCAGCCGCTCGCCGGGCATTGAAGCGATCTTCCACCCCGTGCCGTCGGTCGCTTCGCGGTTGACGCGCCTTCAGCGCAGCGCACGCGCTTTTGGAGCGTGGCATGCGGCGCGCCTGGCGCTGCCGCTGTCGTGGCCGTGCCTCGGCCTGCTCGCTCGCTCCGTACACTGCAACACCGGTCGCCCGGAGCTTTGGGTGTTGCTTCCTGGAGACTGATCGTGACCGGCAACGCCGGCTCATCCCGACGATCGCGCCTTGCAAGATTGGACGCCCGCGCCAATACCGTTTGGCGCCGCATCGAGTCTTTCAGCATTCTTGAAAATACGCTACGCGGGGACCTAACGATGCGATTCCCAGTCCAGTCGGCGGAACGTCATCGGTGAGGAGATCGCGCGCACTTCCCGCTTCAAATAGCCCAGACTCTCCTCGCGAGAAGAAACTGGCCTGCTTCGCAATCGCGCCTCGGCCCGCGATAAAGCAGCAGCTACCGGGCGCGTAATGCACATCCCAATTCACACTCCGGAAAGCGTGAGGCTAGGCTCTCTCTGCCCATCGCGCTAACATCCAAGCGAAGGATGTCGGCCGCGCGATGTGAAATGCGAAAAAGCACAAACAGCCGCGGCGTTTTAGCACGCGAATTGAGGAGACAATGATGCCGGACCAACTGCAAGCGACCAACTGGCCTGATTTGGCGATCGGACTCTACGATCGGCTCACCGGGCGCAGCGCTGAGATCACGTACGAATTTTCTGACATGCACATCAAGATTCCCAGCGGGACGGGAGCCAGCGCCCAGCACGCCGAATGGGTTCTGAGCGGGACGCTGAAGATTCGCACGCGCGATCTTGGCAAATCCCCAAACTGAGTGTGGTCGGTCGTTTAGAGGGAACGCTCGACGGCCGACCTGTGATCCTCATCGCAGATGGCAAAGCACTGCTCGTCCGACTCTCGGGCCTTCGTGGTGCGCTGACCTTGCGCCGCAGCGCCTCAGCACTGAGGTCGGTCCTCGGGCTGCTGACCGCAACCGGCCTGAGCCTCAGATTGAAATTGGCCTTTCTGCCGGCGTTCACGGTGAGCCCAAGTTCATTCGTCTGGACGAGACTTCTGCTGCCGCGATAAGAGCGACATGAGCGGCACGGCGGCGGTGACAATTCAGGGCACGTCGGTCGAAACGGATTGGCTCGATCTCTCTAACCGCCGCCGCGCCTGCGGCGAGCCGGCTGAAGTCTTCTTTGAAGGAGGTTGCCCGTGGCCGTTACGACCGAAGAGATCATCGCCATGCTGAAGACGTCGTACTGCATGGAGATCGAGACAGTGATGAACTACCTCGCCAACAGCATCAACCTGGATGGTGTACGGGCGGAGGAGATCAAGAAGGCGCTCGCTGCAGACATCACAGAGGAACTCCTTCACGCGCAGCAACTTGGCAAGCGGATCAAGCAGCTCGGCGGCGTTCTGCCGGGCTCGGCGGATGTGGCGGTCGGGAGGCAGAAGCAGCCGCCGACAGACACAACCGACGTGATCAGCGTGATCGAAGCTGTCATCGACGCGGAAAACGGCGCTTGCGCGCAGTATCAAAAGCTGATCTCAGCTGTTGAGGGTGCGGACTACGTAACTCAGGACTTGTGCGTTCGGCTGCTCGCCGATGAAGAAGAGCATCGGACGCAGTTCAGGGGCTTTCTGAAGGAATACCGCAATAAGTAAAGGCCAACCATCGAGCGCGACCGCGTCCCCTGATGGGGCTGCGCTCATGTCACATCGCGGGACCGTCTTGGTGACCGGCGCGACGGGCTACATCGGCGGACGCCTGGTTCCCCGGCTGCTCGACGCCGGCTTCCATGTACGATGCCTGACCCGCGAGCCACGGAAGCTGGAATCCCGGTCCTGGATCGCACGAAGTGGAGTCTCTGTTGCTCTCGGCGACGTCGGCGATCGCGGCGCTCTAGAACAGGCGATGACCGGGTGCTCCGCCGCCTACTACCTTGTTCATTCCATGATGTCGGCGGGCACGGCTTACCGCCAACGCGACCGCGAGCTGGCCCACAGCTTCGCGGCCGTCGCTCGCTCTGCAGAACTGCCGCGGATCATCTACCTGGGTGGTCTCGGCGAGACGGGCGACGGCTTGAGCGATCATTTGGCCTCACGGCGCGAGGTCGAAGCCGCGCTAGCGTCCGCGGGGATTCCCGTGACGGTGTTTCGCGCGGACATGATCATCGGCTCAGGATCGGCGTCCTTCGAGATTCTGCGTTACCTCGTTGAACGCCTGCCGATCATGGTCACTCCCCGTTGGGTCAGCACCGAGTCGCAACCGATCGCGGTCAGCAACGTCCTCAACTATCTGGTCGCGTGTATGGATGCGCCAGGTACGATTGGCCGAACCCTCGACATCGGCGGGGCCGACATTCTGACCTACCGCGATATCATGCACGAGATGGCGGGCGCCCTGGGGCTTCGCCGGCGGCTCATCATCCCCGTGCCGGTGTTAACGCCGCGCCTCAGCTCGCTCTGGATCCACCTGGTCACTCCCCTGAGTCACCAGATTGCACGCCCGCTGGCTGAGGGGTTGCGCAATCGCGTCGTGTGTCGCAATGACGATGCCGTCCGACTTATGCCGCAGCGGCTGCTGACTGTTCGCGAGGCGATCCGGGAAGCCGTTTCGTCACGCCGCGCCGATGGCGTTGAGACGGCCTGGTCCGACGCCGGCGTGCTCCCCGGCGACCCGGATTGGGCGGGCGGCAAGACCTTCCTAGACCGGCGCGAAGTCGAGATCGCGGCGCCGGCTTCCGTCGTATTCGCGGCGGTGTGTCAGATTGGCGGGGGACAGGGCTATTATGCGGCAGATTGGCTATGGCGAATTCGTGGCTGGATGGACCGGCTTGTCGGCGGTCCCGGGCTTCGTCGGGGTCGGCGGCGTGCCCAGGTCGTTGCATTTGGGGAAGCGCTCGATTTTTGGCGTGTGACGGGGATCGACCCGAACCGCCGGTTGGAGCTGCGGGCCGAAATGAAGCTGCCCGGCGCCGCTCAGCTCTCGTTCGAAATCGAGCCGTTGGACGGGGTCGCGTCGCGATGCCGTCTAGTCCAAACGGCTCGCTTCAAACCGAAGGGGTTGTTCGGGCTCGCGTACTGGTATGCGGTGTTGCCTTTACACGGGATCGTGTTTCCCGGAATGTTGCAAGGAATACGCCGAGCCGCGGAGAAGATCGTGGCTGACTCTGTCGGATGCCCCCAAGACGTTCAAGAACGCGCACAGTTCGAACCGCCGCCAGCGCCCAAGGACACGGGATAGCGGACATCGTCGCGTTCGACGGACCTTTGCTGGGCGTGGTCTGCTAGCGTGGATTGGCGGAGGACCGGTCGAGATCGTGGTTGGCGTAATCGCGAACAAGTATGCCCACCGCCTTCCGGCCACCGCCGCGAATCCAAGATGCGCGGCATCGAAATCGGGCACGACTCGACCACACGCACATTGGCGAACATGTTGCAGGCAGTCTTTCTCAAAATCCGAAACGCCTGGTTCCGAGCTAGCGGCTCGCAGCAGTCGCTGTACGCCGCAGGTGTCCTACTTATTCTCAGCGGGGCGTTTCATGTCGGCGTCTGGGGAGCGTCTGAGCGCAACTGGGAGGGCCCTCTATCATGGCGCAAGCCGATCCTATTCGGTCTCTCCACCGGAGTGACATGCTTGTCGCTCGGTTGGGTCCTCGGCTGGCTGCGCTGGGGTAAGACCGAACGCATCATCGCCGTCCCGACGGCGATCGCGGCCGTCGTCGAAGTCGGGTTGATCACGCTTCAAACCTGGCGCGGCGTCGCTTCGCACTTCAACGTAACTACACCATTCGACACCTTCGTGAATTACGCAGTCGATGCGCTGATTACCTTAATCACGCTCGCGATTTTCGCTATGACGCTCCGATCATTTGGGCCACTGCGGAAGCGCAATGCGCTACCGCTTGGTGACTTGGCCTTGGCAATCCGGTTTGGAATGGTCTTGCTGTCCTTAGGTTGTTTATTTGGCTACTGGATGCTGTGGTACGGCGCACGGCAAGTTGGGGCAGGGCAGCCGCCCGAGGTCCTTGGTGCAGCCGGTGTTGTTAAGTTCGTGCACGGCACGCCAATACATGCTGTGCAGGCTTTGCCCATTTGCTGCTGGCTGCTGTCGTATTTTTCCGTAGGAGTCCAGGCGCGTACCCGTGCTGTCGCGCTGCTCGGGATTGGATTTGGGCTGCTCACGCTCTTCGCGGCGGTTCAGACGTTTCGAGGTCGGGCACGCGCCGACTTGGATATGTTGTCTGCCGCAGTTCTGGCCCTTGCGGCCCTCATGTTCTTGGCCCCGCTCTGGCTAGCAATGTCCCGGCGATCGCCACGGCGGCAGTCAGCGCACGCCCGCCAATGAGCCCTCCAGCAGCGCGTCGAACGCCCGTCTGTTCTTCTTTCGGACAAGAATGACGCGTGTCAACCTGCCCCCGCCCACACCCCGCGAGCAAGTTCAGCCGGACCGGTTCACAATCCACGACGGGATGGGCCCGGGTTGGCGGTCGGACTCGTACGGCACGAGCCCATGTTCAAGCGGACGCGCCCGCCTCCGTTCATCGCGCGCGAAAACGGGAATGGTGACGGAAAAGTCGACAGACGCGTTCGCAAACTGTTCGCATTGTTTCCTTGCACTACATTTCGGGTCGATTCAGCACTACTTGGGGCCAGTCATCGACCCAGTCGTGTGCCTCCGAGTTTCCATAACTCGTGTAATAGAAATTGATTAGCGCCATTCGATGCAGACGGCTTGTAGTGCCTGACCGATTTGGGAAGCTGGCATTCTACCACTGAATTACGCCCGCACGTTGTCGTAATTACATCGCTGGCAACTACTTATGAGCGATCCGCTTATGGCTTAGGTAGAGCAGCCGCTGAGGCTTGCTCTACATAAGCATCCCAATGAGGCGCATTCTACCGCAGAATTCGCAGTTTGAAAGCAGCACCAGCCCTGCTAAGCACAGCTCGAAAAGCTGGCGTGCGTTGCAGCCGCCCTCGCACCACCTGCGATAGGCGCGCGAGCCGAAGACCACGTACGCGCGACGGCACAGCCGCGAGTCGGTTTGTGATACAGCGACGGGTTTTCGCGGCGGGCGTCGGCTATACGAATCACCTTGCAGGCGCACTACAGCGCCGCGGCGCGTTGGGACCATTGAAGCGTCAGGAGACGCAGGGTGTATGCCGGCCGGCGGCTGGACCACGCCAGGCGACTCAAGCAGCGGAACTCGAGCTATTCAGCCCCGGTCGGCGTCGCTTCCGTAGCGACTTTGAGCGACGTGGCCAGCACCACCTGCAGCGCGATCTTGCGGTTGATCGCATCGAGCGACGGATCGGTGCGAAGTCGGTCAACCACGCTCGCCGGGTCCGTCAGTTCTTCGAACAGCTTTGCCACCAGCGGTTCGACGATCCCCAGCGCGGCCTTTCTTGCCTCGCCGGCCTGTACGCGCGTTCGGATCGGCTCTGGTTCCCAGATACGGACCGTGGTGTCGCCGGAGCACGACACGAGCCGCTGGCCAGCTTGGTCCCAGTCGAGGAAGCCGATGTGTCCCTCGTGCCCACCGAACGCCGCGACCTGATCGAATGTGTTCGTGTCCCAGAGGCGGATGACGCGGTCCAGTCCGGCGCTCGCGACGCGCGTGCCGTCGGGGCTGAAGGCCACGGCGAGGATTTCCATGCCGTGACCGGACGGGGCGCAGATCGGCCGGCCCGAGTCCGTTCGGTGAATGCGGAGGATGCCATCGAAGCCGCAGGCCGCGAACCGCGAGCCGTCGGCACTGAGCGCGAGCGCACGTGCGGGGACGCCGATCCACCGGACCTCCCGGAGAGTATCGAGCGTCCGCGTATCCAACAGGAGCATCGGCAACTCACGTTCGGCCGCGTCACCCGCATCTCCGGCAAAGGGCACCAGCGCCAATGTCTGACCGTCGGGTGATGGGGCGGCGCTCCAGCCCGAAGCGCGGGCAAGTGCTCGAGTCAAGATCGTCTTACCTGAGTGGGCGTCCATAAGGTGGACGCGGGACATCCCGGCAGTGACGGCCTCGGATGAACCCATGATCACCGATCGATCATCCGAACCGAACATGACCCACTCGGGAAAGTGCGGCGACAGGGCTGAGAAAACCAGTTCACCCGTCGTCAGGTCGATCACCTCTGTCCGGCCCGAAGAATCTTCGTGCGCGTTCGAACTGTCTCGCGACCGTTGGACGCGAAACCTTCCGATTGTCTGGATTGCTATAGCCGCTCGCCGCCCGTCTCTGGAAACCGCGAGATGCGTCGCCTTGTCGCCGACCCGTCCCGCATGAACACCCACCAGATCGCCCGAATCGGCGTCCCATAGACGTACCATCCCCTGATCACCGTTAATGCCATCCCAGCCGCACGAGATGATCAGACCGGCGGGGTTTCGGGGTACGAAGCGGGCGCAGCCGACGATGTTGGTATGCCTGCGGAGCACGGTGGTTTCTTGGGCGTCGAGTTGCCAGACTCGCAGCGTACCGCCGCGCTCTTGTGCGGCGACCGCTCTGCCATCGGGCGAGAACTTCACCGCTGAGTTGAGCGGCGACTCATTCGGGTACGTGCCGAGTAGTGTGCCGGTGGCCCGATCCCAGACGCGCACGGCGCGATCTCGGGCGACGGTGGCCACGAGTGACGCGTCGGGCGAGAAGCAGACGCCATCCACGCGGAAGGGATGCTGGAGCACGATCGACTGCGGGACCGACGCGCTCAGATCCCAAACTCGGGCGGTGTCATCGTCCGCCGCTGACCCCAGCCAGCGATTGTCGTCAGAGAACTCCATGTATAGTACTGTGCTGGTGTGGCCGAGCAGATTCTTCGTTTCCTTCAGCGATCGCGCATCTGCGACGTGAATAACGTCCCGCGGGTCACTTCGTGCCCACAGGGATCCATCCGCGCTGAATCGCTGGCGAAGGAACGGGCGTTCAATGTGCATCTGTGCAAGCACGCCGCCCGTCGCGGTGTCGAGCAGCCAGATGTGATCAGGCGACGTCACGTGGAGCCGCGCACAATCGGCACTGATCGCCATTCCAAATTCGGGATGCGCTGGCAGCGTTACATCAACACCTCGGATCTGCTCGCCAGTGCGGATGTCCCAGGTTGCCGCATGCGCAACCGGCGGA